>NZ_JAHVHQ010000002.1:600000-900000 GCF_019802205.1 Roseovarius atlanticus
GGGCGTCGCCTCCGGCTATGCCGCCATCGCCTGCTGCGTGACCAACGAAAAGGTCTTCGACATGTTCAAGGACGATATCGAGGATCCGCTCAACTACTTCCGCGACATCTCGACCTTCGGCGGCTGCACCGCCGGCCCCGCCGCGGCGCTGGAAAACGTCGCAATCATCGAGGAAGAAGGCCTGCTGGAAAACACCACGAAGATGGGCGACTACATGACGGACCAGCTGAACGCGCTGGCCGACAGGCACACCGTCATCGGGCAGGTGCGTGGCAAGGGCCTCTTCCTCGGGGCCGAGCTTGTCTCCGACCGCGCCAGCAAGGAGCCGGTGCCCGAGAAACAGGCGCAGGCCGTCGTCGCCGACTGCATGGCGCAGGGCACGATCATCGGCGTGACCAACCGCTCGATCCCGGGCTTCAACAACACGCTGTGCTTCTCTCCCGCGCTCATCTCGACCAAGGATGACATCGACCAGATCGTCGCCTCGGTCGACGAGGCCCTGGGCCGCGTTTTCGGCTGAACGCAAGGCTTGCAACGCAAACGCCCCGCCGGGTCCTCCGGCGGGGCGTCTTGTTTCAGGGCCGGATTATTCGCAGAATAATCTTCGCCGGCGTCACGCCGCGTTGGGCAGGATGACGATCTCGACGCGGCGGTTCTGCGCCTTGCCGTCCTCGGTCAGGTTCGACGCCACCGGCGCGTCCTCGCCCCGGCCGAACGCGTCGATCCGGCTGAACGCCACGCCGCCATTCATCAGCACGTCCGCCACCGCATTGGCCCGCCGCTCGGACAGGGCCTGGTTATGTTCGGCACCGCCGGAATTGTCCGTATGGCCGACGATCTGCACCCGGCTGTCGGGGTAATTCTGCAGGTTCTGCGCCACCGCGGACAGATCGCTGCGCAGTCCCGGACGCACCGCTGCGCTGTCCACGTCGAACAGGATATCCTGCGGCAACGTCACGATCAGGCGGTCGCCGGTGTTCTGGATATCGACATTGTCGTTGCCGATGTTGTTGCGAAGCTCGGCTTCCTGCCGGTCCAGCATGTTGCCGGCGACGGCACCGCCCGCCGCGCCGACAGCGCCGCCGATCAGCGCGCCCTTGACCTTCTTGTCGGCGACAAGCGCGCCCGCGCCCGCCCCGATCAGGCCGCCCAGCAGCGCACCCTGCTTGGCCTTCTGGTTGCGGTCGACAGCGGTGTCGTCAAGGTAGGCCGGGCTGGTGCAGGCCGTGGCCCCCAACATCGACAAACCCGCAATAAGGGTGACTGTTTTTTGTGAAATGCTCATCCTGATGCCTCATGTTCCAAGCGCCCGTTTGCCGGGTCTGCCGTTGATTCTAAGCAATTTACGGCCAAGGCCCAAGCGTTTTTTACGGGGAAACCGGCGGCGATCCGCGCAGAACCGCCGCGCCCGCCGCCCGGCGGCGGCAGGAAATGCACATTTCCTGCCCCATTTTCTGCGCGGAAAATGGTCTCACCCGGCCTCGGCCCGCGCACTTTCCCATGCCAGGATCGCGCGTTTGACAGGCAGGCCCCAGTGATACCCGCCAAGCCCGCCCGACTTGCGCAGCGCCCTGTGGCACGGGATCAGGAAACTCACCGGGTTGCGCCCCACCGCCGTGCCCACGGCGCGCACGGCCCTCGGGTTTCCGATGGCCTGCGCGATCTCCGAATAGGTCGTCACGTGGCCCGACGGGATCTGCATCAACGCCTCCCATACCTTGATCTGGAACGGCGCCCCGATCATGTAGAGCGGCACTTTTTCCGCCGTCTGGTCGCCCGCGCCGAAGGCCTGCAACACCCACGGGCGCAGCATCAACGGGTCCTCCGTGAATTCCGCGTTGGGCCAGCGCGAGATCATGTCCTCCATCGCCGCCTCTTCGCCCGTTTCGCTGGCAAACCCGATGCCGCAGATGCCCTTCTCGGTGCCCATCACCAGCGCCAGTCCGAAGGGGCTGTCGAACCACCCCCACGCGATCTTCAGCCCCTCGCCCCGCCGCGCGAACTCGCCGGGGCTCATCGCCTCCCACCGCAGGAAAAGGTCATGCAGCCGCCCGGTGCCCGACAGACCCAGCTCATGCGCGGTGTCCAGCGTCGTGAACCGCCCCGCCAGCAGATCCTTGGCCTGGCCCAGCGCCAGGTATTGCTGGTACCGCTTGGGGCTCACGCCCACCCATTGCGTGAACAGCCGCTGGAAATGCGCGGGGCTCATGTTCATGTCCCGGGCGAGATCCGCCAGCCGCACCCCCGGCCCGCCCGCGTCGATCAGGTCGATCGCCCGGCGCATGACATTGAAATGATACCCGTCGCGGATTTCGGTGTTGATTTCGGCGCTCATGACGGCTCTCCATTCGATATACGGAATGTAGTCGCACACCCGCATCGCCGCGACCCGAATGTTGCGCATCCCGACCAAAGCGGGCACAAGGTAAGCCATGGCCAAGCAACTCGACTACCACACGATCCGCGAGATCTTCACCCGGTTCCAGGAGTCGTCTCCCGAACCCAAGGGCGAGCTCGACCACGTGAACGCCTACACGCTTCTCGTGGCCGTGGCGCTCTCGGCGCAGGCGACCGATGCGGGGGTCAACCGCGCCACGCGCGAGCTGTTCAAGATCGCCGACACCCCGCAGAAGATGCTGGACCTGGGCGAGGAAGAGCTGATCGAGCATATCAAGACCATCGGCCTTTACCGCAACAAGGCCAAGAACGTGATGAAGCTGTCGCGCATCCTGATCGACAAGTTCGACGGCGAGGTGCCCAATTCCCGCGCCGCGCTGCAATCGCTGCCCGGCGTCGGGCGCAAGACGGCCAACGTCGTGCTGAACATGTGGTGGAGCTATCCCGCACAGGCGGTCGACACGCATATCTTCCGGGTCGGCAACCGCACGGGCATCGCCCCGGGCAAGGATGTGGACGCGGTCGAACGCGCCATCGAGGACCACGTGCCGGTGGATTTCCAGCAGCACGCCCACCACTGGCTGATCCTGCACGGCCGCTACCACTGCAAGGCGCGCGCCCCGATGTGCCGGTCCTGCATCATCCGCGACCTCTGCCAGTTCGAGGAAAAGACCATATGAACAAGTACCAGGCCGTGGGCATCGGCAACGCCGTCGTCGACGTGTTCTCGCAGGCCGATGACGGGTTTCTGTCCCGCGTGGGCATCGAAAAGGGCATCATGCAGCTGATCGAGCAGGATCGGGCCGAACACCTGTATGACAACATGCAGAACCGCACCCAGATGGCGGGCGGCTCGGTGGCGAACACCATCGCCGGGCTGGGGGCCCTGGGTCTCTCCACCGCCTTTATCGGACGCGTGGCCGACGACGCCCTTGGGCGCGATTATGCACGGGAAATGTCGGATGTCGGAACCGACTTCGTGAACGCGCCGGCCAGCGAAGGCGAACTGCCGACCTCCCGCTCGATGATCTTCGTCTCGCCGGACGGCGAGCGCTCGATGAACACCTATCTCGGCATCTCGACCGAACTTGGCCCCGACGACGTCGACGACGCGGTCGCAGGCAATGCGGGCCTGCTCTTTCTCGAGGGCTATCTCTTCGACAAGGACAAGGGCAAAGCGGCCTTCCTCGCCGCCGCGCGCGCCTGCCGCGACGGCGGCGGCATGGCCGGCATCACCCTGTCGGACCCGTTCTGCGTCGACCGTCACCGTGCCGACTTCCGCAAGCTGGTGACCGAACTGGACTACGTGATCGGCAACGAACACGAATGGTGCGCGCTCTACGAGACCGACGATCTCGGCACCGCGCTGGAGCAGGCCGCATCGGAAAGCGGCCTGATCGTCTGCACCCGCTCGGGCCGGGACGTGGTGATCGTGCGCGGCGAAGACACCGTGACCGTCCCCGTCGATGAAATCACCCCGGTCGACACCACCGGCGCGGGCGACCAGTTTGCCGCGGGCTTTCTCTATGGCCTGGCCACCGGCGCGTCGCTGGACGTGGCCGGGCGCATGGGCTGCATTGCGGGCGCGGAGGTGATCAGCCACTACGGCGCCCGGCCAGAGGCTGACGTGAAGGCGATGTTCAGGGCCGAAGGGCTGGTCTGAGAAAGGCCATTTTCTTGAAGAAATAAAATGGTCCGGAAAATCCCGGATTTTCCGCGCCGGTTCCGATGGGCCACGCGGTCGACACGCGCCTGTCCGAAAGGCCGGCGTCAGGCCAGTCGAGTATTTTCAGCAAGAAAAAGCCATGGATGCGCGTCCGGGCCAGGCGTCGTTCGGCACGGCGCCGATGCAGACCCGATACCCGGATGCGACTTTTCCTTGCACGGTCATCGGCTCTCCAGCCTGTACCGCAGGCCGATCGTGCCGCGGCTTCGTTAAAATATCGTTCCCGGCTTTTTCTTGCCGCAAATACTCAGATCACCACGCTCGCCGTCTCGTCGAGGGCCGGGCGAAAGCGTCACGCCCGCCATACGCCCGAGGAGGAGGCACGACGACGAGACAGGCCTGCGCGCGCGGTACGCGCGCCCCGCCTAGGCGCCCAGCTTGGCGTGGACCTCGTCCAGGTCGATCTCGCCGATGGGCATCTTGTTCGACGGATCGTCGAAATCGTATTTGAACAGCTCGAAATCGCGGTGGTAGATTTCCTTCACCAGGTGCATCGACAGGTCGTCGAAATAGTCCTCGACCGGGTGCGCCCGTTTCGGCCCGTGCCCTTCGCTCTCGTTGAAACGCGGGATCGTCTTCAGGTCCACCTTGTTCGGCGTCCGGGTCGCCTTCAGGACATCCGCCATCCCGTCGTTGAACTGCTCCGTCCAGAAGATCCTGTCATAGGTGCCGCCATTCACGATGAAGGTCGACACGTGCCCCGACATCGACGACCAGTGAATGTCCGGTTCCATCGGGCGTTTCCAGCGGATGGTATCGCGGGTGAACAGCAGGAACCGCCGGAAGCTCTTGATCTGGTCGAACTCCTGCTTGCCGTCCTCGCCGCCGACCTCGATCCCGTATTTCTGGATCAACAGGGGCACCAGCTTGCCTCGGTACCGCTTGCCGTTGCGCTGGATGCCGCAGATCTTGTCGAAGAACGACGACAGGATGCGGGTATAGGGGTTGCGCACGCAGGTGAACGCGAAAGACGTGTGCGTGCGCACGTTGGCCTTGATCAGCGGCTGGCTTTCGTCCCGGGCCCACTTGTGCAAGCCGTCCGTGGCATCGTGGATGTCGCCATCGAAAAACGCGCCATGGTCCGAGAAATACATGATCTGCCCAATGGTCGAGCAGGCGCATTTCGGCACCACGCGATAGACCATGCTCTCGCTTTCCGTCATCCAGGTACCGGGAAAGCCCATTCGCCTGCCTCCAACCCCGCTGCTTTGGTTTTCTCGGGTCAAACCGTGTTTAACCCGTTAAAAAAACCAAAGAAAGCCTGTTTATTCAACGGACGTTCACCTCTATCACTATAATCAATCGACGAAAGAGCAGGTCAATCGTTTCGCCCATGGCCAGGATCGCCTTCATTCTGCTGTGCCACAAGGACCCCGATGCGATCATCGGACAGGCCAACATGCTGACCGCGGCGGGCGACTACATGTCGATCCACTTCGACGCCCGCGCAAATCCCGAGCATTACAGGAAGATACGCGCGGCGCTGGCCGACAATCCCAACGTCACCTTCGCCAGCAAGCGGATCAAGTGCGGCTGGGGCGAGTGGTCGCTCGTGCAGGCCACGCTGCACGCGATCGAGGCGGCGGTCGACGCCTTCCCCCGCGCCACCCATTTCTACATGCTCTCGGGCGATTGCGCGGCCATCAAGTCGGCCCGCTACACCCATGATTTTCTCGATGCCAACGATGTCGATTACATCGAAAGCTTCGACTATTTCGCATCCGACTGGATCAAGACCGGCATGAAGGAAGAGCGGCTGATCTACCGCCATTTCTTCAACGAGCGGAACCGCAAGTGGCTGTTCTACACCTCGTACAACATCCAGAAGAAGCTGCGCCTGACGCGCGAAATTCCCGCCGACCTGCAGATCCAGATCGGCAGCCAGTGGTGGTGCCTGCGCCGGCGCACGATCGAATGGATCCTCGCGTTCACCCGCAAGCGGCGCGACGTGATGCGCTTTTTCCGCACCACCTGGATTCCGGACGAAACCTTCTTTCAGACCCTCGTGCGTCACCTCGTGCCGGAAGACGAGATCCGGACGCGAACGCTGACCTTCCTGATGTTCACCGACTACGGGATGCCGGTCACGTTCTACAACGACCACTACGACCTGCTGCTCAGCCAGGACGCCCTCTTTGCCCGCAAGATCAGCGCCGAGGCGACCGAACTGAAGACGCGCCTGGGCGCGCTCTATGCCGATGAAACCGCTCGGTTCAACATCTCGGACGAGGGGCGCAGCCTGTTCAAGTTTCTCACCGGGCGCGGGCGCATCGGCCGCCGCTTCGCCCTGCGTTTCTGGGAAACCGAAAGCACCCTGGGCCGCGAGCGCGAGCTGATGATCATCGTCTGCAAGAAATGGCACGTCGCCAAGCGGATGATCGACAAGATCCGCCAGGTCACCAACGTGCCGGCCATCGAATACCTCTTCAACGAGGAAAACACCCACCTGCCCGACCTGGGCGGCATCCAGGCCACGCTGGGCAAGCGCACGCGCCATCGCCGGGCGCTCATGCGGATGCTGTTCGACTATTTCGAGACCGACCGCCTGATCGTCTGCATGGATCCCGGCAATCTCGACCTGCTCGAGGATTTCTGCAACGACCGCTCCACGACCAAGCTGCTGGAAATCCAGTGCGAGTTCACCGACCACTACCTCGTCGGCCATGCCCGCCGCGTCGGCCTTGCCGGCGAGCAGACGCCCAGGGAAACGCTGGAACGCCTGCTGCCCACCATCCGCGGCGACATCAACTTCGAATCCGACCGGATCCGCGATGCCGAGTTCGAGAACCACAGCATCATGAAGCAATCCAACGACCCCGAGGAAAACGCCGGGCTGATCGCCCGTTTCCTTGATATCGCACCCGACAAGGCGCTAGAGATCGCCCGAACCGACCATCTTTATGCCGACTGAGGCCGCACATCATGTCCTTTGCCTATGACGACCAGAATATCTTCGCCAAGATCCTACGCGGCGAGATCCCCAACGACACCGTGCTGGAAACCGAGCACACGCTCGCCTTCAATGACATCGAGCCGCAAGCGCCCGTGCATGTGCTGGTGATCCCCAAAGGGCCTTACGTGTGCCACGACCATTTCGCGGCCGAAGCGTCCGAGGCGGAACTGGTGGACTTCATGCGCGTCACTGCCCGGGTCTGCGCCATGACCGGCGTCTCGCCGGGCGACGGCAAACCGGGCTATCGCACCATCTCGAACGCCGGCGAGGCCGGGGTCCAGGAAGTGCCGCATTACCACATGCACATCCTTGGCGGGCGCGGTCTCGGGCGGATGCTGGCCAAGGCCGACAACTAAGGCGTTCCGCGCCTTGCGCCCCCGCGCAGCCTGCCCCATATCCAGCGCCATGAGCCAGTCAATCCAGTCCAGTCCCCAGGGCCTGCGCGCCCGCGTCGAAACCCTCGTCAGCCGCACGAGCTTTCAGAATTTCATCCTCGCGGTGATCCTCTTCAACGCCGTGGTGCTGGGGCTGGAGACGTCGCAGACCGCGATGGCGGCCGCCGGTCCGCTGATCGTCATGCTGGACAAGATCTGTCTTGCGATCTTCGTGGTCGAAATCGGGCTGAAACTCTTCGCCCGCGGCACGGGGTTCTTCCGAAACGGCTGGAACGTCTTCGACTTCGTGATCGTCGGCATCTCGCTCATCCCCTCGGCTCAAGGTCTCTCGGTGCTTCGCGCCCTGCGCATCCTGCGCCTGTTGCGTGTGCTGTCGGTCACTCCGTCCCTGCGCCGCGTGGTCGAGGGGTTGATGAACGCCCTGCCCGGCATGGGCTCGGTCTTCCTGCTGATGGGGATCATCTTCTACATCGGCTCGGTCATGGCGACCAAGCTGTTCGGCGGCGGATGCCCCGCCTGCACCCCCGAACAGGCCACGCTGTTCGACCAATGGTTCGGCACCATCGGGCGCTCGGGCTATTCGCTCTTCCAGATCATGACGCTGGAATCGTGGTCCATGGGCATCGTCCGCCCGGTGATGGAGGTCTACCCCTACGCCTGGGCCTTCTTCGTGCCGTTCATCCTGGTAACCACCTTCGCCGTGGTGAACCTCGTCGTCGGCCTGATCGTGAACTCGATGCAGGACGCCCACAACCTCGAGGCCGAAGAACGCACCGACACCTACCGTGACGAGGTGCTGCAACGCCTGAAATCCATCGAGGTCAAGCTGCAGGACAAGTAGCCGCCCTCAACGCGAGCGCGTCAGCTCCAGGAACACTTCTTCCAGGTCCGCCTGCTCGGTCCGCACGTCCCGGATGCGCATCCCCGAGGCCCGCACCGCCTCCAGCACCGCCTCGGCCGACATCTTCGTCGAGCGATAACTGATCGCCACCTGTCCCCCGGGACGCGTCTCGACGGTCAGGCCTTCGCCCTCGGGCAGCTTGCCGGGTTCTTCCTCAGGCTCGATCACCATCGTGCGCCGGTCCATCTGGCCCAGAAGGTGCGCCGTGCTGTCCCGCGCCACGACCGAGCCTTCGTTGATGATGGCGATCTCGTCGCACATCTCCTCGGCTTCCTCCAGGTAATGCGTGGTCAGGATGATCGTCATCCCCTGCTCGTTCAGCTTGCGCACGTTCTGCCACAGCATCTGGCGCAGCTCGATATCCACGCCCGCCGTCGGCTCGTCCAGCACCAGGATATGCGGGTGATGCACCAGCGCCTTGGCCAGCAACAGCCGCCGCCGCATCCCGCCCGACAGCGTCCGGGCATAGGCCTCGGCCTTGTCGCTCAGCCCCACCAGTTCCAGTATCTCGTCGCTGCGCCGGTCCTTTTTCGGCACGCCATACAAGCCCGCTTGCACCTCCAGCGCCGCGCGCGGCGCAAAGAACGGATCCAGGTTCAGCTCCTGCGGCATCACGCCGATCGACGCCCGGCTTTGCCGCGGGTTCACATCCTGGTCGAAGCCCCAGATCTTCACTTGCCCCGCGGTCTTGGTCACCAGCCCGGCCAGGATGTTGATCAGCGTCGACTTGCCTGCGCCATTGGGCCCCAACAGGCCAAAGACCGACCCCTTCGGCACGTCCAGGTCCACCCCCGTCAGCGCTGGCTTGGACATGCCGTGCTTGCCGCCGCCATAGACCTTCTCCAGGCCTCTCACTTCGATTGCATTTGTCGGCATGGCGGCTCTTGTCCCCGGGTGTCTCTCGGATATAGTCTGCCCCGACCTACTTGCAGCCAAAAGGAACGCCGTCAATGGTGACCCAAGCCCCCGAGACCCGCATCGTCGACAGCTACCGCGTGGCCTGTGATGGCGGCGAAGCGGCACTGGGCCACCCGCGTGTGTGGCTGACCATCCCGCAGGACATCGGCTTCGTCGAATGCCCCTATTGCGACGCCAAGCTGGTGCACCGCGATTTCGAGGGCAAGGTCTGAGCCACGCAGTCCGGACGATCGGCAAAACCGTCTTCCGCGTCGCGCTCGGCCTCGTCGCACTGGTCGGCCTCTATCTGCTCGCCGCGATTGCGGGCGCCCTCATCCCCGGCCCGCTCGCGCTCAACCCGTCAGCCGAAGACGGCCCGCCAATCGAGATCCGGCTGGTCGCGGGTCCGATCCACTATGACCTTCTCCTGCCACTGACACCCCGCACACAGGCGCGCTTCTTCCACCTCGAACAGGCGGGCCTGCCCCTTGCGGACCCCCACGCCGAGTGGCTGGTGATCGGCTGGAGCAGCCGCGCGTTCTACACTCACGAAGGCCCCAACAGCGATGTCCCCGCCGCCACGCTCTGGCGCGCCGTCACCGGCGACGATGCCGTCCTGCGCGCCGACGTGATCGGGCCGCTGCCCCAAGGGTATGAAAGCCCGGTCCTGAAGGTGACACAAGCAGAGTACGCCGCGCTTCTGACCGCAATCCTGCGTCAACTGAAACCGGACGCCGATCACGCGGCCATCGCGCTCACCGCCCCCGGCTTTACCGATACGGATATGTTCTTCGAGGCGACGGGCCGCTTCCATATCTTCCGCACCTGCAACACCTGGGTCTCGCGCACCCTGCGTCGCGCGGGCATCCGCTTCGGCGCGTGGACCCCGACACCCTACGCCGTGACGCTCTCGCACCGCCGCTTCCATCCCGGCTGACAGCACGCAACCTACCCCTTCCGTCGCGATGCTGGCGCAAGACGCATTGGGTGGGTGGTTTCTGAACATCGCCAGCCAGCCTGAGAACAGCAAGCAGGCAGCTGACCTATGGCCCTTGAAATGTCATCCCTCGCATATCGCGCGGTCACGACCTGGCCGATCCTGAAATTGCTTTTTCGACGGTTCCGCGCCTCAAATCATCGCGAAATCGCTGAAGACCCGCCTCGAAATGACGATTGGTTTCTCGGTGTCGCTGGTCTTGACCGGCTCACCGGGCTTGGGCCGTGTCGCATCAGGGGGTTTGGGATCTGTCTTGGCCATTTTCTTGCTCCGCTTGAGGCGGCGTTCCGGCCAAGGCGCGCTCGACCGGCGCCACAGGTTTCAAGTTTCGTGCAGAAAGGCCGACCATAATACAGCGGTCACATCTTCAAATCTCTTTAAAAAATCAGCCTTTCTACATCTGCCAGTGTGCCCGATGCAGGATGTTCGGTCCAGCGTTACGGCAGAAAATCAGTGTCTCCAAATCCGGCAAAATCAAACAACCCACTGTCAAACAACAAGCTTCCCTCGCGCCACCAACGGATATGCACGCACTGCCACGCCCATCGCCTTCGGCGGATGGACACCAACGCCCCATGCCGTGACCCTCTGGCACCGCTGGTTCCACCCCGGCTGATCCCCGGCAAAAACTCAGGCTGGAACTGCCCTGACGGGCATGAGATACGTATTCCGACAGCAAGGAAAGGCGCGGCACATGGCATTCGGCAAGGGACATCACCTGCACCTGATCGACGGGTCGGCCTTCATCTTCCGCGCCTACCACGCGCTGCCCCCGCTCACCCGCAAATCCGACGGGTTGCCCATCGGCGCGGTCTCGGGCTTCTGCAACATGCTGCAGAAATATGTCGAGGACAGCACCGGCGCCGACGCCCCCACCCATGTCGCGGTGATCTTCGACAAGGGCAGCCACACCTTCCGCAACGACATGTACCCCGAGTACAAGGCCAACCGCGACGAGATGCCCGAGGATTTGCGCCCGCAGATTCCGCTCACCCGCCGCGCGACCGAGGCGTTCAATATCGCCTGCAAGGAAATGGAAGGCTACGAGGCCGACGACATGATCGCCACCCTCGCCGTCCAGGCCCGTGACGCCGGCGGGCGCGTGACCATCATCAGCTCCGACAAGGACCTGATGCAGCTGGTCGGCGGCGGGGTGGAAATGCTGGATGCGATGAAGAACCGCCGCATCGACCGCGACGGGGTCGAGGAAAAATTCGGCGTCGGCCCCGAACGCGTCGTCGACGTGCAGGCCCTCGCGGGCGACAGCGTCGACAACGTGCCCGGCGCGCCCGGCATCGGCATCAAGACCGCCGCGCTGCTGATCAACGAGTACGGCAGCCTCGAGGAACTCCTCGACCGCGCCGGGGAAATCAAGCAGCCCAAGCGCCGCGAGACTCTGATCGAAAAGCGCGAGCAGATCGAGCTGTCGAAGAAACTCGTGCAGCTCGACTGCGAAACCCCGCTCGATTTCACCCTCGACGACCTCGAGGTCCGCGAGCCCGATCCCGACACCCTGCTGGCTTTCCTGACCGAGATGGAATTCCGCACGCTGACCAAGCGCATCGCCGACGCGCTGGATGTCGAGGCCCCCGCCATCCCCGAGCCCACCGCACCGGAGTCGGGCGAGGACAGCGCCCCCGACTGGCCGCCCATCGACCCCGCGAAATACGAGCGCGTCTCGGACATGGACGCGCTGCAAGGCTGGATCGACCGCATCATCGCCCGCGGCTACGTCGCCGTCGACACCGAGACCACGTCGCTCAACGAGATGCAGGCCGATCTGGTGGGCATCTGCCTTTCCCTCGACCCGGGCGAGGCGTGCTATGTCCCGCTCGGCCACAAGGACGGCAATGCGGATGACCTCTTCGGCTCCGACGCCCTGCTCGACGGCCAGATCCCGATGCAGGACGCGCTCGATGCGCTCAGACCCGTGCTCGAGGATCCGTCGATCCTCAAGATCGGGCAGAACATGAAATACGACACCAAGATCCTGGCCAGTTACGACATCGCCATGGCGCCCATCGACGACACGATGCTGATGTCCTACGCGCTCTATTCCGGCATGCACGGCCACGGCATGGACACGCTCGCCGAACGCTACCTGTCGCACACCCCGATCCCCATCAAGGAGCTTCTGGGCACCGGCAAATCCGCCATCACCTTCGACCGCGTGCCCATCGACGAGGCGGTGAAATACGCCGCCGAAGATGCCGACATCACCCTGCGCCTCTGGCACACGTTCAAACCGCAGCTGCACCGCGCGAAAGTCACCACCGTCTACGAGACGCTGGAACGCCCGCTGGTGCCCGTGCTGGCGCAGATGGAGCGCAACGGCATCAAGGTCGACAAGGACACGCTCAGCCGCATGTCCGCCGCCTTCGCCCAGAAGATGGCCGGGCTCGAGGCCGAGATTCACGAACTGGCCGGCGAGAAGTTCAACGTCGGCTCCCCGGCCCAGCTGGGCGATATCCTCTTCGACAAGATGGCCCTGCCGGGCGGCAAGCGCGGCAAGAACGGCAAGTATTCCACCCCCGCCGACGTGCTCGAGGACCTCGCCACCGAACACGACCTGCCGGCCCGCGTGATGGACTGGCGCCAGGTCTCCAAGCTCAAGTCCACCTATACCGACGCCCTGCAGGACCATATCGACCCCGACACGGGCCGCGTCCACACCTCTTACGTCCAGACCGGCGCCAGCACCGGCCGCCTCGCCTCGACAGACCCCAACCTGCAGAACATCCCCATCCGCACCGAGGAAGGCCGCCGCATCCGCGAGGCCTTCGTGGCAGAGGACGGCAACACGCTCGTCGCGCTGGACTACAGCCAGATCGAGCTGCGAATCCTCGCCCATATCGCCGATATCCCGGCGCTCAAGGACGCCTTCCGCGACGGACAGGACATTCACGCCATGACGGCGTCCGAGATGTTTGACGTCTCAATGGACGACATGACGCCAGAGATCCGCCGCCGCGCCAAGGCGATCAATTTCGGCGTGATCTACGGCATCTCGGGCTTCGGGCTGGCGCGGAACCTGCGCATTCCGCGCGCCGACGCGCAGGCCTTCATCGACCGCTATTTCGAACGCTTCCCGGGCATCCGCACCTACATGGACGACACCGTCGCCTTCGCCAAGGAACACGGCTTCGTCCAGACCCTTTTCGGCCGCAAGATCCACACGCCCGAGATCGGCGCCAAGGGGCCGCGCGCCGGTTTTGCCCGCCGCGCCGCGATCAACGCGCCGATCCAGGGCACCGCCGCCGATATCATCCGCCGCGCCATGATTCGCATGCCCGACGCCATCGAAGGCCTGCCTTGCAAAATGCTGCTCCAGGTCCACGACGAACTGCTGTTCGAGGTCTCCGATGGCGCCGAGGACAAGGTCATCGACACCGCCCGCAAGGTGATGGAAGAGGCCGCCCGCCCGGCCCTGCACCTGGACGTGCCGCTGGTGGTCGACGCAGGCCGGGGAAGCAACTGGGCCGAAGCGCACTGAACTCCGCATAAAGCCTTGGAACCAAGCACGAGTTGCCGGAATCAAGCGCCCGCGCAATAGGTCGTTTCGCGGTCCGGGAAAGTGACTTTTCCAAGGCGAAGAGCAAAAGTAGCACAGTTGCAACAGTGCCAAACCCATAGAAAATCGCGGAATCCCGCTCAAAAAGGCATTTACGTGACAAAAATGCTGTCCTAGAAGCCATAGCAGCCGGAGATTCGCGTTTTTACGCAAGCTCTTGTGTTGACAACAAATCGCGTTCAAACACAGTATCGGGCGCGTGACATGGAAGGAATTTGTTCACATGAAAAACAAGATCGCAATGATTGCTGCTCTCATCGCAACCGTCGGCCTGGCCGCCTGTGCACAGCAACAACAAGAAGAAGTCGTGGTTCCGGTTGAGCCTGAGCCCGTTACGACGAAGTACTAATCTTCGACGTTTTCCCGGGTCGGGGCATGGCACCTTCGGGTGCCCGTTCCGGCCCGGGTTACCTTTCTTCCGCCGCCGACGGCCAATCCGCCTGATGCCCTCCGCATCGGGTTTTTTTGTGTCTGCAGGATCCGCCTTCAACGATCCCTCACGTCCATTGGTGGCGGTCTGGGATGACTGGCCGCGCAGCGTTCGGCGCGGCACGCTCGAATGGATCAAGACGGCCAGGACCACGCGAACCCGTCAGAAACGCATCGACGATGTGGTCGACAGCGCCGCTGCGAACCGGCGTCCGACACCGTTCCGGCGCTGACGCTGCCCGGGGCGTTTACGAGGCCGGCAACTCGTCGGAGGGGATCATCGGAAAGAACGCCCCGTCCGACCGCACGCCGAACCAGCCGCCCTCGTGCGCGCCCAGATCAACCAGCCGGTAAAACGACTTGCGGTCGATCAGCGCCTCCAGCCCGGCCCGCACATGCAGGTAGGGCGACGGCTCGCCCGTCTCGGGGTCACGCTCCACCCGGATCGCGTTGTCCGGCCCCGCCAGCACGTGATCGCCCACGTTGGTCACGAAGACCAGCATCTGCGCCGCGCCCTCGCCTTCCACCTCGAAATCCACCGCCACGAAAGGCGCGTCGTCCACGACGATCCCGACCTTTTCCACCGGCGTGACAAGGTAATGGCGATCGCCTTCCTTCTTCAGGATCGTCGAGAACAGCCGCACCAGGCCCTGCCGCTCGATCACCGTGCCTTCGTGGTACCACGTCCCGTCCCGCGCGATCCGCATGTCGATCTCGCCGGTAAACTCGGGCGTCCAAAGATGCACGGGCGGCAGGCCTTTGCCGCCTTCCCTGCGTGCCGTTTCGGCAAGGCTTTCCGCTGACGGGGTTGTGACCGATTTATTGCTCATTGCTTTTGCCATTTTGCTTGTGCGCGATACACTCTACCCAAGCGATATAGCCCATACCGGAGTTTTGCCATGACCGACGACGCCGACCTGCTGGCCGGGATCGAAGCCCTCGAGGACAAGCTGGCCCAGGCCCGCGCCTCGATCACCCGCCGCTTCATCGGGCAGGAACGGGTCGTCGACCTGTCGCTCTCGGCGCTGCTCTGCGGCGGGCACGGCCTGCTGGTGGGCCTGCCCGGCCTCGGCAAGACCCGGCTGGTCGAAACGCTCAGTGTCGTCATGGGCCTCGATTCGAACCGGGTGCAGTTCACTCCCGACCTGATGCCCGCCGACATCCTGGGCTCCGAGGTGCTGGAAACCGGCGCCGACGGGACCCGCGCGTTCAAGTTCATTCCCGGCCCGATCTTCTGCCAGCTTCTAATGGCCGACGAGATCAACCGCGCCAGCCCCCGCACCCAGTCCGCGCTCCTGCAGGCCATGCAGGAACGGCAAGTCTCGGTCGCCGGCGAGGACCGTCCGCTGACTCCGCCCTTCCACGTGCTGGCGACGCAGAACCCCATCGAGCAGGAAGGCACCTACCCCCTGCCCGAGGCCCAGCTTGACCGCTTCCTCGTGCAGATTGACGTGCCCCATCCCGACCGCGACACCGAGCGCGCGATCCTGCTCGCCACCACCGGCGCCACCGAGGATGTGGCCCACCAGGTCTTCACCGCCGAAGACCTCATCGCCGCGCAGACCCTCCTGCGCCGGATGCCCGTGGGCGAGGCGGTAATGGAACAGATCATCGACCTTGTCCGCGCCTTCCGCCCCGACGACGCCACCTCCTCCGAGACGGTGCGCGAAAACGTCGCCTGGGGTCCCGGCCCCCGTGCCGCGCAGGCGCTGATGCTGACCGTCCGCGCCCGCGCCATGATCCAGGGCCGGCTGGCCCCCGATGCCGACGATATCGCGGCCATGGCCCAGCCTGTCCTGACCCACCGCATGGCGCTCAACTTCGCCGCCCGTGCGCGCGGGGAAAACCTCGACGACCTCATCGCCGCCACCGTCGCCCAAGTGACGAGGACCGAGGCCGCCGCTTGACCCAGATCGCCCCTCTCCGCGCCCGGTCCGAGGCCGAGGCCGCCCGCTTTCCCGCGCTCCTGGCGCGGGCAGAGCACCTGGCGGGAACCGTCCTTCTGGGCGAACACGGCCGCCGCCGCGCGGGCATGGGCGACGATTTCTGGCAGTACCGGCCCGTGCAGGCCGGGGATGAGCTGCGCCATATCGACTGGCGCCGCTCCGCCCGCTCGGACACGCAATTTTTGCGCCAGCGCGAATGGCAGATCGCCCAGAGCGTCACGCTCTGGGTCGACGGCGCCGCCTCCATGCGCTTCGCCTCCGATGACAGCCTGCCGCAAAAGGCCGACCGCGCCCGCCTTCTGTCGCTGGCCATCGCCATCCTGCTCAATCGCGCGGGCGAACGCATTGGCCTCTCGGGTGCCGACCTGCCGCCCCGCCGCGGCGATGCCCAGATCGAGCGTCTCGCCATGGCCCTCGGACAGGACGGCCCCGACGATTACGGCGCGCCCCAGACCACCGGGATGCTGTCGCACGGACGCGCGCTCTTCCTGTCCGATTTCCTCGGTGATCTCGACCCGGTGCGCAACGCGCTGACCGCCGCCGCCGACCGCGGCGTGCGCGGCGTGCTCTACCAGATTCTCGACCCGGCCGAGGAAAGCTTCCCCTACCGTGGCCGCACCATCTTCGAATCGGTGGGCGGCACGATGGTGCACGAAACGCTCAAGGCGTCGGAACTGCGCGACCGCTACCTGGAACGCCTCGCCGCCCGCAAGGACGCCCTGCGGCACCTCTGCGCCACCACCGGCTGGCTCTACGGCACGCACCACACGTCGGACTCCGCGCAAACCGCGCTCCTGTGGCTTTACAACGCGTTCGACGGGGGGCACGGACGATGACCATCGGCCCCCTCGGCTTTGCCGCGCCCTGGCTTCTGGTGGCGCTGGCGGCGTTGCCCATCCTGTGGCTGATCCTGCGCGCCGTGCCGCCCGCCCCCATCCGCCGCCGCTTCCCGGGCGTGGCGCTGCTTCTGGGGCTGCGCGACGACGACAGCGTGTCGGACCGCACGCCCTGGTGGCTCTTGCTCCTGCGGATGCTGGCCGTCGCCGCCGTTATCATCGGCCTCGCCGGTCCCATCCTCAACCCGCAGGACCAGGCCCAGGCCAACCGCACCGGCCCCATGCTGATCGTACTCGATTCCAGCTGGGCCAGCGCCCGTGACTGGCCCGCGAAAGAGGACCTGCTCGATTCCATGCTGGCCGAGGCCGGGCGCAACGCCCGCCCCGTCGGCATCCTGCAACTCTCCGACCCCGAGACGCCGGTCTTCCAGTCCGCCGAGACGTGGCGCACCCGCTTGACCGGCCTCGCCCCCGCCGCCTGGGCGCCCCAGCCCGAGGACTACGAGCAAGCCGCCACCCTGCTGGGCGACGAGGATTTCGAAACCCGCTGGTTCTCGGACGGCCTGGCCCGCGAGGGCCGGCAGACCCTGCTCGACGCCCTGCAGGATCGCGGCCCCGTCACCGTTCACGAAAGCGCCGTGCCGATCTACGCCCTGACGCCCGCGGTGGTCGAGGACGACGCCCTCCGCCTCACCGCCACGCGCGCCGATCCCGGCCCCGCCCGCGACATCACGGTCGAGGCGCATGGCCGCGACCCCTCCGGCGCCCAGCGCCTTCTGGCCACCCAGGACATCTCCTTCGACGCGGGCGCCAAGGAAGCCACCACGCTTCTCTCCCTGCCCGCCGAACTGCGCGCCCGCCTCACCCGGTTCGAGATCGCGGGCCAGTCCCATGCCGGCGCCGTCACCCTGACCGATGACAGCCTCAAGCGCCGCGAGGTCGCGCTCATCGCCGGCCGCGAAGACCGCGAAGGCCTCGAACTCCTGTCGCCGCTCCACTACCTCGAACAGGCCCTCGAACCCACCGCCGACCTGCTCGACGGCAGCCTCGGCGACGTCCTCCCCGCCAATCCCGATGTGGTCGTGCTGGCCGATGTCGCCACGCTCTCGGGCGCGGAACAGGCCGACCTGCTCGACTGGACCGACCGGGGCGGCATGCTCCTGCGCTTCGCCGGCCCGCGCCTCGCCGCCTCGGACGTCTCGCGCACCGAGGAAGACCCGCTCATGCCCGTCCGCCTGCGCGCCGGGGGCCGATCCGTCGGCGGCGCCATGAGCTGGGGCGAACCCAAGCAACTCGCCCCCTTCCCCGAATCGAGCCCCTTTTTCGGCCTCGACGTGCCCTCCGACGTCACCGTCACCGCCCAGGTCATGGCCCAGCCCGACCCCACACTGGCCGACCGCGTCATCGCCCAGCTCAGCGACGGCACTCCCCTCGTGACCCGCAAACGCATCGGACAGGGCCAGGTCGTGCTCTTCCACGTCACCGCCAATGCCGAGTGGTCCACCCTGCCGCTCTCGGGCCTCTTCGTGCAGATGCTCGAACGGCTGGCCATCTCCTCCAGCCTCGCCCTGCCCGACCTGGCCGAGCTGGAAGGCACAACCTGGCAGCCCGTGCAGGTCCTCTCCGGCTCGGGCGTCCTGGAAGATGCCAGCACCCTGCCCGGCGTCGACGGCACCCGCTTCGTCGAGGATGTCCCAGGCCCCGACTTCCGCCCGGGTCTCTATGACGGTCCCGACCGGCGCCTCGCGCTCAACGTCCTGCCCTCCGGCACCACGCTCACCCCCGTCAGCTGGCCCGCGCACCTGCCCGTCCTGGGCCTCGACCGCCCGCCCGAGGCCGCGCTCGGCGGCTGGTTCCTCGCCGGCGCGCTCTTGATCCTGATGGCCGACATCCTCGCCTCGCTGGCGCTTTCGGGCCGCCTCATGCCCGCCCGCGCCACGATGTCCGCGCTGCTTCTGGCGCTCCTGCTCAGCCCGCAGACGGCCGACGCTCAGGACGACACCATGACCGAGGCCGACGAAAAGGCCCTCATGGCCGCGTCCGAGGTCGTGCTCGGCCACATCATCACAGGCGACAGCAGTCTCGACAACGCCGCCCAGGCCGGCCTGCGCGGCCTTGGCGAAACCCTCTTCTTCCGCACCTCCGTGGAACCGGCAGACCCGGTCGGCGTGAACCTCGAAACCGACGAGCTTTCGGTCTACCCGTTCCTCTACTGGCCGATCTCCCCCGATCAGCCGATCCCCTCCGACCAAGCCTACGTCAAGCTCAACGACTACCTGCGCACCGGCGGCATGATCCTCTTCGACACGCGCGACGCCAACGTCGCGGGCTTCGGCGCGTCCTCGCCCACCGGCCGCAAGCTGCAACGCCTCGCCCGCCCGCTCGACATCCCCCCGCTGGAACCCATCCCCGAGGACCACGTGCTCACTCGCACCTTCTACCTGCTCCAGGATTTCCCGGGCCGCCACACCGGCCGCTCCGTCTGGGTCGAATCCGCGCCAGCGGATGCCGAACAGGTCGAGGGGATGCCCTTCCGCAACCTCAACGACAACGTGACGCCGGTGGTCATCGGCGGCAATGACTGGGCCGCCGCCTGGGCCATGGACGAACGCGGCAATCCGCTCTTTCCCGTGGGCCGCGGCTTTGCCGGCGAACGCCAGCGCGAACTCGCGTACCGCTTCGGTGTCAACCTCGTGATGCACGTGCTGACCGGCAACTACAAATCCGACCAGGTGCACGTGCCCGCCCTTCTCGACAGGCTTGGCCAATGACCGGCAGCATCGTTTTCGAACCGCTTCTGAACCCGTGGCTGATCGCGGCTCTGGCCGGCATGATGATGACCGGCACCGCGCTCGCCATCTGGCGCGGCCTCTCCGGCTGGCCCTTCCGCGCGCTGGCCGGGCTGGTCGTGCTGGCGGCGCTTCTCGGCCCCGTCTACCAGGCCGAGGACCGCGAACCGCTCACCGACATCGTCCTGATGATCGAGGATGAAAGCGCCAGCCAGGCCCTGGGCGACCGCGCCTCCCTCACAACCTCCACCGCCGACGATCTCGCCGCCCGCATCGCCGCGCGCGACAACACCGAGCTGCGCCGCATCACCGTCCCCGACGGCGCCGACAACTCCGGCACCCAGCTCATGACCGCCCTGTCCGAGGCGCTGGCCGAGGAACCGCGCGCCCGCATCGCCGGCGCGATCCTCATGTCCGACGGCCGCCTGCACGACCTCGACCGCGCCCCCGACATGCCCGCGCCCCTCCACCTGCTGCATACCGGCCGCGAAGAGGATTGGGACCGCAAGCTGGTGGTCGAGAACGCCCCCGCCTTCGCCATCCTGGGCGAGGAAATCCGGATGACCCTGCGCATCACCGACGACGGCGCCGCCCCCGAAGGCACCAGCACCGTGCCCGTCGACGTATCGGTCGACGGCGAGGACCCGCAGCGCTTCAACGTCCCCCTGAACGAGGATATCGACCTGCCCCTGCGCCTGCCCCATGGCGGCCGCAACGTGCTGCAATTCTCCACCCCCGCCGTCGAGGGAGAACTGACCGACCGAAACAACACCGCTCTGGTCCAGATCAACGGCGTCCGCGACCGGCTCAGCGTGCTCCTCGTCTCGGGCGAACCCCACGCCGGGGGGCGCACCTGGCGCAACCTGCTGAAATCCGACAGCTCGGTCGACCTCGTCCACTTCACCATCCTGCGCCCGCCCGAAAAACAGGACGGCGTGCCGGTGCGCGAGCTGTCCCTCATCGCCTTTCCCACCCGCGAGCTCTTCCTCGAAAAGATCGACGATTTCGACCTCATCATTTTCGACCGCTACAAGCGCCGCGGCATCCTGCCCTCGCTCTATCTCGACAACGTGCGCAACTACGTCGAAGGCGGCGGCGCGGTCCTTATCGCCGCCGGTCCCGACTATGCCGCCGCCGACAGCCTCTACCGCACCCCGCTCGAGGCGATCCTGCCCGGCCGCCCCACCGCCCGCGTGCTCGAGGAACGCTACAGCCCCTCCATCACCGACCTGGGCCAGCGCCACCCGGTCACGGCAGGTCTTGAACAGGAATTCGGCGGCGAATGGGGCCGCTGGATGCGCCAGATCGAGGTCGAGGAAACCTCCGGCGACACCGTCATGACCGGCGTCGGCGACCGCCCCCTCCTGACCCTTGACCGCGTCGGCGAGGGGCGCGTCGCGCTTCTGGCCTCCGACCACGCCTGGCTCTGGAACCGCGGCTTCGAAGGCGGCGGACCTCAACTGGAACTCCTGCGCCGTCTCGCCCACTGGATGATGAAGGAACCCGAACTGGAGGAAGAAGCCCTCTGGGCCGAGGCCACCGGCCAGCAGATGCGCATCGTCCGCCGCTCGCTCGAAGACAGCGTCGGCCCGGTCACCATCACCACCCCGGAGGACGAACAGATCGAGATGGAGCTGGAAGAGGTCTCGCCCGGCCGGTTCGAAGCCCTCTTCGACGGCCCCGCCATCGGGCTCTACCGGCTTGAAAACGGCGAGCACACCGCCGTCATCGGTCTCGGCCCCGCCTCCCCGGTGGAATTCGAGAACACCATTGCCGACACCGAAACGCTGGAGCCCTACATCTCCGAGACCGGCGGCGGCATCCACCCGCTGGCCGACGGCCCGCCGCGCATCCGCACCGTGCGCGAGGGGCGCGCCATGTCAGGCCGCGGCTGGATCGGCCTTCTGGACCGCAACGCCTACCAGACCCGCTCGGTCACCCAGACGCCGCTCCTGCCCGCTTGGCTGGTGCTGCTGCTGGCCGCGACCCTCATCGTCGGTGGCTGGCTCCGCGAGGGCCGCCAGTAATCGCGCCCCGCTTCCTCTGGCCAAAAATATCCCCGCCGGAGGCTCCCACGCCGGCCACACGCGATTTGTTTGGGAAAACCGCGTCACGCCGCCACGGGCCACCGAGGCGTCGGACCCCAGTCCGCCGCCGAGACAAACCGGCACGCGCCCCTTGGGCGCGTTCATTCTGTCAGGGTTGCAGCGCCACGCGCTTTTGCGAGTCCGACCAGCCATCGACCGAACACCGCGCCCGCACGAAGATTTCGCGCGTCCCGTCCGGGATCACCACACCGCTCAGCGACCGGGTGAACGGCTGCTCGTTCACGTGCGGATGCATCAGCTCGCGATAGCCCAGCCGGTTGCCTGCCGCATCCAGCACTTCCCAGCCGTCGGCATAATGGTCCCACCCGCTGTCCGGATGGCGAATCGTCACGTGGATATTCCAGACCATGCCCGCCTTTTCGACGGTCACGTCCAGAACCTCCGGATCGTCGGCAAATGCCGGCGCGGCCAACAGGGTGGCCAGGAAAAATGCGGCGAGTCTCTTCATGTCTGTTAATATAGGCGAGCGCCGCGACACATGCACTCACAACCGCGTGCGGGCCGCATTCTTCTTGTGACCGCGTCACGGATGCCGCACTTGCGACTGGCGCAAATTGGTTATATTATCTTACCAATCCACCGGGAGGACTGCCATGGACATGCCAAAGCCCAATCCGACCATCCTTGCCCGCAAGGCGCAACTTCTCGACCGGCTGGCGTCGTTCCTCCCGCCCGAGGCGCTCATCCACGACCCCGCCGAGACCCGCGCCTATGAATGCGACGGGCTGACCGCCTACAAGTGCCCGCCGCTGGCCGTGGTCCTGCCCGCCTCCACGGCAGAGGTCTCCGAGACCCTCAAGATCTGCCACGACATGGGCGTGCCCGTGGTGCCGCGCGGCGCGGGCACCTCGCTTGCCGGCGGCGCGCTTCCGACCGAGGACAGCGTGATCATCGGCGTCGCCCGCATGTCCGAAGTGCTGGAAACCGACTACGACAACCGCTTCATCCGCGTGCAGACCGGGCGCACCAACCTCTCCGTCACCGGCGCGGTCGAGGAAGACGGCTTTTTCTACGCCCCCGACCCCTCCAGCCAGCTGGCCTGCGCCATCGCCGGCAACATCGCCATGAACTCGGGCGGCGCGCATTGCCTGAAATACGGCGTCACCACCAACAACCTGATGGGCGTCACCATGGTGCTGATGGACGGCACCGTGACCGAAATCGGCGGCACCCATCTCGATGCCGAAGGGCTCGACCTTCTGGGCCTCATCTGCGGCTCCGAAGGCCAGCTTGGCATCGTCACCGAAGCGACCCTGCGCATCCTGCACAAGCCCGAGGGCGCCCGCCCCGTCCTGATCGGCTACGATTCCTCCGAGGTCGCGGGCCAGTGCGTGTCGGACATCATCAAGGCCGGCGTCCTGCCCGTGGCGATCGAATTCATGGACCGCCCCTGCATCCGCGCGACCGAGGCCTTCGCCGGCGCGGGCTACCCCGATTGCGAGGCGCTGCTGATCGTCGAGGTCGAAGGCTCCGACGCCGAGATCGACGAACAGCTCGAAACCATCATGGAGATCGCCCGCCGCCACGACCCCGTCGAGCTGCGGCAGTCGTCATCCGAGGACGAGAGCAAGCGCATCTGGCTGGGCCGCAAATCCGCCTTCGGCGCGATGGGCAAGATCAACGACTACATGTGCCTCGACGGCACCATCCCGGTCAACGAACTGCCTTACGTCCTCAAACGCATCGGCGAGATGTCGAAGGACTTCGGCCTCGACGTCGCCAACGTCTTTCACGCGGGCGACGGCAACATGCACCCGCTGATCCTGTTCGACGCCAACAAGGACGGCGACCTGGAACTCTGCGAGGAACTGGGCGCCGAGATCCTCAAGCTCTGCGTCGAGGTTGGCGGCTGCCTCACCGGCGAACACGGCGTCGGCATCGAAAAGCGCGACCTGATGCTGCATCAATACGACCCGCCCGACCTCGAAATCCAGATGGCCGTCAAGGACGTGTTCGACCCGAAATGGCTGCTGAACCCCGCCAAGGTCTTTCCCCTCGCCGCGTCCGACACCCGCCGCATCGCGGCTGAATGACCTTCCGGGGCGCCGCCCCGGACCCCGGAGTATTTTTGGAACAATGAAAGCCCTTGCCCCCACCTCCGAGGCCGAACTGGCCGAGATGGTCGCCTCCGCCTCCGAGCCGCTGCGCATTCAGGGCGGCGGCACGCGCCCCATCGGCGTGCCGGTCAACGGCCAGCCGCTGACAACCTCGGGCCTCTCCGGCGTAAACCTTTATGAACCCGGCGCGCTGACGCTGGTGGTCCAGGCCGGCACCCCGGTCGCAGAGGTGCGCAAGACCCTGGCCGCCGAGGGCCAGCGCCTCGCCTTCGAGCCGATGGACCATCGCGGCCTCCTGGGCACGACCGGCGAGCCCACCATCGGCGGCGTCTTCGCCGCCAACGTCTCGGGCCCCCGCCGCATCCAGGCCGGCGCTGCGCGCGACTTCCTCCTGGGCGTCCGCTTCGTCGACGGGCAGGGACAGGTCACCCGCAACGGCGGACGCGTGATGAAGAACGTTACCGGCTATGACCTCGTCAAGCTGATGGCCGGCAGCTACGGCACCCTTGGCGTGCTGACCGAACTGGCGCTCAAGGTGCTGCCCGCGTCGCACCATACCGCCACGCTCACCCTCTCGGGTCTCGACGACGGCACCGCCATTGCCGCCCTCTCCCGCGCGCTCGGCTCGCCGTTCGAGATCACCGGCGCCGCGCATCGCCAGACCGCAGACGGCCCGCAGACCTGCCTGCGCATCGAGGGCTTCGAGAAATCCGTGGCCTATCGTGCGGGTCAGCTCCAGACCCTTCTGGCCGGCCTCGGCACCGCCGAGATCGAGACCGACCCCGACACCAACGCCACCCTGTGGCAGGGTATCCGCGACGTCGCCTGTTTCCACGGCGGTCCGGGCGATATCTGGCGATTGTCCGTCAAACCCTCCGACGCGCCCGGGATCAAGGCGCAGGTCGACGGGGCCGAGGCGCTTTACGACTGGGGCGGTGGTCTGGTCTGGCTCCGCGTCCCGCAGGACACCCAAGCCGACACCATCCGCGCCGCCGTGAACGCGGCGGGCGGCCATGCAACGCTCCTCCGCGGCAACCGGGCCGGCGGCGTGTTCCAGCCGCTCTCGTCCCCCATCGCCGCGCTTCAGGACGGGCTGCGCGCGCGCTTCGACCCGCGCGGCATCCTCAACCCCGGCCTGATGGGCCGCGCCGCATGATCGACGTCCTGCTCTTTGCCCTCGGCTTTCTCGCCGGGCCGGTCATCTTCTGGGTGCTGGCCAGGCAGACGCCCACGCGGCGCTATGTCACCGCGCTCTGGGCCGTCTCCGTCGCCCTGATCGCAGGCGCCTTCGTCCTGCGCCAATGGGGCGGCGCGCACGGCGCTTACGGCGCGCTTGCCGTCGTGCTGCTGGCGTGGCTGGCCTGGATCACCGTCCTGTCGCTGGTGATGCTGGCCATACGCACCAGCACGCTGCCGCAGCGCCCCCGCCGCATCGCCTATGGCGTGACCGCCGCCGCCACCACCCTGCCCTGGTTCGGGCTCTACACCGCACAGATGATTGCCGACTGAATGAAAACAGAATTCACCGCCGAACAGCTCAAGTCCCCCGACATCCAGCGCTCGAACGAGATCCTGCGCTCCTGCGTGCATTGCGGCTTCTGCACCGCCACCTGCCCCACCTACCAGGTGCTGGGCGACGAATTGGACAGCCCCCGCGGCCGCATCTACCTGATCAAGGACATGCTGGAAAACGACCGCGACCCCGACCCGGAAACGGTCAAGCATGTCGACCGCTGCCTGTCATGCCTCGCCTGCATGACGACCTGCCCCTCGGGAGTGCATTACATGCACCTCGTCGACCATGCCCGCGAATATATCGAGGACCGCTACCAGCGCCCGATGTTCGAGCGTGTCCTGCGCTGGACGCTGGCGCGCATCCTGCCCTACCCGAACCGCTTCCGGCTGGCGATGCTCGGCGCCAAGGTCGCCAAACCCTTCAAATGGGCCCTGCCCGACGCCCGCCTGCGCGCGATGGTCGAGATGGCGCCCCGGACCATTCCCCCGGTCAGCCGCAACGACGACCCGCAAACCTTCCCGGCCAGGGACAAGCCGGTGAAACGCGTCGCCCTGATGACCGGCTGCGCGCAGAAGGCGCTCAACACCGACATCAACGACGCCACCATCCGCCTGCTCACCCGGCTGGGCTGCGAGGTGGTCGTGGCCAAGGGCGCAGGCTGCTGTGGCGCGCTCACGCATCACATGGGCAAGACTGGCGAAAGCCACGCGACGGCCGCGCACAACATCCGCGCCTGGACCGCGGAAATGGATGGCGACGGCCTCGACGCCATCGTGATCAACACCTCCGGCTGCGGCACGACGGTCAAGGATTACGGCCACATGTTCCGCACCGAGCCGCTGGCCGAGGACGCCGCCCGCGTCTCGGACATCGCCATGGATATCTCGGAACTCCTGATGCAGCTCGACCTGCCCGAGGGCACGCCCAAGGGCACCCGCGTCGCCTACCACGCCGCCTGTTCGCTCCAGCATGGTCAGCAGATCAAGACCCACCCCAAGACCCTGCTGAAGAAGGCGGGTTTCGAGGTGGTCGAACCGGCCGACGCGCATCTGTGCTGCGGCTCAGCGGGCACCTACAACCTGATGCAGCCCGCCATCTCCAAGCAATTGAAAACACGCAAGGTTCAGACGCTCGAGGCCAAGTCGCCCGACATCATCGCCACCGGCAATATCGGCTGCATGATGCAGATCGGCTCGGGCACCGGCGTGCCCGTCGTGCACACAGTCGAACTGCTCGACTGGGCCACCGGCGGGCCGAAACCGCCCGCGCTGAGTCAATAACCCCGGGCCAGCCCTATTTTCGACATATTGCGCCGGTAGCACGCTTTCAAATCAAGCGAGGCACCCGGATTGTTCGACAGAATGCGTTTCACAGGGCTGGTCGTGGCCCTGCTCTGGTCCATGTCGCCTGCGACCGCGCAGGATGCCATGCTCCAGCGGCTGGACACCACCGATGACGGCCGCCAATGGCAGGCCGTGGGGCGTATCGACATCGGCGGCAGCGGCTTTTGCACCGGCGCCCTGATCGCGCCGGACCTGGTGCTGACGGCGGCGCACTGCCTGTTCGATGCCACGACGGGCAAGCCCGTCGACACCCAGCAGATCGAGTTCCTCGCCGGCTGGCGCAATGGCCGCGCCACCGCCTATCGCTGGGTCCGCCGCGCCGTGGTGCATCCCGAATACGATTACTCCAACCGGATCGACGCCGCCCGCGTGCGCAACGACATCGCGCTTCTGGAACTGCATCATCCCATCGCCAAGTCCGGCGTCGCCCCGTTCCTGACCGATACGCAGCCCCGCAAGCACGAACGCATCGGCCTGGTCAGCTATGCCCGCGAACGCTCCGAGGCGCCGTCGTTGCAGGATATGTGCCAGGTCCTGGAAAAGCGCAGCGGCGTGCTGGTGATGTCCTGCGACGTCGACTACGGCGCGTCCGGCTCGCCGGTCTTTTCCTTCGATGACAAGGGCGATCCGCGGATCGTCTCGGTGGTCTCCGCCATGGCCGAGATCCACGGCAAGAAGGTCGCGCTGGGGGCCTCGCTCGACCGCCCCCTCGCCATGATGCGCGACGCGCTCGACAGTGGCGCCCGCCTGGAAAACCACGCCCGGTCCGAGATGTTCTCGACCGGCCAGAACCGCGACACCGGGGCGAAATTCGCCTCGCCCGACATGGACTGACATGATCCGCCGCCTGCTGTCTCTGTCTGCCCTAGTCGCGAGCGTCGCCCTGCCGACCCTGGCCACGCCCAGCGAGCTGATCCGGCTGACCAACCGCGACGACCTGCTGGGGTGGGAGGCCGTGGGCCGCGTCGACCTCGGGCAGGACAGCTATTGCACCGGCACGCTTGTCGCGGACAACCTCGTGCTGACGGCGGCCCATTGCGTCTTCGACAAGCACGGCGCGCCGCTTCCGCCCGAGCGGATCGTCTTCCGCGCCGGGCTGCGCGACGGGGCCGCCATCGCCGCGCGCAACATTCGCCGCTACGTGGTGGCCGACGGCTATGCACCCTCCGACGGGATGTCGGCGGACAATATCCGCCGCGACGTCGCCCTGCTGGAACTCGGCATCGCCATTCCCACCGCCACCGCCAGCCCCTTCGCGCTGCACATGAACCCCACCCGTGGCGATGACGTCAGCGTGGTGTCCTATGGCCGGCACCGCGACGACGCCTTGTCATGGGAGCGGGAATGCGATGTCCTGCGCCGGGGCCAGGGCCTGATTTCCTTCGACTGCAACGTGACCTTCGGCTCGTCCGGCGCGCCGGTATTCTCGGATGGCGGCTATCGCGCGCGGATCGTCAGCCTCGTGGTCGGCGGCCGCAAGACAGAGCACGGAACCACCATCGCCTACGGCATGGAACTGCCCGACACCGTCGACGCCCTGAAACGCAAGCTGCGCGCGATGCCCAGCACGTTTCCGACCAGCACAGGCATACGCCGCAACAGCGCCAAGACCGCGCTCTTCCCCCCCACCGGGACGAACGGCCAAGCCACCGCGGGCACGCATCCCGGTCCGAAATTCGCAAAACCCTGAAGCGTTTCGCCTGTGACCCGAGGCACCGGCCAGGCGACGCGCGCGCGACGACTGGACGTCGCACCGCGTTTCAAAGCCGCACGGAGGTCTTGAAACCGGGTTTTTCGCTCCCCAAATAACGGTCGTCCGACGCCGCATCGCGGGTCGGTCATGACCGCCTGTCCCATCCGGGAAGGCATCCACATAGGTATCGCTCAACGGAGGATTCCAATGCGTAACTTTGATCTTGCCCCGCTCTACCGGGCATCCATCGGGTTTGACCAGATTGCCGACATGATGGACCGTGTCCTTGCCGGTGACGTCAATCACCCCACCTACCCCCCTTACAACATAGAAAAGACCGCCGACGATGCCTACCGCATCTCCATCGCCGTCGCCGGTTTCAGCGATGACGAACTGTCGGTCGAACTGCGCGAAGGCGCGCTGATCGTCTCGGCCCGCAAGGCCGAAGAGGACGGCGACCGCACCTATCTGCACCGTGGCATCGCCACCCGCGCCTTCGAACGCAAGTTCCAGCTGGCCGACCACGTCAAGGTCACCGGCGCGACCCATACCGACGGGATGCTGCATATCGACCTGGTGCGCGAAGTGCCCGAGCGGCTGAAACCCCGCCGCATCGAGATCGCCAGCGGCACGTCCACGCAGAAAGACGTCGTCGACGCGGAAACGGTGAACTAGGCGAAAATCCCTTCCATGCGAAACGCCCCGTGGCTGCCACGGGGCGTTTTTCGTTTCCAAGCCGCGCGATTGCCAGACCGCGGGATGGCGACCAACATTTGTTCAGCTCACTTTATCCTCACCACCTCCGCAAGACCTCCGATCGAAGCACCAACGTCACCCAATCGCCAGCCCGTCCGGGCGGTCTGGCGATCGCGCGGCGGCCTTCGGCCTTGATTCCGCGCCGCGCCTACCGCGACAGGCTCTCCGCCAGCCGCATCAGCTGCACCGCCTCGGCCCGATAGCCGAAGGGGTCTTCCCCCTTCGCCCCATTCGCCAGCGCAATCGCCTCCGCATAGCCCCAATCACCAAGATACGTCTCACCGCGCAGCAACTGCCCGAACCCGGCAATCGCGGCCGCAAACCGCGCCTCGGGACCAGCGCCGCTACCCTCGACAATAGCCTGCTCGATCAACCGGCTCTCTTCCTCGCCGGGCGCTTTGTACCGCAGCTTGAAGTACCCAAGCTCGCCAGCATCCCCGCGCACCGCCTCCGCCGCACCATAGCGCAACGGGTCGCTCATCTGCGCGGGCGACCCCACCGGCGTGATCTCGTAAAGCGCGGTCACCTTGTGCCCGGCCCCGATATCGCCCGCATCCACGCGGTCATTGTTGAATTCCTCGCGCCGCAAGGCACGCGTCTCGTACCCGATCAGCCGGTACTCGACCACCGCCGCCGGATTGAACTCCACCTGGATCTTCACGTCATCGGCAATCGGGTAGAGCGCGCCGCTCACCTGGTCGACCATCACCTTCTGCGCCTCGGACAACGTGTCGATATAGGCCGCCTGCCCGTTCCCGTTCTGCGCCAACGCCTGCATCGTCGCATCGTCCAGGTTTCCACGCCCGAATCCCATCACCGACAGGTAGGTGCCGCTCTCGCGCTCTTGCGCGATATAGTCTTTCAATGCTTCGGGATCGCTCAGGCCAACATTGAAATCCCCGTCCGTCGCCAGGATCACCCGCGACACCTCGCCCTCACCGCTCATCTCCCCGGCCAGCGCATAGGCCTGCTGCAGCCCCGCCTGCCCGGCGGTCGAGCCGCCGGCCTCCAGCCGGTCCAGCGCGCCCAGGATCGTCTCACGCTCGGTCGCCGGTGTCGGCGCCAGCGCCTGTCCCGCGCTGCCCGCGTAGGTCACGATCGCCACGCTGTCCCGCTCGGTCAGCTGCGGCAGCAACAGCGCCAAGGACTGCTTCAACAACGGCAGCTTGTTCGCCGCCTGCATCGACCCGCTCGTGTCGATCAGGAACACCAGGTTCAGCGGCGGGCGGTCCGCCACGGGGGGCACCTCGCCCTGGATCGCTATATGCACCAGCTTCGTGTCCGGGTTCCACGGCGTGTCCGTCACGCTCACCGTCGGCTCGAACGGCGCATCGCCTTCGGGCGCCGCATAATCATAGGGGAAATAGTTCACCATCTCCTCGATCCGCACAGCCCCCCGCGGCGGCAGGTATCCCGCCCGCAGCGACGACCGCACAACACCATACGATGCCGTATCCACGTCGATGGAAAACGTCGACACCGGCTCTTCGCCGGTGATCTTCAGCGCGTTCGGCGTGGCCTCGGCAAACGCCTCGGTATCGGTTTCGGGCAGGACCACCCCGTCATCCGCGTTGCGCGGCGCGATGCGCCCGACCGGCGCCGTGTTCGCCGCGCTCCCGGCATATCCCTCCGCATCGGACAAGGCCTGCGACTGCATCGCCTGCGGGGCCATCTGCCTCTGATTTGCAAGACCCGACTCCGGACGCGCCACCTGGGGCGACGGCATCGGCACGGGCCGGGACGCCTCGGCCTCCGGCGCGGGCTCCGCCGGGGCGACGTCCAGCACCATCTCCTCCGCCGCCTCCGGCGCAGGCGCTTTGCGCCGAACCGCGTCGGCCATGTCGCCATCGGCTTCCGTCACCACCGGCTGCGCCCCGCGCAGCGCCGGCGCGTTTTGCCAGTCCGGCACCACCACGACCATTCCCAGCGCCACCAGCGCCGTCGTCGCCGTCAGCGCCCCGCGCGTATTCATCCGCATCAACATATCCGTCACTCCTCTGACAAGGCCCGCTTTCGGGCGATCAGAGGTTTGACGCGCGCCATCCCGCGCCTCTTGGAGATCGGCAAAGTTTTTCCGCGCCAACGCCAGATCCGCCGCCTTCCTGTCGGCATCCGGTTTCGGCGTCGCCGCCCGCATCATGGCCTTCAGATCGTCGAGGTCGTCGCTCATGCGTCCTCCTCTCGCGCACGCATCGCGCGCAGATGTTTCTTGGCCTCGGAGATGCGCCACCCCACTGTGCCGCCCGAGATGCCCAGCACCTCGCCCGCCTCCGCATGGCTCATGTCATCGAGCACCAGCGCCAACGTGTCCCGCAACTCCTCCGGCAGGGCGCGCATCGCTTGCGTCAGCCAGTCGACGGCCTCCGCCACCTCCGCGTCCGCCGCCCGCCGGTCAACTTCCCAGTCGCCCCAGCCTTCCGCGTATCTCGCCCGCACCGCCGCGCGCCGCCGCCGGTCATGGGCGGCATTCACCACCACCCGCCACAGCCACGTGGTAAACCTCGAGGCCCCGCGAAAGCCCGACAGCTTGCCGGGCAGCGCCGCGCACACATCCTGCGTCAGGTCCTCCGCCTCGGCCCGTGCCCCGGTCAGCCGGAATGCCAGCCGGAACACGCCATCGTAGTGCCGCTCGACCAGGGCCGAGAACGCCGCCGCGTCACCATCTGCGGCCGCCTGGGCCAGGGTTTCGTCACTGACTGTCATGCGCATCACGATTGTAGGACGCCGCCCGAGCGTCAATCCTTGGCGATCCGTGGAATTTTCTTCACACCGTCATCCCCGACTTGATCGGGGATCTCTTTGCCACAGAGATCCTCGGGTCAAGCCCGAGGATGACGCCACCCCGCAGCTCCGCGTAGGGTGGGATTTCATCCCACCTTCACGGAATTTCATCCCACCTTGGCAGGATACCATCCCACCAATCGTGCCCCTTAAAGCGCCCCGACCCGCTCCAGCACCGCCTTCAGATCGGCCCGGCCCGCATCGCTCAGCCCGTCCTGCGGCGGCAGCGGCGCGCCCACGTCGTAGCCCTGCAATTCCAGCCCGCCCTTGACGCAGGCCGCCAGGTTGTACTTGGCAAACGCCTGGTTCAGCGCCCACAGCTCCCGCTGCAACTCCATCGCCGCCTGGTACTGCCCGACCTTGCACAGCTCATAAAGCTTCACGCTCTGCTTCGGCACGATGCACGCGGGCCCGGCCATCCAGCCCTTGCCCCCGATCAGCATCACGCAGGCCGGGATATGCGCCGAGGCGGCGAAGATATCCAGTTTGTCGCCCACCCGGTCCATGATCGACAACAGCCGCCCGGTGTTGCTTGACGCATCCTTCAGGCAGCGGATGTTCTCCACCTCCGCCAGGTCCGCAATCAAACCCACGCTCAAATCGCTGCGCTGGAAATTGGGGTTGGTGTAGATCACGATCGGCAGGTCCACCGCCGCCGCAACGGCGGTGAAATAGTCCTTGATGCCGGCGTCGCTCACCGGGAAGTAGGCCTCCAGAACGGCAAGAATACCGTCACAGCCCATCGCCGCGAACTCCCGCGCCTGCCGCACCGCCTCGGACGTGGTCGTCGCCGCCACACCCGCCACCACCGGCACCCGGCCCTTTGCCGCGGCCACCACCGTTTCCACGATGTCGCGCTTCTGCGCCCAGCTCAGATAGGCGAACTCCCCGGTCGAGCCCAGCGGCGTCAGCCCATGCACGCCCGCGTCGATCAGGTCGTCGCAAAGCCGGGTCAGAACCTCGCGGTTGACCCGGCCCTCGCCATCCAGCGGCGAGACGAGATAGGGAAAGACCCCGTGAAACCCGCCGTCCATGCCGTGCCTCACACGCTCATGCAGACGTATTTCAGCTCCAGGAAATCCTCGATCCCGTGATGGCTGCCTTCCCGGCCCAGTCCCGACTGCTTCACGCCGCCGAACGGCGCCACCTCGGTCGAGATGATGCCGGTGTTCACGCCGACAATGCCGTATTCAAGCGCCTCGGCCACCTTGTAGACCCGGCTCAGATCCTTGGCGTAGAAATAGCTGGCCAGGCCAAAGATCGTGTCGTTCGCCATGGCGATCACGTCATCCTCGTCCTCGAACTTGAAAAGCGGCGCCAACGGCCCGAACGTCTCTTCCCGGCTCACCTTCATGTCCTGCGTCACACCCGTCAGGATCGTCGGCTTGAAGAAGTTGCCGTCCATCTCGCCATCCGCACCCCCAAGGATCACATTGCCGCCCTTGGCCTTGGCATCCTCGATATGCTCCACGACCTTCTCGGACGCTTCCGGGTTGATCAGCGGCCCCAGCTCGGTGCCCTCTTCAAGCCCGTCGCCCACTTTCATCTTGCTCACCCGGTCCTTCAGCTTTTCGGCAAAAGCGTCATAGACCCCGGCCTGCACGTAGATCCGGTTGGCACAGACACAGGTCTGCCCGTTGTTACGGAACTTGCACATGATGGCGCCTTCCACGGCGGCATCCACGTCGGCGTCGTCGAACACGATGAAGGGCGCGTTCCCGCCCAGCTCCATCGAGCATTTCATTACCTGGTCGGCCGCCTGCCGCAGCAGGATGCGCCCCACCTCGGTCGACCCGGTAAAGGTCAGCTTGCGCACGTTCGGGTTCTCGCAGAACTCCTTGCCGATGTCCGAGGACCGCGACGAGGTCACGATGTTGAACACCCCTGCCGGGATGCCCGCCCGCTCGGCCAGCACACCCATCGCCGTCGCCGACAGCGGCGTTTCCGCCGCAGGACGGCCCACAAAGGCACAACCCGCCGCCAGCGCGGGCGCGGCCTTGCGCGTGATCATCGCGTTGGGGAAATTCCACGGCGTGATCGACGCCGCCACCCCGATCGGTTGCTTCAGCACCATGATCCGCTTGTCGCGCTGGTGGCCCGGGATCATCTCGCCATAGACCCGCTTGGCCTCCTCGCCGAAGAACTCGATGAAGGACGCGCCATAGGCGATCTCGCCCTTGGCCTCGGCCAGCGGCTTGCCCTGCTCGGCGGTCAGGATCGTGCCCAGGTCGTCCTGGTGCTCCATCATCAGGTCGAACCACTTGCGCAGCACCGCGGCCCGCTCCTTGCCGGTCCACTTGGCCCATTCCTTCTGCGCCTTCGCGGCCCCCGCGATCACCTCGGCCACCTGCTTGCGATCGAGGTCCGCCACGTTGGCGATCACGTCGCCCCGCGCCGGGTTCACCACTTCGAAGGTCGCGCCCTCCGCGCCGTCGACCCACTTGCCCCCGGCATAGGCCTTCTCGGCCAGAAGATCGGGATCTTTCAAAAGCGATTTCAGGTTGGTGGCAGTATCGAGCATAGCGCATCCTCCGGCAAAAACTGTTGCTCATGGCAAAGCATCTGGGGCACGGAATGTCTAGGGCCAGACCGAAGGAGAAAATCATGAAACTGGACGACGCCTATGCCAACGTCCCCTATATTCCCGGCGGCGAGGATTACCCGCCGCGCTGGGCCGCCGAAGCCGCCGCGTTCCGCGAAGCGCGCACGCCAGGGCGTGACGATCTTGGACTGCCCTACGGCGACACGCCCCGCCAGGCCTACGATATCTTCCGCCCCGAAGCCGCGCCCGAAGGCACGCTCATCTTCGTTCATGGCGGCTACTGGTTCCGCTTCGACCGCAGCTACTGGTCCCACTTCGCCACCGGCGCGCTGGCCCGTGGCTGGTCCGTCGCCATGCCCTCCTACGACCTCTGCCCCGATGTCCGCATCGCCGACATCACCCAACAGATCGCCCGCGCCATCCAGACCATCGCGGGCACGACCGATGGCCCCCTCGCCCTTGCCGGTCACTCCGCCGGCGGCCACCTCGTCTCCCGCATGGCCCAACCCGGCCTCCTGCCCACCGGCATCACCGACCGGATCACCACGATCACCCCGATCTCCCCGGTTTCCGACCTGCGCCCCCTGCTGCACACGTCGATGAACGACCAGTTCCGGCTGACCGAAGCCACCGCCGCCGCCGAAAGCCCCGCCCTCATGCCCGACCGCCTCGCCATCCCCACCCACATCTGGGTCGGCGCCGAGGAACGCCCCGTTTTCCTCGACCAGGCCCGCTGGCAGGCCGACGCCTGGTCCTGCCCCCTGCGCATCGACAAGGGGCGTCACCATTTCGACATCATCGACGCCCTCAAGGACCCCGAAAGCCCCCTGATGCGCGATATCCTCGACTGATCCATCCCGGCTTTTTCTTGCCGAAAATACTCAAATCCCGCCGCGCGCCACACGCGCCCGACGCGATGGCCCCGCGTAGGGTGGGTGAAAACCCACGCGCCCCCGCGCCTCATCCCTGACCGAACCGATCCGCCCAACACGGCACCCCGTCTCCCTTGGCAGGTCGTGCCGCAAAAACCGCCCGCGCAATCGCCCGTGCCACGCAACTCGCCGCCGCATGGCCCAGCGCCAACTGCCCCGCCACGTCGGGCGCCTCCCCGCGCCCCGTGGCCGCGGCAAAGATCAGATCCCCGTCCATCGGCGTATGCGACGGCAGCAGCGCCCGCGCATACCCATCATGCGCCGCCACCGCCATCCGCGTGCACTGCGCCTGTGTCAGCCTTGCATCCGTCGCCACCACGGCAATCGTCGTCGCCGCATGCTGCCCCAGCTTCGTCTTCGGCTCCTGCACGTCCCGGAACGCGCGCGCCGCGCCCAATCCGCCAAACTCGCCCTCCATCTCGAACGGCGCCGCCCAGAACTCACCGCGCTCGCCCGCCACGGCCGAGCCCAGCGCGTTCACCGCCACCAGCGCCCCCACGGTCACGCCCGAGGCCAGCACGACCGAGGCCGAGCCGATTCCGCCCTTGAAATCCGCCGTGACCGCACCCGCTCCGGCCCCGAAACTGCCAATTTCGAACACCTCTCCCCGGGCCGCCAGCGCCGCGCGCCCAAGCCGCTTGTATGGGTTCTCCCCCCAATCCTTGTCCCCGCCGTTCAGCAGGTCGAACAGGATCGCCCCCGGCACGATCGGCACGCGCTGGTCCCCCACGGCAAACCCGCGCCCCTCGGCGCGCAGCGCGTCCGCCACGCCCGACGCCGCATCCAGGCCAAAGGCCGACCCGCCCGACAGCACCAGCGCATCGACCTCCTCCACCACCTTGTCCGGCGCCAGCAGATCCGTCTCGCGCGTGCCCGGCGCCCCGCCCATCACATGCACGCCCGCCGTGAACGGCGCATCGCCCACCACCACGCTCACCCCGGTCTTCACCGCCGCATCTTCGGCCTGCCCCACCAGTATCCCCGGCACATCCGTGATCAGGTTCCGCTTGCCCGGTCTTGCCGTCATGTTCCGTTCCCGTCCTCGCAATGTCGCAATCCATCTTGCCAGACCTGCCCCGCTCTGCAAGAACAGCGTCAGACCCGCGGGCGATGGCGTCGCCCCCAACCACGGGTTTCTACCCCAACAGTCCTGAACGCCGGGACCTTTCTTTGATTAGGAGGGTCACACTATGACTGCACCCCAAATCCACACCGATGTCACGGGCGCACGCCCCGAATTCTACCGCTTCCACAACGGCGAAAAGGCCCCGTTGCCCTTCGCAGCGTCCGAGTACGACCAGCGCCTGACCGGCCTGCGCCGCATCATGGCGGAAACCGGCGTCACCGCCGCCGTCTTCACCTCGATGCACAACATCGCCTACTATTCGGGCTTCCTCTACTGCGCCTTCGGGCGGCCCTACGGCCTTGTCGTGACGGCGGCAGACAGCGTCACCGTCTCGGCGGGCATCGACGCGGGCCAGCCGTGGCGCCGCTGCCATGGCGACAACATCACCTATACCGACTGGCAGCGCGACAATTACTGGCGCGCCATTGCGTCCGTCACCGGCACCGGCGGCGTGATCGGCTGTGAATCCGATCACCTCACGGTGCAGCAACGTGGCAAGCTCGACCACTTCCTTTCGCCAAAGGAAACGGTCGACCTGTCAACTCGCACAATGCATCAGCGCATGTCCAAGTCCCCCGCGGAAATCACCCTCATCCGCCAATGCACCGCCATCGCCGACGTGGGCGGCCATGCCATCCGCGACGCGGTCCGCATCGGCACGCGCGAGATCGACGTGGCCATGGCCGGACGCGATGCGATGGAACTGGAAATCGCCCGCCGCTTCCCGGATGCCGAATACCGCGACAGCTGGGTCTGGTTCCAGTCCGGCCTCAACACCGACGGCGCCCACAACCCCGTCACGGCGCGGCAACTCCGGCGCGGCGACATCCTGTCGCTCAACACCTTCCCGATGGTCTCGGCCTATTACGTCGCCCTCGAACGCACCCTGTTCGCGGCCGAGGTCGACGCCGCCTCGCTCGCCATCTGGCAGGCCAACGTCGCCGCCCACGAATACGGCATGTCCCTGCTCAAGCCCGGCATCTCCTGCGCCGAGGTCACGCACCAGATCAACGCCTTCCTGTCCGAGCGGGACCTGCTGCAATACCGCAGCTTCGGCTATGGCCACAGCTTCGGCATCCTGTCGCATTACTATGGCCGCGAAGCGGGCCTCGAACTGCGCGAGGATATCGACACCGTGCTGCAACCCGGCATGGTCATCTCGATGGAGCCGATGCTGACCATCCCCGAGGGCCAGCCCGGCGCCGGCGGCTACCGCGAACACGACGTGCTTGTCATCACCGAGGACGGCCACGAAAACATCACCGGCTATCCCTACGGGCCGGACTTCAACGTGGTCGGCTGACACGGAAAACGCCCCCCGGGGATCTTCCCGGGGGGCGCCTCAGCCCTGACTTGTGGCGGTGTCCTAGGCCGCGTCCTTGCGCTCCGGACCATAGCTCTCGCCCACGTAATCCTCCAACAGCTTTTCATTCCTGGCTTCCTCGATCCGGTTGATCCGGTCGATCCGCGCCTGGTTCTCGAAACGGTACTTCACGAAATTCACCAGGCTCAGCGTCAGCAGCAACACCGCGATCCCCCAGAACCCCTTGGTCGACAGCGGCACTTCGGTCGAAAGCCACAGCGACATGCCCAGCAGCACATAAGCCGCCGCAACGCCAATCGCGTTGAACGCCATGATCACGGTGTTGTCGGGTTTTTCATTGAATTGCATTGGTCGTCTCCTCATTCAGTGGAAAACACGGTTCGGTCACTTGCGCTTCAGCCGGTCCAGCACCTGGTCCGCCGTCACTTTCGTCACCGGGCCGAAACCCTGCGCCTCCATGCGGGCATCCACGCTTTCATGGTTCAGATCCGCCTCGATCCCCTGCAGGATCTGCGATTGCTCGAACGGGTCATCCCGCCCCACGACCCGCGCGATCAGTTCTTCGGCCTCGTCCGCCGCCGACGTGTTTCCGATCGTGGTCCGCAAGGATCCCTGCACCTGCTGCTCGCGCCGGATGGCCCGGGCCGTCACCGCGCCCTGCTTGAGGTCGATCAGCCGCCGATGCGCCACTTCCACGCTGCCGCGCAGCCGGATCACCTTGGCCTCCAGCCGGTCGACCGTGCCCTGCCGAAGCTGCGCCTCGTTCTCCATCGTTGCGACGGCATCCGCCGCCTGCCGGGCAAGGTCTTCGCGCTCCGAGGCCAGGGCATCTTCCGCCCGCCGCATCATCGTATCGATCCGCCCCTGCAGCGCGTCGAGTATCCGCTTTTCCGACCTCTGGCGCTGAATAAGCGAGGCCAGGGTCGCTTTCGCCGCCCTCAGCTGCGCATCCGAGTCGCGGATCTTCTGGTCGATCAATTCAATCGCAAAGGCGTCCTTGACCTGCTCCTCCGCCCGCGCATTCGCCCCGGCGATCAATGTCTTCAGTGTCGTGAACATATTCCAATCCCTTTCGTGAACAATGTTCATGAAAGGAAACATACAGCGCTATGAACAATGTTCAAGAATTAATTTGAACGGCGTTCATGAATTATCTGTTCCCGGTGACATACCCGATCACCAGCGCGATCATCCGGGTCATGTCGGCGCGCGACACCTCGGACACCTGGTTGTCCAGTCCCAGCGCGACGATCCCGTGCACCGACGAGAACAGCGCCCGCGCCATCAGCACCACGTCGTCCTCCGGCATCTCCGGAAAGCAGTCCCGTACCGGGGTCTCGATCAGGCCGAAAAGCCGTTTCATCTCATCGTGATACCAGTCCGGCGCCTCCACGCCCTCCACCGACTGCACCTCGAAAAGCGCCCGCCACGCGTTGCGGTTGCCCTCCGCGAAATCAAGATAGGCGTGCGACATCGCGATCATGCGCGCGGTCGGGCTGTCCTGCGCGCGATCTTTCAGGCTGGCCTCGACAGCCTGCCCAAGCCGCCCGAAGGTCCGTCCGTTCACCGCGATGACGATATCGTGCAAGTCGCCGAAAACGTTGTAAATCGCCCCCAGCGCGCACCCCGCCTCTCGCGCCAGCTCCCGCGCCTTGACCGCGGCCAGACCCCCTTGCGTCACCTTCGCCTCTGCCAGGTCGATCAACGTCTTTCGCAGCGCCTCCCGCCGCGTCTCAACTTTACCCGCCATGCGGCCTCCGAACTTGAACCATGTTCAGGAGTATACATCCTGACGCAAAAACCAAGTCCGAAGAAACGCCGCAGGCCAGATACCCGTTTGCCCCGGCCCCCGCGCCGGGGCCTCCCGGTCCGCGCCCTGTTGCCATCGCCCCTGCGACACTAGATACAAGGGCAACACGCCAAAGAGGGCCGCCCATGTACTACATCAAATGGATCTTCGTCGCCGCCTTCTGGCTGCTGGTCGCGGGCTTCCTGCACTACACCCTGCCGCAGCACGACATCGCGCGCGTCACCGACACCTACGAAAAGCGCATCGACTTCGGCGAAAACTCTATCTTCTGGTCCAACGTGGGCACCGGCGACGCCGAGGGCACGGCCAACCGCGACATCTTCTTCATCCAGACCCGGCTCGCCGAGGGCGGCGTCATGGTCTACCGCAACGAGGATACCGGCTGGGGCTGGCCGCCCTATTTCAAGTTCGACACCTCGAACCTCCAGGCCGAGGCCGCCGACCTGCGCTCCACCTCCGAATCCCCCAAATGGGTGTCGATCACCCATTACGGCTGGCGCAACGAATTCTTCTCGATCTTCCCCAACGCCATCTCGATCGAACGTGTCGAAGGCCCCGACGTCACCATCATCCCGTGGTTCAACATCATCTTCCTGACGCTGCTGGCCGCCCTCGTCTGGGCCATCCGCGCCCGCTGGGTGCGCTTCCGCGAACGCCGGGTCGACCCCGTCACGGATGAATGGGGTCTGACCGATCCGAAACCGGGCCGCGACCGCCTGTAAATCTAGCGTTTGCCGTAATAGAGGCCCACCACGTGCTCGGCCTCCGCAAAGAACAGCCAGCGCGACGCCGCGATCCCGCCCAGATGCGCCAGCACGGCGACCAGCGCCGCGATATGCGAAAACGGCACCAGCAGCAGCACGAACGGCACCGTGTAGCCGAACAAGAGCGCGATCATCCGCAGCTTCTGCGCGTGCCTGCGTCCCACCACGTAGACGAACTCTCGCAGCAGGTAGTTGTTGCCCGTATGCGGCGGCTCGAACGCCCGCACCGTGCCGATACTCCCCAGCCCCGTCGCGGTGGCCATGTCCGTCCCGCTCTGCGCCAGCGCCTTGTCCCCGCGCAGCCACCAGATGACCTGCACGGCAGCCGCGACGGGCATCAGGATCAGCGCTATCGCCACCTGCCCGGCCAGCAAGGCGCCGCCCGCCAGCGCAATCGCCATGAACAAGAGCGGCGTCAGCGGCGTATTCCACCGCGGCACCGTCTTCATCTGCGTGTAGATCATCGAGGTGGTGAACACCGTCACCGCCGACAGCACGGCTCCGATCACCCCCACCAGCATCCAGGCCGTGTCGAAAAACACCAGCCCCGAGCCATAGACCGCCATCACAACCAGCGCAGCCACTGAACAGACGCCTTCCCGGCTCAGCCACGACGACCGCCATTGCGTGAACGCCTTCAGCGCCCGCTCCGGGTGTCCCAGGTGAAAGGTCGACGCCATCAGCCCGCCCACCGCCAGCAGGTAGGCGATCACGAAGAACGTGAACGCGACCCAGCCGGTGGGCACGATGACCCCCAGCCCCAGCCAGAACAGCAGGCCGAACCCAAGGCCCGACAGCGTGGTGAATACGATAACGGACGGTGCAGGATGCATCAGATCTTCTCCAGCGCTTTATCAAGCCAGCCGATGAACCCTTTCGGCTCCTCGGCCACCGGGGCCAGCAGCGGCGCCAGAACGTCGATCTGCGACTCCGGGGCCGCCATCACCTGGTCCTTGGGCCGCGGCGGCAAGTACTGGTTCACGGGCTTCGTGCCCTGCTCGGGCATCAGGTCCATGCCGCCACGCTCCTCGACCAGTTTCGACACGTCGCTCTCCGGATCGCCCAGATCCCCGAAATGCCGCGCCCCCGCCGGGCAGGTCCGCACGCAGGCCGGCACCCGGTCCTCCTCGGGCAGGTTGTCGTTGTAGATCCGGTCGACGCACAGCGTGCATTTCTTCATCACGCCCTCCGCCGCGTCCATCTCGCGCGCGCCATAGGGACAGGCCCAGGCACACAGACCGCAGCCGATGCAATCGCTCTCGTTCACCAGAACGATCCCGTCCTCGACCCGTTTATAACTCGCGCCGGTCGGACATACGGTGACGCATGGTGCGTCCTCGCAATGCAGGCAGGACTTGGGGAAATGAATGAGCTGCGCCGCCGGATGCGGCATCCCGCTCTCGGCCAGGGGCTGCACCTCGTAGGAATGCACCCGGTTCAGGAACGTCCCGCGCGGGTCGTCGCCATAGGGGTCCTGATCGCTCAGCGGCGCGCCGTAATTCTCGGTGTTCCACCCCTTGCAGCTCACCACGCAGGCGTGGCAGCCGACGCAGGTATCCAGGTCGATCACCAGCCCCATCTTGCGCTGCGTTGTTTCGGGAAGCGTCGTCATGCTTGCCGCTCCTCTGTCTTGGCTGGGACGCCGCCGCTTTGGGGCGCGTCCTCGCTCGAATTCCATTTGCCGACGAACCACACGAAGGTCCCGACCACGAAGATCACGAACGCCAGTATGGCGATCAATGTCAGGGTCCTGCCGCTCACCGCCGCCCCTCCGCGCACCCATTTTCCGCGCAGAAAATGGGCCGGAAAACACGCATTTTCCGCCCAAGACTTTTCGAAAAGTCTTGCCAATTTTCTGAGCAGAAAATTCCCGCCCTCATTTGCCCACCTTCCAGCGCAGCTCGTCCGGTCCGGTGCCCACTGGCGACCGGATCGGCGCGAAAGTCGGATGCACCTCCTCGGGCGCCGCCGTCTTCTCGATCTTCACCCGCAGGTCGAACCACGCCGCCTGCCCCGTCACCGGATCGCTGTTCGCCCAGCGCAGCCCGTCGCCCTTGGGTGGCAGCAACTCGTGAATCAGGTGGTTCAGCAGAAACCCCTTCGTGGCCTCCGGCGCGTCCTTTTCCAGCGCCCAGGCGCCCTTGCGCTTGCCGATCGCGTTCCACGTCCAGACGGTATTCTCATTGAGCGCCGCCATATGCGCCACCGGCACCGTGATCTCGCCATGCGCCGAGGTCACACGCGCCCAGTCGCCCTCGGCAAACCCCTCCGCCTCCCAGATCCTGGTCGGCAGGTACAAGGGGTTGCGTCCATGGATCTGCCGCAGCCACGCATTCTGCGACCCCCAAGAATGGTACATCGCCATCGGCCGCTGCGTCAGCGCGTGAACTGGATATTCCACCGGATCCACATGTCCGTCCTCGAAGGGCGGGTACCACACCGGCAGCGGGTCCAGCGTGGTCTTGATCCGCTCGCGCAGGTGCTCGGGCGGTTGCCGCTCGCCTTGCCCCTCGGCAGCCAGCTGGAACTTGCGCATCGTCTCGGCATAGAGGTCGAAGATATAGGGCTGCGGACTGTCATAGAGCCCCATCCCCACCGCCCATTCCTGATAGCCCATGTTCCAGGGCTTCATATAGGCGTGTTCCTCGGCGATATGGTTCACGAAGAACCCGCCATTCTCGATATATTTCTCCAGCTGGTCCTCGTTCGGCGCCCCGCGCCCGTGGGTCAGCCCGTCCTCGCCCTTGCGCCACCCGGCCAGCGGGCCGATCCCCGGCTTGCGCTCGTGGTTGACGATGTAATCGGCATAATCCGCCCACTTGGCGCTGCCATCCTCGTTGGTGAACCCCGGCAGCTTCATCTTGTTGGCCAGCAGCACCAGCGCGGTCTGAAAGCCCTTCACGTCGCGATCCGGCTCCACCACCGGCCAGCGGATCGCGTCGGCGGCGGCATCCGCCTCGCAGATCGGGCGGTCCAGCAGGCTGATGCAGTCGTGCCGCTCAAGATACGTGGTGTCGGGCAGGATCAGGTCGGAATAGGCGACCATCTCGGAACTATACGCATCCGAATAGATGATATGCGGAATGACGTATTCACCGTCCTCGTCGGTGTCCGTCAGCATGTCGATCACGCCGCGCGTGTTCATCGTGGAATTCCACGCCATGTTCGCCATGTACATGAACAGCGTGTCGATCTTGTACGGATCCCCCGCATGGGCATTGCTGATCACCATGTGCATCATGCCATGCGCGCTCATCGGGTTCTCCCAGGTGAACGCCTTGTCGATCCGCGCAGGTGTCCCGTCGTCCTTCAGCGCCAGGTCTTCCGGCCCGCGCACGAACCCCAGGTGCGGCCCGTCCAAAGGCTTGCCCGGCGTCACCTTGCAATGCGGCGTCGGGTGGATACTCACGGGCTTGGGATAAGGCGGCTTGAACCGGAAGCCCCCTGGCACCTCGACCGACCCCAGCAGGATCTGCAACAGGTGCAGGCTCCGGCAGGTCTGAAACCCGTTGGAATGCGCCGAGATCCCCCGCATCGCGTGGAAACTCACCGGACGGCCCACCATCGTCTTGTGCGTCTGGCCCCGGAAATCCGTCCACTCCCGGTCCAGCACGATCTCTTCCTCGAAAGCGACCCTTGCCAGCTCCGCCGCAATCGCCCGGATACGCCGCGCACTCACGCCGCACCGCTCCGCCACGGCCTCGGGCGCGTATTCCTCGCCCATGTACCGCTCCGCCAGCAGATGCATCACCGGCCGGTGCGTCACGCCGTCCTTTTCATAGCTGGCCGACAGGTCCGGCTTCACGCCCTTCTTGTCGAACGCCGCAGGCGCCCCGGTGACCCGGTCGATCACCAGAAGCTTGCCGTTCTCATCCCGCATCAACAGGCCGTGCTCGGGCGAAGACGGGTCGCAATTCACCAGCACCGGCGCGTTGGTGTAGTCCGCCAGGTAGCGCAGGTCGATCTTCCCGGCTCGCAGCAACTCATGCACCAGCGCCAGGATGAACAAACCGTCCGTCCCCGGTGTGATCCCGACCCACTCGTCGGCGACCGCGTTATACCCCGATCGGATCGGGTTCACCCCGATCACCGTGGCGCCGCGTTCCTTCACCCGCCCGAGCCCCATCTTGATCGGGTTGCTGTCATGGTCCTCGGCCACGCCGAAAATCATGAACAGCTTGGTATTCTCCCAGTCTGGCTGCCCGAACTCCCAGAACGCGCCGCCCATGGTATAGATACCCGCCGCCGCCATGTTGACGGAACAGAACCCGCCATGCGCGGCATAGTTCGGCGTCCCGAAATTCTGCGCCCAGAAACTGGTAAAGCTCTGGCTCTGGTCGCGCCCGGTAAAGAACGCCAGCTTCTCCGGCGCCTCCTGCCGCAGCGGCTCCAGCCAGCCGGTGGCGATCTCCAACGCCTCGTCCCAGCTGATCTCCTCGAACTCGCCCGACCCGCGCGGCCCGACCCGCTTCAACGGCGCCCGCAGCCGCGCCGGCGCGTTGTGCTGCATGATCCCCGCGCTGCCCTTGGCACAGAGCACGCCCTTGTTCACCGGGTGGTCGCGGTTGCCCTCGATATAGGCGACCTTGCCGTCCTTCATATGCACGTTGATACCGCAGCGGCAGGCGCACATGTAACAGGTGGTCTTGCGCACCTCGTCGGACACCTTGGGCGAGGTGTCCAGTTTGGGCTGATCCAGCATGTCGTCGCCTCCCTTTGCTTGTCCCGGTCACGTTAGGCCAGTTCGCACCGCCCCGCGACCGCTTCTCTCGGTTCGTTCGCTTTCCCGAAGCGCTCTGCCGGGAAAGCCGAAAATCTCACGCGCTCAGCCGGGCAACAGCCCGACGACATCCCGCGCAATCTGCCGTTCCTCGTCGGCGGGCACCACGTGCACCGGGATATCCCCCAGCCATGCCAGATGCTCCATGATACGATCCCGTATGGTTGCGGCGTTCTCGCCGATGCCGCCGGTAAACGCCACCGCGTCCACGCCGTGCATCGCGGCAATCGCCGACCCGGCCTGCCGCGCCGCCCAATAGCAGAAATGCTCGACCGCGAACCGCGCGTCCTCGTCGTCGCGGCTCAGCAGAGTGGCCATGTCATTCGTCCCGGCCAGCCCCTTCAGCCCGCTTTCCTTGTTCAGGATCGTGCCCGCGCCCTCGATCCCGTGATCCTCGGCCAACCGCAGCACCGCCATCCCGTCGATGCACCCCGTCCGCGTGCCCATCACAAGACCATCCAGCGGCGAATACCCCATCGAGTTCGCCACCGATTTGCCCTCGACCATCGCGCACAGGCTCGCGCCATTCCCAAGGTGCAGCCCCAGCAACCGCCGGGGCAGGTCCTCGCCGAACTGCGCCACCATCCCGGCATAGGAGAGGCCATGAAACCCGTAGCGCCTTATGCCCTTGTCCCGCTCGGCCTGCGGCAAAGCATAGGTCACGGCAACGTCGGAATTGGTCGCATGAAACGCCGTGTCGAAACTGGCGAACTGCGGCAGGTCCGGCGCCAGCCCGGCCAGCGCCCGGACACCCGACAGGTTGTGCGGATTGTGCAGCGGCGCCAACGGCACCACTGCCTCGATCCTTGCAATCACCTCGTCGGTCAGTCGCTCCGGCGCCGTCAGATGCGCCCCGCCATGCACCACGCGATGCCCTGCCGCCACGAGCGACGACACCGGATGCCCCGCCGCCTCCAGCTTCTCCAGGATCAAACCCAACGCAGCCGTATGGTCAACAACCGACACATCCTGCTTGTCACCCCCAAGGCTCAGCCGCCCCTGCCCGCCGATCTCGGTCACCGAGCCCGACAGGACCGAGTCCAGCCCAGGCGTGAACAGCTCCACCTTGATCGAGGACGACCCGGCATTGACGACCAGTATCATGCCGCCCCCCCGATCACGCCCAGCGCCGCCGAGGCGATGCGCTCTTCCGCTCCCTGCGCCCGGCTGGTCAGCAATATCGGCACCTTCGCGCCCAGCACGACCCCGGCACAGCAGCACCCCATGCCGAACGACATCAGCTTGAACAGCGCATTGCCCGTGGTGATGTTCGGCGTCAGCATGATGTCCGCGTCGCCCGACACCTCGGATTCGTAATTCTTCGCTTCCGCCGCCGCCTTCGACAGGATCAGGTCCATCGCCATCGGCCCCTGCACCACCGCCCCCGGCAACGCGCCCTGCGCCCACTCCGCGATCTCGACCGCTTCCATCGTGTTCGGCACAGTCGGGATCGGGTCCTCGGTCGGGGCCAGAATCCCCGCCTTGGGCCGCTCGATCCCCAGCTTGTAGGCCAGCATCACCGCATGGCTCAGGCAAGCCTGCCGCGTCTCCACGTCCGGGTCCACGTTCAGCGCCGCATCGGTCAGCAAGAGGGGCCGCTCCGACCCCGGCATGGTGATATGAAACACGTGCCCGCAGCGTGTCCCCTTCTCGCGCAGCCCCGCCGCCGACGGCAACAGGCCTTTCAAAAAGGTCGAGGTATGGATCTGCCCCTTCATGATCGCGCCCACCTCGCCGGTCCGCGCCATCTCGGCCGCCACCGGCGCGGCGCTTTCCTTCGGCGCGTGGATCAGAGGCAACCCCGCGATATCCCACCCGATCTCCTTCGCAGTGGCCTTGATCTTGTCGCTGTCCCCGATCAGCACCGGATCGGCCAGCCCGGCCTCGGCCGCTTCTCGGATCCCCTGCAACGGGTTCGGCGCCCCGGCATTCACCAGCGCCACGCGCGGTCGTGGCAAGCCTTGCGCCTGCTTCAACAACGACGGCGGGCACTTGGGTTCACTCGCGGCGAGAAAGGGATATCGGTCTGTCATGTCTTGTCCTGTCGCTCTGTCCAGGGCCCTGATCGGCCCCGCGTGGCATACTATGCCCGCGGGGCCACAGGATTGCGACGTCTCAGACCCGTTGCTCGACCATGTCGTCGGCGCTGATCCCGGCCACTTCCACCGGCTTCTTCATGGCATCCCGGCGGAACGGCTCGCCCAGCTCCTGGTTGATCATCGCCTCGATCAGCGTGGTCGTGCCATTCTCCATCTGCTCCTTGATCGCGGTGTTCAGCGCATCGGTCAGCTCGTCCATCGTCCGCGCCACGACACCTTTCAGCCCGCAGGCATTGGCGATCCCGGCATAGCTCACGTCATCGTCCAGTTCCGTGCCCACGAAGTTGTCGTCGAACCACAGCGTCGAGTTCCGCTTCTCCGCCCCCCACTGGTAGTTGCGGAACACGATCTGCGTGATCCCCGGCCACTCGCTCCGGCCAATGGCGGTCAGCTCGTTGACCGCGATGCCGAACGCCCCGTCCCCGGCAAAGCCCACCACCGGCACGTCCGGGCAGCCGATCTTCGCGCCCACGATGGCCGGCAGGCCGTACCCGCAAGGCCCGAACAGCCCCGGCGCGAGGTATTTGCGCCCCTCGTCGAAATCGGGATAGGCATTGCCGATGGCACAGTTGTTGCCGATATCCGAGGAGATGATCGCATTCCGCGGCAGCGCACCCTGAATGGCCCGCCACGCCATGCGCGGGCTCATCCAGTCGGGCTTGTCCTTGCGCGCCCGCTCGTTCCAGGTGGTGCCGGGGTCGTCGTCCTCGTGGTCCATGCTGGCCAGCTGCTGCGCCCATTTGCTCTTGGTCTCGGCAATCTTCGCCTTGCGCGCCTCGCGCTCGTGATCCCCCGCCGTCTCGCCCAGGTTCTTCAGGATGCCCTGCGCCACCTTGGCCGCATCGCCCACGATCCCCACGGTCACCTTCTTGGTCAGGCCGATCCGGTTGGGGTTGATATCCACCTGGATGATCTTGGCATTCGTGGGCCAGTACTCCATCCCGTACCCCGGCAGGGTCGAGAACGGGTTCAACCGCGTCCCAAGGCACAGCACCACGTCCGCGTCCTTGATCAGCTCCATCCCCGCCTTGCTGCCGTTATAGCCCAACGGCCCGGCAAACAGCGGATGCGAGCCCGGGAACGCGTCGTTGTGCTGATAGCCCACACAGACCGGCGCGGTCAGCCGCTCGGCCAGTTCCATCGACGCCTCGATCCCGCCCTTGGACAAGACCACGCCCGCCCCGTTCAGGATCACCGGGTTCTTGGCCTCGCTCATCAGCGCAGCCGCCTCGGCGACAGAGTTGCTGCCACCGGGGCTCACCTCGAATTCGATCGCGTTGGGGATCTCGATATCCACCACCTGCGTCCAGAAATCGCGCGGGATGTTGATCTGCGCCGGCCCGCACAGGCGCTTGGCCTGGCTGATCACCCGCGCCAGCACCTCGGCCACGCGCGTCGGGTCGCGCACCTCTTCCTGGTAGGCCACCATGTCCTCGAACAGCTTCATCTGCTCGACTTCCTGGAATCCGCCCTGGCCGATTGTCTTGTTCGCCGCCTGCGGCGTCACCAGCAGCAGCGGCGTGTGGTTCCAATAGGCGGTCTTCACGGCGGTCACGAAATTGGTGATCCCCGGCCCGTTCTGCGCGATCATCATGCTCATCTTGCCGGTCGCGCGGGTATAGCCATCGGCCATCATCCCTGCGCTGCCTTCATGCGCGCAATCCCAGAACGTGATCCCGGCCTTCGGAAACAGGTCCGAAATCGGCATCATCGCCGACCCGATGATCCCGAACGCGTGCTGGATTCCGTGGCGTTGCAGCGTTTTGACAAAGGCTTCTTCGGTGGTCATCTTCATGAGAGTGCTCCTGAACATTGGAAAAGGGCCGGTCCTCCCCCGGCGCGGTTTGAGGGGAAGCTACCCTTGCAGTCACCCCCATTCTAGGGCCAGTTTCCGTTGCATACTATAGCCAGCGAGTATTTTTATTGAGACTTTTGGTCTCAAAAATCTGCAATTTCGACATGCCGCGCGTCCGCCAGGCTCCGTTTCCGCCTCCTGAACAAGGCGTTCGACCGATTTCGCACCATGCCGCCAACTGGCCTTACGACCCCAGTTCATTCGCCAGTATCCCGATCCCGTCCGCGATCCGCTCCGAGGGAATCGAGGAATAGGCCAGCCGGTAGAAATTCCGCGGCGCGCTCGCGGCCTCGAAAAACGGCCGCCCCGGCTCGATCAGCACGCCACGCGCGCGCAGCCGCTCGGCCAGGTCCTCGGTATCCACCCCCTCGGGCGCCCGCATCCAGATCGAGCTTCCGCCGAAGACGCCGCGCCCTTCCACGCCCAGCCCGTGATCCTCCAGCGCGGTCTCCATCACCTGCCGCCGCCGCGCATAGGCCTTGCCGATCCGCCGGATCAGGCTGTCGTAATGCCCCAGGCTCAGGAAATAGGCGGTGGTTCGCTGCACATGCCCCGGCGGATGCCGCAGCACGCTGGCCCGCAGCGCCCGCGCCTCGCGAATGAACGCCTGCGGCCCCACCAGGTAGCCCAGCCGCAGCCCCGGAAAGATCGACTTGGAAAAGCTGCCGACGTAGATCACCCGCCCATCGGTATCGAGCGATTTCAGCGACGGCAGCGGCGCGCGCAGAAAGCTGATCTCGAACTCGTAGTCATCCTCGACGATCAGCGCCTCCATCTCCCGCGCGCGGGCCAGCAGGTCCTGCCGCCGGTCCAGCGGCATGGTCGCGTTCGTCGGCGCCTGATGGCTCGGCGTGGTGAAAATCACGTCCGCCCGCTCGGGCAGGGCGTCGGGGCGCAACCCGTCACGATCCACCGGCACCGGCGCCATATGACAGCGCGATTGCGTCAGGATATCGCGCAGCGCGTGGTAACACGGCTCTTCCACCGCCGCCGTCCGCCGCTGGGTCAGCAACACCTGCGCCGTCAGCCACAGCGCGTTCTGCGCCCCCATCGTCAACAATATCTCCCCCGGCTCCGCCAGGATCCCCCGGCGCGGCAGCGTATGCCGCGCGATGAACTCGATCAGCTTGGGGTCGTCCTGGTCATAGGCATCCGCCGCCAGCGCCTGGAACTCCTTCTGCCCCAGCGCCCGCAAGGCGCAATGCCGCCAGCTTGCGTGGTCGAACAGGCTCGGATCGGTCTGCCCGAAAATGAACGGGTAGGGATAGCTCGACCAGTCGCGCGGCTTCTCCGGCGTCGCCCCGCCCGTGTAACGCCGCCCGATCGCCCGCCCCCAGTCGATCAGGTCGCCCTTCGCCGCACTGGGCGTGAACGCCGGCGGCTCCGGCGCGTTCTGCGACACGAAATACCCCGAGCGGTCCCGGCTCTCCAGGTAGTCGTTGGCCTGCAACTCGGTATAGGCCAGCGTCACCGTGATCCGGCTCACCCCCAGGTGCCCGGCCATCCTGCGCGAAGAAGGCAGCTTCTCGCCCTTGCGGAATCGCCCCGACAGGATTCCCTGCGCGATCATTTGCTGGATCTGCGCCTGCAACGTTCCTTCCGCCTCGGGCGACAGGAAAAAGCTTTCCACCGATATGGCCATGCACCGGATCCTACACTGGCCCCATCGCCGCAGCAATCTGGACCGATCGACATTTCGGTGGATTCAGCCGTTGCGAGTTAATATCTTTATGATATATCAATTGCCGACAATACGGTGCCAGCCCGCGGCGCGGCACCTCGACGGCTCAAGGGAGGACGGCCACATGACCGAACGGAAGAAACGGACACTCACCCAGATCAGGGCCTCGAAACATGACGGCACGCGCATGGTTTACACCTCCGTGCCCGACTACACCTCGGCACAATGGGCCGAGGCGGCGGGCGTCGACGTGGTGGTGGTCGGCGACAGCCTCGCCATGATCGCCCACGGCCACGCCTCGACCGTGCCCGCGACGATGGACATGATGATTATGCACGCCCAGGCCATCCGCCGCGGCGCGCCCAACACCTTCTCGCTCGGCTGCATGCCCTACCAGAGCTACCACACGGTCGACCGCGCCCTGACCAACGCCACCCGCTTCATGCAGGAGGGCGGCTGCGACGCGGTCAAACCCCAGGGCGGCCGCAGCCAGGCCGACATCCTCAAGGCGCTGGTGGCCGCCGGCATCCCCACGGCCAGCCATATCGGCATGGCCCCGCACCGCGTCGCGATGTATGGCGGCTTCCGCGTGCAGGGCAAGACGCCCGAAGACGCGATGGACATCCTGCAGGACGCGCTGGCCATCCAGGACGCCGGCTGTTTCATGCTGGAATTCGAGGCGGTGCCGGCCTCGATCGCCCGCATCATCTCCGCCGAGCTCGAGATCCCCACTATCGGCATCGGCGCCGGCGCGGGCACCGACGGGCAGATCCTGCTCAGCTACGACCTCCTGGGCGTGTTCACCGATTTCAAACCGAAGTTCACCAAGCGCTACGCGAACCTGACCGAGGTGGCGGTAAAGGGCCTGTCCGACTATGCCGCCGACGTGCGCTCCGGCGCCTTTCCCGACGACGACCACAGCTACCACGTGGATGACAGCGTCACCGATGCCTTCCGCGACATGGTCGAAAAACGCCGCCAGGTCTGAACAGCACACGCCGAGCTTGCTTTCCCTCACCGGAGGCCCGCACCGCGTTGGGTGGGTGAAAACCCACGCGTCCCCCTCCCCTGTCACTCACCCACGCCGAACGTCTCCACCCACGCCGCGCCTGCTGTCCGCCACCGCAGGCCCGGCACCGCGTAGGGTGGGTGAAAACCCACGCGTCCCTCCCTCTGTCACTCACCCCCGCCGAACATCTCCGCGAACGCCGCTTCCCCCTCGCGCGAGAACCGCACCACCCGGGTCCCCGTCACACGGGCCGCCCATCCGATCTCCTCGATCCGGCTCAACATCGCCCGTCCCAGCTGCCCCGCCAGGTGCGAGCGTCGCTCCGACCAGTCCAGGCAATCGCGGCACAGCGGCGCCCGCGATTTTGGCAGCGCCTCCAGGTCGATGCCGAACCCGGTCACGAACCTCCGCCCCGCGTTCGTCAGCTCCAGCGCGTCACCGCTCCGCCGCAACACGCCCCGCGACAGCAGCGCGTCATACATCTGGGTTCCCATGTCCCCGGCCAGGTGGTTGTAACAGACCCGCGCCCGCCGCATCTCCGGGTCGCGCGGTCCCGGCCTCGTCCGCAATGCGCCGGTGCCCGCGGCCAGACCCATCAGCGCCTCCAGCACATCCGCCACCTCGTCGCCCGCCAGCCGGAAATACTTGTGCCGCCCCTCGCGCCGCAGCGCGATAAGACCGCCCCCTTCCAGCTTGGACAGATGCGCCGAGGCGGTCTGCAGCGTCACCCCCGCCTCGCCCGCCAGTTCGCTGGCGGTCAACGCCTTGCCGCTCATCAGCGCGGTCAGGATATTCGCCCGCGCAGGATCCCCGATCAGCGCGGCCACACGGGATATGTCCGGGCCATCCTTCATAGTTCGATGCTAACCGAACCATTGCGCCCCGTCCATCCGCTACAAAGGCGGTGACCCAAAGGAGACCCACCATGCTCACCTGCATCATCCGCTACCACATTGATCCGACGAAACACGCCCAGTTCGCGCAATACGCACGCACCTGGGCCACCGCCATTCCACGCTGCGGGGCGGACCTCATCGGCTATTTCGCCCCGCACGAAGGTTCCTCGACACTGGCCTACGGCATCTACAACATCCCCAGCCTGGCCGAGTACGAGGCCTACCGCGCCCGCCTCGCCGCCGATCCGCTGGGGCGCGAGAACTACGCCTTCGCCCAGGCGGAAAACTTCCTCTTGCGCGAGGACCGCACCTTCCTGAAATGTGTCTCCACACCGCAGGAAGGAGCCCCCATATGATCGCCGTCATCTTCGAAGTCATGCCACATGCCGACCAGAAAGACGCCTATCTCGACATGGCCGCCAAGATGAGACCGCTGGCCGAGGGCATCGACGGCTTCATCTCGGTCGAGCGCTTCCAGAGCCTGACCAACCCCGAGAAACTCCTCTCGCTCAGCTTCTGGCGGGACGAGGCCGCCCTGGACGCATGGCGCCGGCTCGAGGCACATCGCGGCGCCCAGCGCGCGGGCCGCGAGATCATGTTCGACGACTACCGCCTGCGCGTCGTGTCGGTGATCCGCGACTACGGCATGTTCGAACGGGACGAGGCCCCCGCCGACAGCAAACAGGTCCACGGCGGCTAGGCCCCCGCATCACTCCGGGGCATGGCAGCACACGCACAGCTTGTTCCCGTCCGGGTCGCGGAAATAGGCCCCGTAGAACTTCGCATGGTACTCGGGCCGCAGCCCCGGCGCGCCCTCATCCGTCGCCCCGGCCGCCAGGGCCAAACGGTGGCACTGGTCGACGATCCGACGCTCCGCTGCCTGAAAGGCGATCATCTGCCCGTTCCCCACGCCCGGCGCAGCCCCATCCAACGGCCGTCCGACCACGAACAGCGGGCGGTCCGCGTCGGCGGGTTTCCACCCGGCCCAGCCGCGATCCGCGTCGATGAATGTCTGCACGATCCCCAGCGGCTCCAGCACGGCGCCATAGAACCGCACCGCCCGGTCGAGGTCCGCCGTGCCAAGATGAACATGCGAAATCATGGCGCGATCCTAGGCCGCGTCCGCAGCGCGCGCCAGTACAGGCACCCGGGCCATCCGGCCCCCGCGCGCGTCGGCCACTCTCCGCTCTCGGGAATCGACCGACGGCGTGCTAGGATCCGGCAAACCAGCCGGAGCCACCCTCATGCCCGCCACCCCGCTTACCCTTCTCGTCGGCACCACCAAGGGCGCCTTCCTCGTCGCCGCCGGCACCGACCGGCAGACATGGGACATCTCCGGCCCCCATTGCGGCGGCTGGTGCATCAACCACATGGCGGGCGACCCCAGGACCGGCACCATCTGGGCCGGAGGCGGCGGCGACTTTTTCGGCGCGGGCGTCTGGCGCTCCGACGACCAGGGGCAGACCTGGGACCTCACGCGCCTCAGCAAGGGCCAGATGGATGACTGGGCCGCGCAGGACCCCGATTTCGCCGCCATGGTCGGCTGGACCGACGCCCCCCTGCCCTTCGCCACCGAGTTCCAGCAGGTCTGGTCACTCGGCTTCGCGCATGACACGCTCTATGCCGGCACCAAGCCCGCCAACCTGCTCAAGAGCACGGATCGCGGCACCACGTGGGCGCGCGTCGATGGCCTCACCGATCACGACTCCGCCAAGGACTGGAACCCCGGCGCCGCGGGCCTCGTGCTGCACAGCATCGTTTTCGACCCGGGCTCGGCTGAAAAGCAATGGGTCGGCATCTCCGCCGCCGGTGTCTTCGCCACCGAGGATGGCGGCCGGTCATGGCACCGCCGCAACCGCCTGTCGAATGCCGAGGCCTGCGGGCACCATGACCACCCGGCCGCGCCGCGCGACGGCGAAACCGGCCATTGCGTGCACAATATCGTCCGGGCCAACGGCGACACCGACCTGCTCTACCAGCAGAACCACCACGGTGTCTGGCGCTCCCCTGATGGCGGGCGCAGTTGGGACGATATCACCCCCGGCCTGCCCTCCACCTTCGGCTTTCCGATCCGCGTCCACCCGCACGATCCGCGCACCATCTGGACCCTGCCGCTCAACGGCGACATGGCGGGCCGCTTCCCGCCCGATGCGGCCTGCGCCGTCTGGCGGTCGCGTGACGGCGGCGAGACGTGGGCGGCGCTGCGCGAGGGCCTGCCGCAGAAGAACTGCTATTTCACCGTCCTGCGCCAGGCCATGGCCGGTGACGCCCAAGACGCGCCCGGCCTTTACTTCGGCACCAATTCCGGCTCGGTCTTCGCCAGCCTCGACGAAGGCGACACCTGGCACGAGATCGCCCGCCACCTGCCCACCATCCTCTCGGTCGAAACACTGGACCGCGCGGGCTGACGCCCGGAAGACAATAATTGAACGTTCGTTCAGTTTGTTCTATGACCGCGTCACGCCGACACCGAACCCGGGAGGTTTCACATGCCCCAGCGCCCCGCTTTCGCCAAGTGGCTCGATGACACCAACGACGTCACCGCCACCTTCCTCGCCGCCGGGCGCATCCCCGGCCTGGTGAACCTTGGCGGCGGCCTGCCGGGCACCGAGATCTGGCCGATCCCCGAAATGGCCCGGCTCGCCACCTCCGCCGTCACCAACCATGCGGACGAAACGCTGGCCTACGCCCCCGTTGCCGGCCTGCCCAAGCTGCGCGACCTCATCGCCAGCCGCTATTCCGAGGGCGACCTCACCCTCACGCGCGACAACGTCCTGATCACCTCCGGCGGCGCCCAGGCGCTCAACCTCATCGGCACCGTGCTGCTGGAACAGGGCAGCCCCATCGCGTCGCAGACCCCGGCCTATCTCGGCGCGCTCGACAACTGGCGCCCGCGCCAGCCGACCTACCGCCCGATGCGGCTCGACGCCAACGACCTCGATCCGGTCGCCGCGATGACCGGCGCGCAATTCGCCTATACCGTCCCGAATTTTTCCAACCCCACGGGCAAGCTGGTCGACACCGCCACCCGCCGCCGCCTCGTCGATGCCGCGCATCAGACCGGCACCTGGCTGATCGAGGATGACCCCTACGGCACGCTTTATTACGACGACGCGCCCCTGCCCCGGATGCTCACCCTCTCGGCGGATCGCGCCGGCACGCCCTATGACGGCCCCGTCATCTACCTCGGTACCGTGTCCAAGGAACTGGCGCCGGGCCTGCGCATCGGCTGGATCATCGCCGCACCGGAACTGATCGAGGTGCTGAAGGCCGCCAAGCAAAGCGCCGACATGTGCAGTTCCGGCCTCTGCCAGCAGATCACCCACGACGCCTTCGCCACCGGCCTTGCCGACGACATGCTGCCCGGCATCCTGTCGCTCTACCGCGCCCGCCGCGACGCGCTCTGCACCGCGATGGACACCCACCTCACCGACCTCTTCACGTGGGAACATCCCTCGGGCGGCATGTTCGTCTGGGCCACCGCAAAGGACCCCGGCCTCGACACCAACCACCTGATGCAGGTCGGACTCGATCACGGCGTCTGCATCTCGCCCTCGTCCGTCTTCGATCCCGAAGGCCGCGACCACACGTCGATCCGCATCAACTTCACCTACAATACCGAGGACAAGCTGGCCTTGGGAATCGAAAGGCTGGCGACGGCGACCCGCGCCGCGCTTGCGAATACCTGACCCTTTTGCTCTAACGGGCGGCGCAACCACCCTCGGAGGCCGCCATGGTCGACATCGCAACCCGTGTCTGGAACCACAAGTGGAAGATCGACCCGATCGTCCGCTCCCTGATCGACACCGATTTCTACAAGCTGCTGATGTGCCAGTCGGTCTTCCGCAACCGGCCCGACACCACGGTCACCTTCTCGCTGATCAACCGCACCAAGGACGTGCGGCTGGCCGACCTGGTGGACGAGGGCGAGTTGCGCGAACAGCTCGACCATATCCGCTCGCTGTCGCTGTCGCGCGGCGAGAGCACGTGGATGCGCGGCAACACCTTCTACGGCAAGCGCCAGATGTTCACGCCCGAATTCATGGACTGGTTCGAGAAACTGCGCCTGCCGCCCTACCACCTGGAAAAGCGCGACGGCCAGTACGAACTGACGTTCGAGGGCAAATGGCCCGAGGTCATGCTGTGGGAAATCCCCGCCCTCGCGGTGCTGATGGAACTGCGCTCGCGCGCCGTGCTGCACGACATGGCAAGGTTCGAGCTACAGGTGCTCTACGCTCGCGCCATGACCAAGCTGTGGGAAAAGGTCGAACGCCTGCGCGGCGTCGACGGGCTGCGCATCGCCGATTTCGGCACCCGGCGGCGGCACTCCTTCCTGTGGCAGGACTGGTGCGTGCAGGCGATGACCGAACGGCTGGGCGACAACTTCGTCGGCACCTCCAATTGTCTTATCGCCAAGAACCGCGACCTCGAGGCGATCGGCACCAACGCCCACGAACTGCCCATGGTCTATGCCGCCCTGGCCGAGGACGACGCCACGCTGGCCCGCGCCCCCTATGACGTGCTGTCCGACTGGCACGACGAGCACGAGGGCAACCTGCGCATCATCCTGCCTGACACGTACGGAACCAAAGGGTTTCTCGACAAGGCCCCCGACTGGCTCGCGGGCTGGACCGGCATCCGCATCGACAGCGGCGACCCCGCGACCGGCGCCGAGATCGCCATCGACTGGTGGAAAAAGCGCGGCGAGGATCCCACGCGGAAACTCATCATCTTCTCCGACGGCCTCGACGAGGAAAAGATCCTCGCCCTGCACAGGCAGTTCGCCGGCCGCGTGCGGGTGTCGTTCGGCTGGGGCACCCTGCTGACCAACGACTTCCGCGGCCTCATGCCCGACGACTCGCTCGCCCCCTTCTCCCTCGTCTGCAAGGCCATCGCCGCCGATGGCCGCCCGACGGTCAAGCTCTCGGACAACCCCCGCAAGGCGATGGGCCCCGAGTCCGAGATCGACCGCTACAAGCGCGTGTTCGGCGTGGGAGAGCAGAAGGAGATGGAGGTGGTGGTTTGACCACCCCCGGAATCTGCCTCACCTTCGACGATTTCCATGTCGAGACCCGGCGCGCCGCCCGTCCGGTCTGTCAGGCGCATCACGCCCGCGTCACCTTCTGCCTCTGCTGGAGCCACGCCGCCACCCCCGCGCAGATCGACAACCTGCACCGTTTGCAGGCGGACGGCCATGAAATCGCCTGCCGCGGCCGCACCCGCAAGACGCGGCGGCCCGACCTGCGCCGGTACGGACTCGACCTCTGGCCGGAAAACCAGATCGCCCGTGGCGTCTCCGAACACCGCGCGCCCGGCGTTCCGGCCACCCGCCGTGCCAGACCTTTCCAATGCTCCACCCGGCAAACCCGCGCCGCCACCGCGCCCTGTTTGCTGGTGACCCGCACCGATCAGGAGGCGCCGCAATGCTCGCCGGCATCAAGGTAGTCGAGTTCGAGGGCCTCGGCCCCGCCCCCTTCGCCGCCATGATGCTGGCGGATCTCGGCGCAACCGTCACGGTCGTCCAGCGCCCCGGCCCCGCCAACCCCACCATGGGCGAACACAACATGCTCGACCGGGGCAAGCAGGCCATTACGCTCGACCTCAAGGACCCCGGCGACCTCGCCGTGGCCCGCGCGCTGGTGACCGACGCCGACGCCCTGATCGAGGGTCTGCGCCCCGGTGTCATGGAACGGCTCGGCCTCGGCCCCGACACCTTCACGCAGTCCAATCCAGAACTCGTCTACGGCCGCATGACCGGCTGGGGCCAGACCGGCCCGCGCGCCCATCTGGCGGGGCATGACTACAACTACATCGCCACCGCCGGGGCGCTTTACTATGCCTCCACCCCCGGCGACGCGCCCCTCACGCCGCCCACCATCGTCGGCGATATCGGCGGCGGCGCGCTCTATCTCGTGGCCGGCCTCCTCAGCGGCATCCTCAACGCCCAGCGCACCGGAAAAGGCACCGTGGTCGACGCCGCCATCACCGACGGCTCGGCCCACATGATGGCGCTCTTCATGGCCATGGCCGGCGGCGGCAACCTGTCGGAAACGCGCGGTCAAAGCCTGCTCGACGCGCCGCCCTGGGGCCGCACATATGCCTGCGCCGACGCGCGCTACCTCTCGGTCCAGTGCCTCGAACCGCAGTTCTACGCGCTCTTCCTCGACACGCTCGGCCTGTCGGACGATCCCCTGTTCGCCGACCAGTACGACCGCGCCCGCTGGCCCGACCAGACCGCCCGCCTGACCGCGCTCTTCGCCGCAGAGCCCGTCGCCCACTGGGCCGCCCTTTTCGACAATTCCGACGCCTGCGTGGCCCCGGTCCTCACCCCGTGGGAGGCGGCCAGGGACCCCCACATCGCCGCCCGCGCCATCTGGCACGAGGCCCGGGGCACCCTGCAACCAGCCCCCGCGCCCCGCTTCGACGGACAGGCGCAGGCGCCGAGCCCGACGCCGCGGCGCGGGCAACATACCGAAGAAATCCTCACAGACCTCAGACAGCGCGGCCTTATCTGACCCCGTAGGGTGGGTGAAAACCCACGCGCCTCACGCGCGCCTCGACGCGGTGTAGAGAACCCAGTCCTCCCCCTCCAGCGTCGCCTCCCATGCCGCCCGCAGCGCCGCCGCCTCTCCGGCAAAGTCCTCCCCCGTCGGCACGCTTTCCACGATCCGGTCGATGCGGAAACTGCGAAACCCCTGCCGCAGCGCGCACCACGCCGCCAGCACGACCGCGTCGATATGATAGGTCAGCGCCACGGGCCGGATCACTCGCTCCGTCCGCGCCTCCTGCAAATCGACATAGACGATCCGCAATTCCACAGCGTCGCGGATCTGCGCCCGCAACGCTTCGGCATCCACCCCGTCGCGCGGGATGCGGTTCCAGCCCGAGACCCGCAGCGGCACATGCGGCGCGCCGCCCGGCAACGCGGTGGCGATCTTCTCGCCCGCCCGCCGCGCCGCCCGCTCCAGCCCCGGATCCCCGGTCCGGTGCAACAGCGCCATGCCCACGTAAAGCGCCTCCAGCTCCTCGGCGGAAAACATCAGCGGCGGCAGGTCATAGCCCGCCCGCATCATGTACCCCACGCCCGCCGCGCCCTCGACCGGCACCCGCAACGCCTGCAACGCCACCACGTCGCGGTAGATTGTCCGCTTCGTCACCTCCAGCTCCTCGGCCAGCATCGCGGCGGTCACCGGCGCATCGGCGCTGCGCAGGATCTGGATGATATCGAACAGGCGGGTCGAACGGGTCATGCGGACACCCTAGCATGATTGCTGACAGTATGGTGTCAGCAGCGTTGCAGTAGGCTGACCTCGGATCAAAAAGGACCCTCGCCATGCTGCAAGACTACACCGCCAGGACCGGCACGCTCATTCCCGTCTGGACGCTGGAAATCCAGACCCTGCCGCAAGACACCGACCGGATCCTGGATGCCGTGATGCAGGTGCACCCCCTGGGCTATGGCCGCTACCACCGCACCGCGTCCGTCTCCGCCACGGGCGCCGAGACCACGACACCGCAACCGAACTCCACCACCACCACGCACAAGAGCACATATACACCCGGCAGCGCCGAGACCTACCCGATGGTCGAGCTGAAAATTTCCATCGAACGCGACCTTCCCGCCCTGCAACAGGTGATGGACGCGATCCTCGACGCCCACCATTACGAGGAACCCGTCATCTTCGTGCGCGAGGACTGGGCCAGCCGCGCCAGTTACGACCCGAACCGGACCAACCCGAACCGCTGGTGGAACGATGGCCGCGGCCTGCCGGACATGGTGGAGCTTTCCCGATGACAGCCCGAACATTCCGCGCCCTGCACCACGGCGACAAGCCCTTCGTCGTCCCCAACCCCTGGGATGTCGGCTCCGCCCGCGTCCTCGCGTCCATGGGCTTTCCGGCGCTCGCGACAACCAGCGCCGGAATGGCCTTTTCCATGGGCCGGATCGAAGGCACCGTGCCGTCCGCGCTTGTCCTTGACCATTGCCGCAAGATCGTCGGCGCCACCCCCCTGCCGGTCAGTGCCGACCTCGAACGTGGCTTCGGTGACAGCCCCGAGAGCGTGGCCGAAACCATCCGCGCCGCCGCCGTCACCGGCCTTGCCGGCGCCTCGATCGAGGACCACACCGGCAACCGGGACGCGCCCATCTACGACCACACCCTGGCCGTCGAACGGATCATCGCCGGGGTCGAGGCCGCCCGAACCCTTTCGCAGGATTTCGTCCTCACCGCCCGCTGCGAAAGCCTGCTCTGGGGCGAAACGCGCCTCGACCCGGTCATCGCCCGCCTGCAGGCGTTCGAGGCGGCGGGGGCCGACGTCCTCTATGCCCCCGGCCTGCCCGACCTCGACGCGATCCGCGCGGTCTGCGCCGCAGTGACCCGGCCGGTCAACGTGGTCTTGGGCCTGCCCGGCCGCACCTTCACGCTGGATCAGCTGGCAGAGGCCGGCGTGGCCCGCATCAGCGTCGGTTCGGCCTTTTTCCGCGTGGCCTACGGCGCTTTCATCGGGGCCGCGCGCGACATCCGCGACACCGGCCATTTCGACAAGACCGCGCAGGGCATCGGCTTCGCGGACCTGGAATCCCACCTCGCCCCATTTAAGGAGTCCTGACATGATCAAGTATTACTACCCTGACGGCAGCCACTGCTACCGCGCGCTGCACACCACCCACGCCGTCTATACGGATGCGAATGGAAAGCTGATCGCACGCACCCTGCGCCCCGACAATTCCGAGCTTTACGAATTCGAGATCACCGGCTTCGAACTGCTCGAGACGGGGGTGCGCTATGACTGACCCCTCGATCCTCCGGACCGGCTTCGACACGAGGCCGATCGAGATGCAACCGATGTGGGCCCTCATGTTCCAGGCGCCCTCGGAAGACGTCGACCGCATATTCGACGCCGTGACACAGGTCGCGCCCCTGACCCAGGGCAAGACCGACCGCAACGGCTATCGCGCCCCCGGCGGACTGGAATATTACCGCCCCCGGGAAGGCACGCCCACCGGCGCCGAGGACGACACGCGCCACCGCCCCTGCGTCGACGAGATGCGGTTCTTCCTGCCCCGCGACCCCGCCATGTTGACCGCGGTGATCGAGGCGATCCATGCCGCCCACAACTCCGACGAACCGCTCATCACCGCGACGGAGGTTCTGCGCAGCCAATGCAAGGGCCTCGACCACAGCGACACTTCCCCACCGCTGGTGAGACAGGGCCGGTCACCCACGGCGTAGGGTGGGGTTCCACCCCACCTTCCCTCACCCCACCTTCACTCACTCCCCCCACAAACCCGCGAAATGATGCGTCGGCCCGTGCCCCGACCCCACGTCCAGCGCCCCGGCCCCGGCAATCGCCCGCGCGACATAGGCCTTCGCCGCCCGCACCGCCTCGGGCAGAGGCGCGCCCCGCCCGATCCGCGCCGTCAGCGCCGCAGACAGGGTGCAGCCCGTCCCGTGGGTGTTCCGTGTCGCCATCCGCGCGCCCTCGAACCAATGCACGCCGTCCGCATCGGCCAGCACGTCCGGGCTGTCCTCGCCCTCCAGATGCCCGCCCTTCAGCAGCACCGCACCGCAGCCCAGCGCCCGCAGCGCCCGGGCCTGCTCCGCCATCGCGTCCCGCGTCACCGCCTCGTCGCAGCCCAGCAGCACCGCCGCCTCAGGCAGGTTCGGCGTGATCACCGCCGCCATCGGCACCAACGCCGCGCGCAGCGCCGCCACGGCATCCTCGGCCAACAGCGACGCGCCGCCCTTGGCCACCATCACCGGGTCCAGCACCACCGGCACGTCCGGCAGGGCGTCCGCCACCGCGCGGGCGATTTCTGCCGTGGCGATCATCCCGATCTTCACCGCGTCGATCCGCACATCCTCGGCGACGACCCGGATCTGGTCGGCGACGAAGTCCGGCGGCACCAGGTGCACCCCCTGCACACCCCGCGTGTTCTGCGCCGTCAGCGCGGTCAACGCGGCCATCCCGTAGGCGCCATTGGCCGAAATCGCCTTGAGATCCGCCTGCACCCCGGCCCCGCCCGACGGGTCCGAGCCTGCGATCGACAGGATGTTGGCGATCCCGCCGCTGTCCGCGTGCAATGTCCTGGGGGTCATCCGGCTCCTTTCACGGCGCGCGAAAGGCAGGGGTCCGACCGGGTCCGGTCCCGCCTTCCTCCGCCAGCATGATCTGGGTCAGGTTCAAAGGGTGCATCTCAGCCCGCAGGCGCCCCTGGCTCGTGCCGGACGATAGGCGCGCTGGCCCGCCTGTCAACCGCAACCGCACCCGCGCAACGCCCGCCCCGTTCATCCGGCTCGCTGGAAAAAACCGCACCGTCGCGATACCACCCGGATACCGACGCGATACCGACGTCCCGATCTGCCCTCCCGGGACCCGTTAACCTCTCGATTCGCTTCAGGGGGTTGGAAGCCTTCGCCACAGGGGCTATCTTGCTCTCTTGCACCGCCCGGAAGGCAGAACTCGACATGGTCAAGCCCAAGATCAATCCGAACTACAAGGTCGTCGCCGAAAACCGCAAGGCGCGACACGACTATGCCATCGAGGACGACCTCGAATGCGGCATGGTGCTCGCCGGGTCCGAGGTCAAATCCCTGCGCCAGAAGACGTCCAACATCGCCGAAAGCTACGCCGCGGTCGAGGATGGCGAACTGTGGCTGGTCAACAGCTACATCGCCCCCTACGAGCAGGCCGTGCCTTTCGGCCACGAGGACCGGCGACGCCGCAAGCTCTTGGTTTCGCGCAAGGAAATGGCGCGCCTGTGGAACGAGACGCAGCGCAAGGGCATGACCCTCGTGCCGCTGGTGATGTATTTCAACGACCGTGGCATCGCCAAGATCAAGATCGGCATCGCCAAGGGCAAGAAGAACACCGACAAGCGCCAGACCGAGGCCAAGCGCGACTGGAACCGCCAGAAGCAGCGGCTTTTGCGCCACGGTATGTAAACGCTTCGGATTCCACCCTCTGCGGGTGCCGTCCGTTTTGCTATCCTCCCTTAGGTCCCGGCGCGACGCGCGGGACTGCACGGGGGACCGGGAAGCATGGACTTACTGATCAGCCTGATTGCCGGCGCCATCGGCGGCAACATCGCCGGCGGCCTTGTGCCCCGCCTCAACCTCGGACTCCTGGTCAATTCCCTCGCCGGCAGCCTCGGTGGTCTTCTGGGCGGCCATGCCCTTGCTTTGCTGGGCATTGGCGGGCTTGCGCAGACAGCGCCCGACAGCGTGTCCCTCGACCCCACGGCCCTGACAACGCAACTGGCCGCGGGCGGCCTGGGCGGCGGCGCGTGCCTGCTGGCTGTGGGTCTTCTGCGCAACCTTCTGAGCCGCTGACCCGCGGCGGCGCCTTCCCCCCGCCGCTTGCACTGCCCGGCGTCCCGCGCTACGTCACTGTCAACGGTTTCAGGGGGCTGTCATGGCAAACGACGATCCGAAAACACTGGTATCCACCGATTGGCTGGCGGCGCATCTGGGCGACCCGGACCTGCGGATCCTCGATGCCACCTATTTCCTGCCCGGCGTCGACCGGGATGCGCGGGCTGAATACGACCAGGCCCATATTCCCGGCGCCCGGTTCTTCGACATCGACGATATCTCGGACCATCGCTCGGACCTGCCGCACATGGCGCCCCCGGTGGAAAAGTTCATGTCCCGCATGCGCCAGATGGGCGTGGGCGACGGGCACCAGGTGGTGGTCTACGACACCCACGGTCTCTTTTCGGCGGCCCGCGTCTGGTGGCTCTTCCGCCTGATGGGCCAGGCCGATGTGGCGGTCCTGGACGGCGGCCTGCCCAAGTGGCTGGCCGAGGGCCGCCCGACCGAGGACCTGCCCCCGATGATCCGCGACCGGCACATGACCGTCCGGCGCGAGGCGCACCGCGTCAAAGACGTCACGCAGGTCGCCGCCGCCTCCAAGCTGGGCGACTACACCATCCTCGACGCCCGCGCACCCGGACGGTTTCGCGGCGACGAGCCCGAACCCCGCCAGGGCCTGCGGGCCGGGCACATCCCCAATTCCCGCAACGTCCCCTACAGCTCCCTGCTCAACGATGACGCCACGATGAAATCCCCCGACGAACTGCGCGCGATCTTCGACGCGGCCGGGGCGGACTTGTCGAAACCCGTCATCACAAGCTGCGGCTCGGGCGTGACCGCCGCGGTGATCAACCTTGCGCTGGAGCGGATCGGCAAGACCGACCACGCGCTTTATGACGGATCATGGACCGAATGGGGCGCCTTCCCCACCGTCTCCGTCGCAACCGGAGAAGCCTGATGTTCGAACACCTCAAGGAACAACCCGCCGACAAGATCCTCGCGCTGATGCAGGCCTACAAGGACGATCCGCGCGACACCAAGATCGACCTCGGCGTCGGTGTCTACAAGGATGCCGAAGGCCGCACGCCGATCATGCGCGCCGTCAAGGCCGCCGAAAAGGAATGGTGGAACGAGGAAGAGACCAAGGCCTATGTCGGCCTCGCCGGCGACCCGGCCTTTTCAGACGCGATGATCAAGCTGATCCTGGACGATGCCGCGCCCCGCGATGCGGTGGCGGCGGTGGCGACACCCGGCGGCACCGGCGCGGTGCGGCAGGCCTTCGACCTGGTGAAGATGGCCAACTCCGGCGCGCGCGTCTTCGTGTCGGACCCGACCTGGCCCAACCACCTCAGCATCCTCAAACACATGGGGATCGAACACGTCCCCTACCGTTATTTCGACAACGAGACCGGCGGCGTCGATTTCGACGGCATGATGCAGGATCTGGACGGCGTTCAGGCCGGCGACGTGATCCTGCTGCACGGCTGCTGCCACAACCCGACCGGCGCCAACCTGACGATGCAGCAATGGGGCGACGTCACGGACCTGGCCAACGCCAAGGGCGCCATCCCGATGATCGACATCGCCTACCAGGGCTTTGGCGACGGTCTGGATGCCGACGCGGCCGGCACCCGTCACGTCGTGGCCTCCTGCCCCGAGGTCCTGATCGCCGCGAGTTGCTCCAAGAATTTCGGCATCTACCGCGAACGCACCGGCCTGCTGATGGCCGTCTGCCAGGACAGCGCGCGCCGTCCCACGACGCAGGCGAACCTCGCCTATCTCAACCGCCAGAATTACTCCTTCCCGCCAGACCACGGCGCGCGCCTGGTGTCGCTGGTGCTGAACGACGACGCCCTGCGTGCCGACTGGCAGGCCGAACTGGAGGAAGTGCGCCGCGGCATGCTTGGCCTGCGCGAGCAACTCGCCCAGGAACTGCGCAAGCTCGCGGGCTCGGACCGTTTCGGCTTCATCGCCCAGCATCGCGGCATGTTCTCGCGCCTCGGGCTGGACGCCGACAAGGTCGAGGCGCTGCGCAAGGACCACGCGATCTACATGGTGGGCGACAGCCGCATCAACATCGCGGGCCTGAATGCCAGGACGGTCCCGCTTCTGGCGCAAGCGATCATCGACGTGGGCGCCTGAACGCGCCGTTAACTTTTGATGAAGTCGCGGGTGTGATCTTCGGGCGGTGATGCCAAGAGCCGCCGCCCGATCCCATGCACCTACCTCACGCGCCGTACCGCGCCATGAAGGTCTCGACCGCGCCGCTGGCGATGCGTTCGATCGCGCTCTCGGACGTGTCGCACTCCACCCCGCACAGGCACCGCACGAACAGATCGCACTTGCACAATTCGCCGAATTGCTTGGTGGCCAGGTCCATGTCGTCGATCTTCAGATCCCCGCGCTCCACGTAAGGTGTCAGCAGCCGCCCCATGCGTTCGCTGAACAAGCCCGGGCCGGACGCATAGAACCTCTGGCCCAACTCGGGAAACCGATAGGACTCGGCCACGCAGATCCGGAACATCTGCTGTCCGAAATCCGACAGGAAAAACCGTACGGCGCGGCTCGCCGCCTCGTGCAGGACCTCATGCGCCGGGGCCTCGGTGTCGATCTGCTCCAGCGCGCTTTCGGCCTGCCGGTTGCACTCCACGCGGGCAACCTCGGAAAACAGCAGGCGCTTGTCGGGAAAATAGCTGTAAAGGGTGGCCTTGGACACGCTCGCCGCCTTGGCGATGTCGTCAACGCTGGCCCCTTCGAACCCGTCCCGCATGAAAATCTGCCGTGCGCCCTCAAGCACCTGGTCGAACTTGCGACCCTTCTTGATTTCGGCGTCCATGGCCGTCATGCGTCTCCTCCTGCCTGTTCCTGTCAGCTTACAGGTCGCGGGTGGCGAACTGCAAGCATGTCTGCGGACGGGCCGTTTCGGGGAAGGGGAGGAAGGAACACCCGCCCGCAGACCTGGCGCGCACGTCTATTGCGCGTCAACGCCACCGGCCCCTTGCGTGACAGGTTCGGGCGCGGGTGCAGGGAAGGTCAGAACCGGCGTCAGGCTCGACATGTCGACACTGAACGCCATTGCGGGCGCGGCGAAGGCCGAAGCGGCAATCGTCACTGTCAGAAGAAGATGTTTCATTTCGGGTTCCTTTATCTGAACCATTCAGTTCATATCAGCCAGTCTAAACAGATCGGTTCATTTTGCAATGGCAAAAATGAACTGATTGGTTTAGTTTTTTGCATACCTGCTATTCGCTGATGACTGGACAGCCCCGCCCTTGACCTGATCCACCGCCGTAGTAGATTAGAACCATTCTAAACTATTGGAGGCCACCCGATGATCCCCGGTGTCTCGTCCCGCCGCCGTTTCTCGGACCTTTCCGAACAGGAAGTGCTCGCGCTCGCCATCTCGTCCGAGGAGGACGACGCCCGCATCTACCGCAGCTATGCCGAGATGCTGCGCGCGGACTATCCCGATACCGCCAGGATCTTCGACGGCATGGCCTCCGAGGAGGACGCGCACCGCCGCCGCCTGATCGCCCTGCACCAGGACCGATTCGGCGACGTGATCCCGCTCATCCGGCGCGAGCATGTCGCCGGCTACTACGCCCGCCGCCCGGTCTGGCTGATCGAGAACCTCGGCATCGAGCGTATCCGCGCCGAGGCCGAGGCGATGGAACGCGACGCGGAGCGCTTCTATCTCAAGGCCGCGCAAAGCACGCAGGACGCCACGACCCGCGCGCTTCTGGGCGATCTGGCCGCCGCCGAGGCCGGGCACCAGGACCGCGCCGGCGCGCTTGAAGAACAACACCTCGACGCCGACGCCCGCGACGCCGAAGAGCGCACCGCCAAGCGTCAGTTCCTTCTGACCTGGGTGCAGCCGGGCTTGGCCGGGCTGATGGACGGGTCGGTCTCGACCCTCGCCCCGATCTTCGCCACTGCCTTCGCCACGCAGGACACCTGGACAACCTTCCTCGTCGGTCTCGCCGCGTCCGTCGGCGCCGGCATTTCGATGGGCTTTACCGAGGCCGCCAGCGACGACGGCGAACTCTCCGGTCGCGGCAGCCCCCTCAAGCGCGGTTTCGCCTCGGGCATCATGACCACCGTGGGCGGGCTGGGCCACGCCCTGCCGTATCTCATCCCCGATTTCTGGACCGCGACGATCATCGCCGTCATCGTCGTCTTCGTCGAGCTTTGGGCCATCGCCTGGATCCAGAACCGCTTCATGGAAACCCCGTTCTTTCGCGCCGCCTTCCAGGTGGTGCTGGGCGGGGCGCTGGTGTTCGCCGCCGGGGTGCTGATCGGCAGCGGCTGACGTCATCGCGATTGACGCCCCCCGCCAGCATGCTACGACCGCTTCATGCTGGACATCTTCTTGCAAACCCTGCCCTTCTTCCTGCTGATCGGGCTTGGCTACTGGGCAGGACGCACCGGGTTCTTCAGCGAAGAGGCCACCGCATACCTCACCAAGTTCGTGTTCTACTTCGCCCTGTCGGCCATGCTGTTCCGGTTCTCCGCGAACCTGACGATGAGCGAGATCTTCGACTGGCGTTTCGTCATGGCCTATCTCTGGGGCACGGCCTTCGTTTACGGGCTGGTCACGCTGGTCGCCTTCTTCCGCCGCCTCAAGGCCGAGGAAGCCGCGTTCGAGGCGCAATGCGGCGTGATCGGCAACGTGGGTTTCCTGGGCGTGCCGATGCTGACGCTGCTGCTGGGGGAGGATGCGATCGGCCCCGTGATGCTGGTTCTTGCGGTCGACCTCATCGTCTTCGGCTCGCTGATCGTGATCATCGTCACCGGCACACGCGACGGGCGCATGAGCCTGGGGGTCTTTCGCACCGTCGGCATCGGCCTCGTGAAAAACCCGATGATCGTCTCTATCACGCTCGGGCTCGCGTGGTCCGCCTTCGACCTGCCCATTCACCCGGTCATGAATGATTTTTTGTCCCTGCTGGGCGGCGCGGCGACACCCGGCGCGCTCTTCGCCATCGGTGCCTCACTGGCCACCAAGTCCGCCGAACGGCCCTTCGTCGCCGGCTGGCTCAGCTTCAACAAGCTGATCCTGCACCCGCTCTTCGTGGCCTTTTCCGCGCTCTACCTCTTCCCGGTGGATCCCTACCCCGCCGCCGTGATGATCACCGCCGCCGCCCTGCCCGTCGCGGGCAACGTCTATATCCTGGCCGAGCATTATCGCATCGCACCCCAACGGGTCTCGGCCTCGATCCTGATCTCGACGGCCATCGCGGTCATCACGGTGTCCGTCGTCATCGGCTGGGTCAGCCGCCTTTATCAATAGACCGCTGCGCCACCCGTCGATTTTTGCAATTCTGAAACCTGTGCGCGCTAGGCCTGTGCCGACCAATTTCACGGTTGGCCGCAGGGCTGAGCGTGATACGGTCCGCGCGACCGCCGCCGGATGGCGGCATTCGGTGTCTCACCGCTCATAGGACGGAAGGAAGATCGTGATGGAAACCGTTTCGGAAAACGCCTGCTTCGGCGGCACGCAAGGTGTCTACACCCACAAATCCAAGGCGTGCGATTGCGACATGACATTCGGCCTGTTCCTGCCGGAAGAGGCCAAATGGGGCGCCGTACCCGTGCTGTGGTACCTCTCTGGCCTGACCTGCACGCACGAGAACGCCATGACCAAGGCCGGCGCACAGCAATGGGCGGCGGAACAGGGCATCGCGCTGGTTTTCCCCGACACCTCGCCGCGGGGCGAGGGCGTGGCCAATGACGACGCCTTCGACCTCGGGCAGGGCGCAGGCTTCTACGTCAACGCCACGCAGGACCCCTGGGCGCCGCATTTCCGCATGTGGGACTACGTGACCGAGGAATTGCCGGTCCTGATCGCCTCGAACTTCGCCATCGACAGCGCCCGTCAGGCCATCACCGGCCACTCCATGGGCGGGCACGGCGCGCTCACTATCGCGATGAACATCCCCGACCGCTTCGCCTCGGTCTCGGCCTTCTCGCCCATCGTGAACCCCACGCAAAGCAGCTGGGGCCGCAAGCAATTCGGCGCTTACCTGGGCTCGGACGAAAGCCTCTGGGCCAAGCATGACGCCACGCTGCTGATGAACGAAAAGGGCTTCGATGGTCCGATTTTGTGCGATACCGGGACCTCGGACCAGTTTCTGGACCTGCTGATGCCCGAAAGCTTTGCCAAGGCTTGCGCCACCCGCCGCCAGCAATCCATCCTGCGGATGCAGCCCGGTTACGACCACAGCTACTTCTTCGTGTCCTCCTTCATGGAGGATCACATCGCCTTCCACGCCGAAGCGCTCTACGCAGGGTAAGACATGAGCCACTACGACCTCATCATCATCGGCTCCGGCCCCGCCGGACGCTCTGCCGCGATCCAGGCCGGCAAGCTGAAACGCCGGGTGCTGGTCGTGGACCGCAAGGAGCGACTGGGCGGCGTGTCGGTGCACACCGGCACGATCCCGTCCAAGACCCTGCGGGAAACCGTGCTCAACCTCTCGGGCTATCGCGAGCGCAGCTTTTACGGACGCTCCTACCGCGTGAAAGAGGATATCGGCGCGCAGGACCTCAAGATGCGCCTGCACAAGACGCTCGATTACGAGGTCGACGTGCTGGAGCACCAGTTCAACCGCAACCACGTCGATACGCTCCACGGGCTGGCCAGCTTTACCGGGCCCAACGCCATCGATGTGGCAACCGAGGCGGGCGAGACGGTGGCGCTGACCGCCGACCGCTTCCTGATCTCGACGGGGACCAAGACCTATCGCCCCGATTACGTGCCCTTCAACGGCAAGACGGTCGTGGACAGTGACGAGTTTCTCGAACTGGGCCAGATCCCGCGCAGCCTTGTCGTGGTGGGCGCGGGCGTGATCGGCGTCGAATACGCCACCATGTTCTCGGCCCTCGACGTGCGCGTCACCCTGATCGAGCCGCGCGACAGCTTCCTCGACTTCATCGACAAGACCCTGATCGACGACTTCACCCACCAGATCCGCGAGAACGGCGTCGACCTGCGCCTCGGCTCGGCCATCGAGACGATCGAGGACGCGGGCGAGCATATCGAGACGACGCTCGCCAACGGGCGGCACGTCCGGTCCGAAATGCTGCTCTTCGCCGCCGGGCGCATGGGCGCCACCGACCGCCTGGGCCTCGACAAGGCCGGGCTGAAGACCGACCATCGCGGCCGGCTCGAGGTCGACCGCAAGACCTACCAGACCAAGGTGCCGCATATCTACGCCGCGGGCGACGTGATCGGGCACCCCTCGCTGGCCTCGACCTCGCTGCAACAGGGCCGCATCGCGGCCTGCCACGCGCTCGACACGCCCACCCTGCCCGAAAGCCCCTGGTTTCCCTACGGCATCTACTCCGTGCCAGAGATTTCCACCTGCGGCATGTCCGAGGAAGAAATGCAGGAACGCGGCATCGCGTACGAGGTCGGCATCGCCCGCTTCCGCGAAACATCCCGCGGCAACATCATGGGGCTGGAACACGGGATGCTGAAAATGCTCGTGTCGCTGAAAACCCGCCGTGTGCTGGGCGTCCAGATCGTCGGCGAAGGCGCGACCGAACTCATTCACATCGCGCAGGCGGTGCTGAACCTGAAGGGCACGGTGGATTACTTCGTGCAGAACACGTTCAACTATCCCACGCTGGCCGAGGCCTACAAGATCGCCGGTCTCGACGCCTTCAACCGCATGCCCATCCCCGAGGAATACAAGGTCGCCCGCGGCGCCAAGGCGGCGGAATAGCGCTTTGGCCCATATGTTGATGCCAGCCAGACCGACGATGAACACGGCGTTCTGAATGGCCAATCTGCTGAACTACAACCGCAGACGCATCAACGGCTACGTCAAGGAATTCGTTGCTCAACAGCACCCGGCACAGGACTACAACTTCGCCTGCATCTACCGCTCAGCCGACTACCCGAAAGAACGTCAGGTTTTCGTGGTCGAAATCGGTGAGCGGCGCTATGCGCTGAAGGTCGATACCAAATCCGCGAAGACCGAAAGACTGGCGCGCGAGTTTGAAACACTGCGCGCACTGCATGCCCATTTCGCGAAGTTTGAAAAGCTGGATGTCGTGACCCCCGTCTACATGTCCCCTTCCGGCGAGTTCTTCGTCACGGGCTATCTCGACAACCGGACGGCAACAGAGGCAATCTATGAACAGGAGGCCGACAATCGCGCGCGCCAGGTCTATCGCAAGGCCGGTCACTGGCTGCATGCGCTACATGGCTTTGAACCGATCACCACAGAGAAATTCTGGTACGACTGGATGTTCGAGACCCTCGCCGCCCTGACCGGCAGCCGGGCCTGCCCTCATGCGACGCCCGAGCAATACGGGCCGATGATCGACCAGATGCACCGGGACGTCAGGCGGATTGAAGGCGCGGAAGATACGCATGTCTTCAGTCACGGTGACTTCCATGGTCGCAACCTGATACTGGGTGCGGGCGTGACCTACGGTTTCGACTTCACGGAAGTGACGCGCAAACTGGCCGTTTACGACATCGTGGATTTCCTGAAGACGGATGTCTTCCGGTCGGCAAGCCCGGACGAAATCGACCGCAGCGGACTCATTGCCATGAACAAGGCGATGTTCTTCAAGCTCTACCGGCACCCGATAAACATGGATGTGCTGGACTTCTGCATGCGGGCGCGTCTGCTGATTGATTGGTTGAGCATCACGACCGAACGGCATGACCGCACTCAATTCCAACAAAAGAAATTCGACCACCTGCACTCCCGCCTGTTGCTTGCATTTGAACACCCGCTCTAGGATTTAACAGTTCGCGGTGGGTTTACGTTGTTGGAAGATTCCGATCCGAGATCTACCAAGGCCTCGCCGGACAGAAAAAGGAACCCGCTTGCATGTCCCTCTACGTCGATGCCGATGCCTGTCCGGTCAAGGACGAGGTCGAGCGGGTGGGCACCCGTCACAAGCAGAAGATCTTCATCGTTTCCAACGGCGGCCTGCGCCCCTCGCGCAATCCGCTGGTGGAAACCATCATCGTGCCCGACGGCCCCGACGTGGCCGACATGTGGATCGCCGAGCGTGCCGGGCCGGGCGACGTGGTCATCACCGGCGACATCCCCCTCGCCGCCAAATGCGTCGAGGCCGGCGCGATGGTCCTGAAACATAACGGCGAAGCGCTGACCCGGGCCAATATCGGCAACGCGCTGGCCACCCGCGACCTGATGAGCGACCTGCGCGCCGCCGATCCGTTCCGGCAGGGCGGCGGCAAGGGGTTTACCAAGGCCGACCGCTCGCGCTTTCTCGATGCGCTGGAACGCATGGTGCGCAAGGCTGCGCAGGCATGAGCGTGTCGCGCACGAACCTTACCGGGGCGGGCTGCGCCCTGCTGGCTGTCATGTGCTTTTCGCTGAACGACGTGGGCATCAAGTTCCTATCGGATGACTACGCCCTGCACCAGATCGTTTTCTTCCGGTCGGCCATCGCGCTGCTCACCTTTTCAATCGTGTTCCTGCCCATCTACGGTCTGCGGGTGCTGCGCACGCGGCGGCCCGGCGCCCACCTTCTGCGCGGGGTCTGCGTGGTCGGGGCTAACTCCTGCCTCTTTCTCGGACTGGCGGCGATGCCCATCGCCGATGCGGTGGCGGTGTTCTTCATCTCGCCGCTGGTCATCACCGTCTTCTCGGTGATCTTCCTGCGCGAAACCGTGGGCGCCCGCCGCTGGGCCGCCATCGCCGTCGGCTTCGTCGGCGTCCTCGTGATCGTCAAACCCGGCACCTCGGCCTTTCAGGTCGCGGCGCTTCTGCCCATGGCTGCCGCGGTCCTTTACGCCGTAATCCACATGGTCGCGCGCAAGGTCGGCGGCACGGAATCGGCGGCGACCATGGCGGTCTATATCCAGATCACCTTCATCATCGCCTGCAGCATCATCGGCCTCTCCATCGGCGACGGCAAGTTCGCCCAACAGGATCACGCATCACTGGCCTTCCTCTTCCGTGCCTGGGGGCCGATCGCGACGCATGACTGGTGGATCCTGATCATGCTCGGCGTCAGCGGAGTGATGGGCGGTTTCTTCATCAGCCAGGCCTACCGCATTTCCGAGGCCGCCTTCGCCGCACCGTTCGAGTATGTCGCCATGCCCATGGCCATCATGTGGGGCGTGACCGTCTTCGGCACGTGGCCCGACCGCACCGCGTGGATCGGCATCGCTCTGATCCTCGGCTCGGGCCTCTACCTGATCTGGCGCGAATCCCGGAAGGACCAGTTCGTCGCGAGTGACGAGCCCAGCCACCTTTGACCCCTGCAGGGTTTGACGCGGCCCGCGCCAGCACGCATACCTTGCGATACCAACAGCAAGGAGCGCCCCCATGAGCATTTCCATCATCCCCTTCGACGAAGGCGAGGCGCTGCTCGACTGGCTGGCGCTCTGCGACACCTTCGAGGCGGGCCATGAACGCCCCAAGGCCGAGATCGGCGATACCTTCCTCTACCGCGACCCCGACACGCTGCTCAGCCGGTCGGCCTGGATCGACGGCATGGGGCTGGCGGTCAAATCCGCCACGATCTTCCCCGGCAACCCCGACAAGGGCGACCCGATGATCAATGGCTCTGTCGGCGTCTTTTCCGACACCAACGGCAGCCTGGAGGCCGTCATCGACTTCCACCTCGTGACCAAGTGGAAAACCGCCGGCGACAGCCTCTTTGCCGCCCGACGCCTCGCCCGGCCCGACAGCCGTAACATCCTGATCGTCGGGGCGGGCACCGTGGGCCGGTCGCTCTTCCAGGCCTACAGCGCCGGCTTCCCCGAGGCGCAGTTCACCGTCTGGAACCGCACCCGCGCCAATGCCGAGGCGATGGTCGAGGATTGCCCCGGCCTGACCGTAGCCGATGATTTGGAAACCGCCGTGCGCGCCGCCGATATCGTGACCTCGGCCACCATGTCCACCGACCCGGTGCTGAACGGCGACTGGTTCCAGCCCGGCCAGCATATCGACCTCATCGGCGCCTACCGCCCCGACATGCGAGAGGCTGATGACACCGCCCTGCAACGCGCCCGCGTCTTCGTCGACAGCTATGACACGACCGTGGGCCATATCGGCGAGATCAAGATCCCGCTCGAGGCCGGCACGATCACGCGCGAGGACCTTGTGGCCGACTATTACGAGCCGGAAAATTTCACCCGGCGCAGCGATCAGGAGATCACCCTCTTCAAGAACGGCGGCGGCGCGCATCTGGATCTCATGACCAGCCGTTACATCCTCGACGCGTGGCAGGCGGCGGGGTGATCGGCTGGGCGTTCCTCTCCGCCGGGACGGCCCTTGTCGCCGCCCCCTTCATTGCCGAGGCGTTCCGTCCCCGTGTGACGGACAAACAGCGGGCCTCGGCCCCGGGGCAGGTGGCGGATCTGCCAAACGGCCCGACATGGTTGCAGTGGCGCGGACCCGAGGATGGCCCTGTGGCCGTCTGCGTGCACGGGCTGACCACGCCCAGCTTCGTCTGGGGTCCACTGGCCGACCACCTCGCCGGGATGGGCTTTCGCGTCCTGACCTATGACCTTTATGGCCGCGGCCTGTCGGCCCGTCCGAATGGCGAACAGGACAGCACGTTTTTCAACGCCCAGCTTGCCGCGCTGCTCGATCACCAGGGCATCGAGGGCGGCTTCACCCTGCTCGGCTATTCCATGGGCGGGGCCATCGCGACCGGGTTCGCCGCCGCACATCTCTCACGGGTGCAGCAGCTTTGCCTGATCGCTCCGGCCGGGCTTGGGCATGATCTCGGGCCGGTCGCGGGGATGGCCATCAACCACCCCAATATCGGCAAGTGGATGATGCTGGGTTTCTATCCTCGCAGCCTGCGCCGTGGCTTGGCGTCCGAACGCGGCCTGCCATCGGCCATTCCGAATATGGTCGACTTGCAAATGGCCGAAAGCCGCAAACGCGGGTTCGCGCCCGCCATCCTGTCCTCGCTCAGGGGCATCATGGACGAAGACCTCGCCCCCGCCCACCGTGCCATCTGCGACGCCGACATTCCGACCCTGGCGATCTGGGGCGAAACCGACGACGTGATCCCCCTTGCGGGCCGCGACCGGCTGACAGAACTGAACCCCGAAGCGCGCAACGTGGTCATCCCGGGCGCCGGGCACACGCTGGCCTATACCCATGTGACCGAGGTCGCCCGGGCCCTGGACACGCTTCACGTCGCGCAGGACGCGGCCCGCTAATCCAACCGGGCCCGCGCGGCGTCGCAGGCGCTGCCATCGGGGTCGATATCGCAGGCGCGCTGCCATGCATCCTGCGCCTTGCCGTTGTCACCCGCCTGCGCCCGTTCCGCGCCCAGCATGTAACAGCCCCAGGGCGCCCGCGCCGTGCAGGTCGTCTCATACGTGCGCACCTGACAGGCCCGCGCTGCGGCAACGGTCGGCTGCGATCCGGCGATCCAACTGCCCCGCGCGGCAATCGCGCCGGCGTTCGTGCACGCATTCGCGTCTCCCGCCGCGCAGGCCGCCATGAAGAAGGGATATTTCACCGTGGCCTGGCCTTCGACATCCAGCTCGATTTCCACCGCCCGCCCCAACCCGAAACAGGCCCGCGCCTGCCCCGCCCGGCACAGGCCCAGGCACCATCCCGGCCTTTGGGTACAGTCCCGCGACCCGCCCGGCTCCCGGCCCAGGTCGCGAAAGACATCCGCCGGACACATTTCACGAAACGCCGAGAACGTCGGATCCTCCTGCCCCGCGCGCAATGCTTGTCTGTAGCGTTCAGGCGTGGTGGCGATCCAGTCCTCCACCTCATCCGCCGCCACCGGGCCTGCGGCCAGCCCCAGCACCGCGGCAAGCGTCAGGCCAAGGCACCGCGCGGCAGCACCCGCTCTTTTACCGGAAGATGCACGATTGCCGAAAATGCGCCCACTCCCACGCCGATCCACCAGACCATCGAGTAGTTCCCGTAGATATCATACAACTGCCCCCCCAGCCAGACACCCAGGAAACTGCCCAGCTGGTGGCTGAAGAACACGATGCCGTAAAGCGTGCCCATGTAACGCAGCCCGTAGATATGCGCGATCAGCCCGCTGGTCAGCGGCACGGTGGCCAGCCAGAGCGACCCCATCGCCGCCGAGAACAGGAGCACGCTGGTCGGCGTGATCGGAAACATGATGAAGGCCGCCGCGACGAGCGTCCGCCCGGTGTATATTCCGGCCAGCAACAGCTTCTTGGAATGGCGTTTGCCCAGCCACCCCGCCGTCAGCGTGCCCGCGATATTGGCCAGCCCGATCAGCGCGATGGCCACCGCCCCCAGCGCCGAGGTCGTGGTCACCCCCATGTTGTGCAACACGCTGCCCGCCGCGATCGGCCCGCAATACTCCGTCACGAAGGCCGGGAAATGCGCGGTAATGAACCCCAGTTGATAGCCGCAAGAAAAGAAGCCCAGGAAGATCAGCGTGTAACTCGGGTCCCGGAACGCCTTGACCAGGATCTGGCCCATCGTCTCTTCCAGCTCCGTCGTGCTGACAGGCTCCGGCGCCCGCATCAGCGGCAGGCAGGCCAGCACCGCCAGGATCGCCGCCGCGAAGATCAGGAAGACCGACTGCCAGCCCATCATCGACAGCAGGTACTCCGCGATCGGCGGGCCGAACACCTGCCCCGCCGATCCGGACGCCGTCGCGATGGCAAGGCTCATGGAGCGGTTCTCGTCGCTGCTCGCACGGCCCACCACGGCCAGGATCACGCCGAACCCGGTGCCCGCGATACCAAAGCCCACCAGCACCTCGTAAAGCTGGTGCGCCAGCGGCGTCGTTGCAAAGGACGACAGGACCAGCCCTGCGGCATACATCAACGCACCGAGGATGATGGCCTTGCGGTCGCCCACCTTTTCGGCAATCGCGCCGAATATCGGCTGGCCGATCCCCCAGGCCAGGTTCTGAACCGCGATGGCAAGGCTGAACTCCACCCGAAGCCAGTTGAACTCCTCGGCAATCGGGATCTGGAACACCCCGAACGCCGCCCGGATCGAGAAGGACACCAGCATTATCAGGCAGCCCGCCACCAAGACAGGCGTGAAAATCGACGCGGATTTCTGCATTGGGCCCTCCGAACAATGCGGCGACATTACCCGCCCGCTGCCGGGCGTCAATTCAACGATTGTGATGCACACAATTCCGTTCCGCGATCTGCTTCCTGCTTTCCACGCCGCTCCGGCTTCGGTATCCACGGGGGCATGGAAACGGTTCCCGACAGATACGAACGGCTGATCGACGAGGGCGTCTTGAAACGCGACGAGGCCCAGGTCGCCGTGGTCGAGGAGCTGGAGCGCCTGCGCGCCGATCTGGCACAACCCCAGAAAAAGGGCTTCTTCCGCAAGCAGGTCGAAGCGCCCAAGGGCCTTTACATCTGGGGCGGTGTCGGGCGCGGCAAGTCGATGCTGATGGACATGTTCGTGGAAACCCTGTCGGTGCCCAAGCGCCGCGTGCATTTCCATGCCTTCATGCAAGAGGTCCATGCCGGGATGCACAAGGCGCGCGCCGCCGGCAAGGAAGACGCGCTTGCCCCCGTCGCCAAGGCGGTGGCCGAATCCGTCCGCTGTCTTGCCTTCGACGAGATGCAGATCACCGACATCACCGATGCCATGATCGTCGGCCGCCTTTTCGAGTCGCTGTTCGAGTCGGGGGTCACCGTGGTGACAACCTCGAACCGCGTGCCTGACGACTTGTACAAGGACGGTCTCAACCGGCAGCTCTTCCTGCCTTTCATCGAGCTTCTGAAAGAGCGGATGGTCATCCACGAGATGGTCAGCCCCACCGACCACCGGCAAGGTCGGCTGGCGGGCAGCCCGACCTATTTCACGCCCGTAAACCCCGAGGCGCGGGCGAAGATCAACGAGGTCTGGAAGGACCTGACCGATGGCAAGGGCGAGCCACTGACACTCGTGGTCAACAAGCGCGAGGTCGAGATCCCGGCCTTTCACAACGGCGTCGCGCGGGCCACTTTCTATGACCTTTGCGGCCGGCCGCTCGGCCCCGCCGACTATCTCGCACTGGCCCAGGCCGCCCGGGTACTGGTGCTGGAGAACATCCCCCAGCTCAGCCGCTCCAACTTCAACGAGGCCAAGCGCTTCGTCACCCTGATCGACGCCCTCTACGAGGCGAAGGTCAAGCTGATCTGCTCTGCCGCCGCCGCGCCGGAATACCTGTATGTCGAGGGCGAAGGCAGCTTCGAATTCGAACGCACCGCCAGCCGCCTGCGCGAGATGCAGTCCGAAGGCTGGGGCAAGGACGCATGAGCCAACCGGCGCGCGAGTACGACTATATCATCGTCGGCGCGGGCTCTGCCGGATGCACATTGGCAAACAAGCTGGGCCAGGACAGCTCCAAGTCCATTCTCGTCCTTGAGGCCGGACCGATGGACCGCGATCTTTTCATCCACATCCCGGCAGGCGTCTACCGCACGTGGTGCGATCCCAAGCTGAACTGGAACTACGAGACCGCGCCCGAACCCGCCGCGCAGGACCGCGAGATCTTCATGCCGCGCGGCAAGGTCGTCGGCGGATCCTCTTCGATCAATTCGATGGTCTACATGCGGGGCCATCCGCTGGATTATGACGGCTGGGCCGACGAGTTCGGCCTGTCCGACTGGCGCTACGAGAACTGCCTGCCCTATTTCCGGGCCGGGGAAACCTATTCGCGCGGCGGTGATGCCTATCGTGGCGACGCGGGCCCCCTCGGCGTCACCCGTGGCGACTATGACAACCCGCTTTACGATGCCTTCCTCGAGGCCGGCGCGCAGGCAGGCCAGGGCCGATCCGACGACCTCAACGGCCATACCCCCGAAGGCGTCGCGCGCTTTGATGCCACCAAGCGCCATGGGCGGCGGTGCAGCGCGGCGGTTGCGCATCTGCGCCCCGCCTTGGCGCGTGGCAACGTCACCTTGCTGACCGGCGCGGCGGTCCAGCGGATCGAACTCAGCGGCAACCGGGCCACCGGCGTGCGCGTCCTCTATCGCGGCCAGGCACGGACCTTTCACGCCGCGGGCGACGTGATCCTCTCGGGCGGCGCCATCAACTCGCCGCAGCTGTTGATGCTGTCAGGCATCGGCCCCGCCGCCCACCTGTCGGAGACGGGCATCGACGTGGCCAACGACCTGCCCGGCGTGGGGGCCAACCTGCAGGATCATGCCAGCGTCATCGTGCAATGCAAAAGCCGCGTCAGCTTTCCCATCCACCGCGTCGACCGGCCCTGGAACAAGCTGCGCGCCGGGGCGCAATGGGTGTTTGCCCGCAACGGCGTCGCCGCCTCGAACATATGGGAGGCCGGCGGGCTGATACGTGGCAACGCCGACGTCGCCTACCCCAACCTGCAATATCATTTCGGCCCCGTCGGGTTCGAATACAACGGACCCAGGATCACCCTGCTGCAAGCCTTCGCCTGCCATGTCGACCAGTTGCGCCCGCGCAGCCGAGGCACGCTGCGCCTCGCCTCGACCGACCCGTCAGACCACCCGAACCTGCAGTTCAACTACCTGTCCAATCCCCATGATCTCGACGAGCTGGTCGAAGGCATCCACCGCGTCCGCGACCTGATCGGCCAGAGCGCCTTCGATCCCTTCCGCGATGTCGAGATTGACCCGGGCCCGGACGTGAAAACCGACGCCCAAATCCGCGACTGGATCCGCGCCAATGTCACCACCGATTTCCACCCTTGCGGCACCTGCCGGATGGGCCACGGTGCCGACGCCGTGGTCGACGACCGCTTTCGCGTGCACGGCATCGAGGGCCTGCGCGTGGTCGATGCTTCGGTGATGCCCCGCGTGATCAGCGCCAACCTCAACGCGCCCACCCAGATGATCGCGGCGAGGGCGGCGGATTACATCGCGGGGCATGCCCAGCTTGCGCCGGAAGCACCGCCCTTCGCCTTTCAGTCGCCTTAGGTCCGCGCCGTCGCCTGCAGCCAGTTGATATAGATGCGCTCGGCCATGTCGTTGAACATGTCCATGCGCTTGGCGCACTCGGCCTGGAACCCGGGCAGCGATCCGGGGCCCAGCGCCTTTTCCAGCGCATCGGCGTATTCCGGGATGTCCCCCCAGACCTCGACCGTGTCCTGCTCGATCTCGATGTGGAACTGCATAGAATAGGCCCGCGTCCCCCATTTCATCGCCTGCACCGGACAGGCCGGAGACGTGGCCAGCACCTGCGCGCCTTCGGGCAAGGCCGTCACCTCGGCCGAGTGCCACTGCAAAGCCTGAAAGACCTCCGGCAGCCCGTCAAACAGAACGCCGCTCGCGCCCGCCTCGGTCAGTTGCACGTCCAGCACGCCGATCTCGGGCGTCTTCGACGGCCCCACCGCACCGCCAAGCGCATCGGCCAGCAACTGGTGCCCCAGGCACAGGCCGAGATACGGCACACCCTGCCCCTCGACCGCCTCGCGGATGAACGCCTTTTCGTCCTTCAGCCAGGGGTGCGCGTCCTCTTGCCAGGTGTCCATCGGGCCGCCCAGCACCCACAGCGCATCGTAGCCGTCCATGCTGTCGGGCAGCGCCTCGCCTTCGTCCAGTTCGATCGCATCCCAGCTGTGCCCGTCCTCCTTCAGGAACTTGCGAAACACCGCCGGATGCTCGACGCGCTCATGTTGCAGGACCAGAATATGCATGGGGACCCTCACCTTTGCTTTGCCCGCACCGTAACGCGGCACACGGGCAAGACAAGCCATACTGCGCAAACCGGACGCCGCCTGACGCAAACCTACCGATAGGCCGAGGGCGGCTGCCCGAACCGCGCACTGTAGGCGCGCGAAAAATGCGCCGAACTGGCAAAGCCCGTCGCCAGCGCGATCTCGGTCAGGCTCAGCGGCGAGTTTCGCAAGAGGCTCTGCGCCTTCTCCAGCCGCAATTCGCGGTAATACCGCATCACCGACCGCCCCAGCTTGTCGTGGAACAGCCGGTTCAGCTGCCGGGGCGACAATCCCGCCACCTGCGCCAGCCGCGACAGGTCCAGCGGATCGGCCACGTTCGCCTCCATCGCCTCCACCGCGTCCAGCACCGCCGGCACCGTCGTGCCCACCCGCTCGACCAACCCCGACCGCTGCGGCCCGGCCGAGGGGCGAATCTCGGTATGCATGAACCAGTCGCTGACCAGCCGCGCGAAATGCGCCCCGTGGTGCTGGGTGATCAGCGCGTGCATCAGGTCCATCGGCGCGGTGCCGCCCGCACAGGTCACCCGGTCCCGGTCGATCACGTAAAGCGAGCGTTCCAGCACCAGGCTGGGCGAGATTTCCGCCAGCGCCGCGGCATGTTCCCAGTGCACCGTCATGCGCCGCCCGTTCATCAGCCCGGCCCGCGCCAGGATGATCGGCCCGCCCGAGACACCGCCCAGCGGCACCCCGGCCCGGGCCAGCCGCGCCAGCCAGTTCAGGACAGCGCGATCATCGTAAAGCGTCGGGTCCCCGCCCGCGATGACGAACAGGTAATCGAACGCGTCCGTCTCGCCCACCTCGACAAGCGGCGCGACCATGCCCGCCCCGGAACTCTGGATCGGCTGCATGTCCGACCCGACGGTCACGACCTCGTACAGCTCTCGCCGCGCCAGCAGGTTCGCCGCCCTCATCGGTTCGGTCAGCGCCGCGAAGGACATCATCGCAAAGCCGGGGATCGGCAAGATCCCGACGCGCCGCGAGATGGCCGGATTTGAACCAATATTGTCCATATTAGAAAATTATCCGTCCGTTCTGGAAAAGTCCATTCGTCAGGATTGCCGCACACTGGGTGCCAGCAATCGTGGGAATCATCTTATGCGCTACAGTGGGTTCAAGGTCCTCTGGGAAGGCCTGACCGGCAACAAGGGTTGGACACGCGCCTGGCGCGAACCCGAGCCCAAGGCGGAATACGACATCGTCATCATCGGCGGCGGCGGGCATGGCCTCTCGACGGCCTATTACCTCGCCAAGGAATTCGGCCTGACCAATGTCGCCGTTCTGGAAAAGGGCTGGCTGGGGTCGGGCAATATCGGGCGCAACACCACGATCATCCGCTCCAACTACCTGCTGCCCGGAAACGAGCCGTTCTACGAGTTCTCGATGAAGCTGTGGGAAAACCTCGAGCAGGACACGAACTACAACTCGATGGTCTCGCAGCGCTCGATCCTCAACCTCCTCCACACCGACGGCCAGCGCGACGCCTTCGTGCGGCGCGGCAACTCGATGTTCCTGGCCGGCGCCGATGCCGAACTGGTCGATGCCGCGCAGCTGAAAAAGGAACTGCCGTTCCTCGACTATGACAACGCCCGCTTCCCCATCAAGGGGGGCCTCTTCCAGCGCCGCGGCGGCACCGCCCGGCACGACGCCGTCGCCTGGGGTTATGCCCGCGGCGCCGACAGCCGCGGCGTCGACATCATCCAGAATTGCGAGGTCACCGGCTTTCAGATCGAGAATGGCCGCTGCCTCGGGGTCGAGACCTCGCGCGGCCCCATCCGCGCCAAAAAAGTGGCGATGTGCGTCGCCGGCTCCTCCGGCCGTGTCGCCGCGATGGCCGGCATGCGCTTGCCCATTGAAAGCCACGTTTTGCAGGCGTTTGTCTCCGAGGGGCTCAAGCCGACGATCCCAGGCGTGATCACCTTCGGCGCCGGCCATTTCTACGTCAGCCAGTCCGACAAGGGCGGTCTGGTCTTCGGCGGCGACATCGACGGCTACAACACCTACGCCCAGCGCGGCAACCTGCCGGTGGTCGAGGACGTCTGCGAGAGCGGCATGGCGATCATGCCGATGATCGGTCGCGCCCGCCTGCTGCGGTCCTGGGGCGGCGTCATGGACATGTCGATGGACGGCTCGCCCTTCATCGACAAGACCCATATCGACGGGCTCTATTTCAATGGCGGCTGGTGCTACGGCGGCTTCAAGGCCACGCCCGCCTCGGGCTTCTGCTATGCCCACCTGCTGGCCAGGGACGAGCCGCACCCCACCGCCACGCAAATGCGGCTGGATAGGTTCATGACCGGCAACCTGATCGACGAAAAAGGCATGGGCAACCAGCCCAACCTGCACTGAGGGGCATACAGACATGATCATCGACCATCCCCTTCTGGGCCCGCGCGACGCCGCCGAATTCGTCTATCTCGGCGATGCCGCCCTCATCGACCGGCCCGACTGGCAGGCCGACGACGCGATGGAGAAATTCCACAGCTACGGCTACCTGCGCGACAACCCCGCAGGCCAGCACCAGGAACTTTGGTACCACGAACAGGGTGACCGCTCCTGGCTGGTGGTCACGCGCAACACCCTCACGCACGAGATCACGGCAGTCGAACTGGCCCGCGACGTGGCACGCAAACGGGGGCGCGGCAAATGAGGCAGAAGAGCCGCATCAAGGGTGGCCTGATCGACCGCTCGAAAGAGATCAAGTTCCGCTTCAATAACAAGTGGTTCCGGGGCCATCCCGGCGACACGCTGGCCTCGGCGCTTCTGGCCAACGGCCAGCTTCTTGTGGGCCGCTCGTTCAAGTATCACCGCCCGCGCGGCGTGTTCACCGACGGCTCCGAGGAACCCAACGCGCTGGTCCACCTGCGCGACGGCGCTTACCAAGAGCCGAACACGCGCGCCACGATGGTCGAACTCTTCGATGGCCTCAACGCCACCTCGCAGAACCATCGCGGCTCGCTGGACTACGACCTGCTGGCGGTCAACGATTTCTTCTCGCCCTTCCTGTCTGCGGGGTTCTACTACAAGACCTTCATGTGGCCCAAGGCGTTCTGGGAAAAGCTCTACGAGCCGATCATCCGCTCCGCCGCCGGCCTTGGCCGCCTGTCGATGAAGGACGACCCCGACACCTACGACAAGGGCTTCCTGCATTGCGACCTGCTGGTCATCGGCGCGGGTCCCTCGGGCCTGATGGCCGCGCTGACCGCCGCGCGCGCCGGTGCCCGCGTGATCCTCGCCGACGAGGATTTCCGCCCCGGCGGCCGCCTCAACTCCGAGACGCTGGAACTGGGCGGGATGTCCGGCACCGACTGGGTAGCGCAGACCGCTGCCGAGCTGGCGTCGATGGACAACGTCCGCCTGATGCCCCGCACCACGGTCTACGGCGCTTACGATCACGGCATCTACGGCGCGCTCGAACGCTGCACCGATCACCTCGCCGATGGGGGCGGCAAGCCGCGCCAGGTCCTGTGGCGCATCTATTCCAGGCGCGCCGTACTGGCCGCTGGCGCCACCGAGCGCCCCATCGCCTTCGGCAACAATGACCGCCCCGGCATCATGCTGGCCAGCGCCGTGCGCAGCTATGCCAACCGCTATGCCGCGACCCCGGGCAAGCACATCGCCGTCTTCACCAACAACGACGACGGCTGGCGCACCGCCGCCGACCTGATCGCCAAGGGCGTCGAGGTTCCCGTCGTCGTCGACAGCCGCGACAAGCCCGCCCCCATCGACCTGCCCGGCATTCGCCACGTCGCGGGCGAGGCGGTGATGAACACCATCGGGCGCAAGGGCGTGAAATCGATCACCCTGACCAACGGCCAGGTCATTCCCGTCGACGCGCTGGCCGTGTCCGGCGGCTGGAACCCCAACGTCCACCTCACCTGCCACCAACGCGGCCGCCCGACCTGGCGCGACGACCTCTGCGCCTTCGTCCCGGGCGGCGACCTGCCCGTCGGCATGGCCGTCGCCGGGTCTGCGAACGGGTCCATGACCCTCGCCGCCGCCTTGGCCGAAGGCCAGGCCCAGGCCACCGCACAGCTCGACGCACTCGGGATCACGGCCAAGGCCACCGACCTGCCGCAGGCAGAGGATGAGCCGCGCGAGGCCGCCGCCTTCTGGCATGTCAATGAGAGCAAGCACCGCGCCTGGGTCGACCTGCAGAATGACGTCACCGTCAAGGACATCAAACTCGCCAACACCGAGGGCTTCCGCTCGGTCGAACTGCTCAAGCGCTACACCACGATGGGCATGGCCACCGACCAGGGCAAGACCTCGAACATCGCCGGGCTCGCGATCCTGGCCGAGGAACGTGGCAAGACCATCCCCGAGGTCGGCACCACCATCTTCCGCCCGCCCTACACGCCCGTGCCCATCGGCGCGCTGGCCGGGCGCGCGCGCGGCAAGGATTTCCGCCCCTACCGCCTGACCCCCAGCCACAAATGGGCCGAGGAGAACGGCGCCAGCTTCGTCACCGTGGGCAACTGGCTGCGGGCCGAATGGTACACGCGTCCGGGCGAGAAAGGCTGGCGAGACTCCGTCGACCGCGAGGCGCTCACGGCCCGCACGAGTGTCGGCATCTGCGACGTCACCACGCTGGGCAAGATCGACATCCAGGGCAAGGATGCCGGCGCCTTCCTCGACAAGGTCTATGCCAACACCTTCTCGACCCTCAAGGTCGGCCGGGTCCGCTATGGCCTGATGCTGCGCGAGGACGGCATCTGCTACGACGACGGCACCACCGCGCGGATGGGTGAAAACCACTACGTTATGACCACCACCACCGCCAACGCGGTCACGGTCTTCCGCCGGCTCGAATTCGCGCGCCAGTGCCTCTGGCCCGACATGGACGTGCACCTGATCTCCACCACCGACGGCTGGGCGCAGTTCGCCGTCGCCGGGCCGAAATCCCGCGACCTTCTGCGCAAGGTGATCGACGCCGACCACGACATCTCGAACGAGGCGTTCCCCTTCATGGCCTGCGGTCACGTCACCGTCTGCGGCGGCACGCCCGCGCGGCTCTTCCGGATCTCCTTCTCGGGCGAGATGGCGTATGAAATCGCCGTCCCCGCGCGGTACGGCAACTCCATGATGGCGGTGCTCAACGAGGCCGGCAAGGAATTCGATGCGGCACCGTATGGAACCGAGGCGCTGGGCGTCATGCGCATCGAAAAGGGTCATTGCACCGGCAACGAGCTGAACGGCCAGACCACCGCCCACAATATCGGGCTGGGCAAGATGGTCAGCCAGAAGAAGGAATGCATCGGCCAGGTCCTGGCGCAACGCCCCGAACTGACCCGCGAAGACGCCGTGCGGCTGGTCGGCTTCCGCCCCGTCGACCGCGACAGGAAACTGATCGCCGGCTCGCATTTCCTGAACAAACATGCCCCCGCCGACATGGAGCATGACCAGGGCTGGATGACCTCTGTCGCCTATTCGCCCAACCTCGGCCACCATATCGGCCTGGGCTTCATCAAGAGCGGGCACGAACGTATGGGCGAAATCGTCCGCGCGGTCAGCCCCGTCCACGGCACCGAGATGGAGGTCGAAATCGTCTCGGCCCATTTCGTCGACCCGGAAGGAGAGCGTCTGCGTGGCTGATTTCACCCTCACCTCGGAACCGCCCCTCAAGGGCTTCGACCAAGGCTTCGGCGACACGCGGCTTCACGCGCCCGCCGACCTGGCGATCGTGTCCATCGCCCTGCCCCTCGGGGACGAGGACGCGGCGCTGAAAGCGATCGGATCCGCCTTCGACGCCGACCTGCCCGCGCCGGGCCTCTCTGTCATGGGCAAGGACAACACCCGCCTGGTGCGCCTCGGCCCCGACCAGGCCTTCGCGATCTTCACCCGCGCGACGCCCGATGCCGAACCGCATGTGCAGACCCTGCTCAACGGCGCGGCCTACACCACCGACCAGACCGATGTCTGGACCGGCCTCGTGCTCGACGGCCCGCTGGCTCGCACCGCGCTGGAACGCATCTGCCCGATCGACCTGCACCCCGATGCCTTTGCCGAAGGCGCCGCCGCGCGCACGGTCATGGAGCACCTGGGCGTGCTGATCCTCCGCACCGGCCCCGACGCCTATCTCCTCCTCTCCGCATCCTCCTCTGCAGGGTCGTTCCTGCACGCGGTAGAGACCTCGCTCCTCAACGTAACCTAAAGGCAAGACCACCAAGCACGGAATTCAGGGATCCGTTCGCAACAGGGAAAGTCAGACAAGACATGTACCTTTCAAACCTCGATCCCCTCGGCACCCCCGATCCGCGCCCGCTGCGCGACCAGCGCAGCTTGTCGGACACCTTCGTCTTCGTCGTTCAGGAGGCCTCCAGCGCCTTCGTCGCCGAAACCTGCATCCACGTCCTGCGCCGCGCCAACCGGATCCTCGGTCAGGACATCTACAGCTGGTCACTGATCGACGCGACCCGGCGGGCCTGCCGCGACACGACCCTCTGCGCGCCGCACCAGGTGTTGGTCCTGGTCGGCGGAACCGATCAGCCCTGGCGCCCCGCCAAGTCCGACCTGTCGCCGCTGCGGGCGGCCATCCGCAACGCGGCGCGGGTCTGCGTCGTCGGCGGCGCCGTCTTCGTGCCCTTGGCCGCCGGGGTCCTGGGGGCCAAGCGCGTTTCGGTGCATTCCGCCTTTCGCGCCGGCGTTCAGGAAAGCTGCGCCAATGTCGAGATGCATGACGACACCACCTGCCACCACAAGGCGCTCAGCAGCGCCACGGGGCCTGCCGCCGCCATGCGGATGATGGTCGAGCTGATCGGCGCCCGCGAGGGCAAGTTCACCGAAGTCGCACTGGCCTGCGACCTCGGCCTGCAAGAGACCGGCTCCCAACCCGCCGCCGGGTCTGGAGAGCGCTGGCGGATGCAGCGCCTGGCGCAGGGCTGCGACGTGATATCGGATGCGCTTCAGATCATGGAAGACCATATCGAAGACACGTTGAGCGTCGCGCAAATAGCTGAAATTATTGGCATTTCCGCGCGAAAGCTGGAACGCGGCTTTGCCGAGAAACTTGGCCGTTCGCCCTTGAAGGTGTACCGCGACCTGCGGCTTGACCGGGCCAACGACCTGATGATGCAGACCGCCTTGCCGCTGGGCGAGGTCGCCCTTGCCTGCGGATTTTCCAACGTCACGCTGATGAAGCGCTGGTTTCAACGCAAGTACGGCCAGGCGCCCTGCGACGTGCGACGCCAGGCGTTCAGCGGAATTCACTGAAACGGCAAAAGCCCCGGCGCACGACCGGGGCTTTTCAGGTCTGCCGCCGCATGTCAGCCGACGTTGCGGGCCTGGGCGCGAAACTCGGTCTCTTCGGTGGCCGAGAACCGGCCGCCCTGCACCTTGCGCAGCTTGCCTTCCCGCAACAGCTGGCCGAACGAGCGCAGGCCATCCTCGCGGCTGTAATTGCCGTTCTTCGCTTCCTTCAGTTTGCCCATCAGCATCGGGCGCGTGAATTCGGAGTGGCCTTCGACATCGGACATATACGCCGCCGCGGCCTCCAGCAGCTCGGACAGCCGGGTCGCGCCCATCTCCTCGGCGAAGGCGGTGAAACCGCCATCGTCAGACGTCGACACGCTTGCGTGTATCGAGGACACGCGCCGCGGCCGCACCGGCGCCCGTTCGGTATCGACGCGCTGCTCGGCAACAAGTTTCAGCGGCGCGGGACGCTCCTCGTTCGGACGCGCTGACCTGGAACCGGCCGACGGCGCATTCGGCCGGCGCGGGCGCACGACTTCGGCCAGGTCCGAGCGGTAAGGCGCGTCGTCCACACCCTGATCGACATCCACGCCGGCGATTTTCTCTGCCTTGGTCGCGGCGACGGCAGCCCGCAGATGCTGGATCGCGGTGCGCCGCATGCTGGCATCCTTGTCGCCCATCTGGCTGTCGGTCTCTTCGAAGAGCCGCGTTTCATCCTCGGGCGCACGTTTACCGATCCCAAGCAGTCGCGACAGGCCCCGGCGCTGCGTTTGCGACGGATCGTCCTCACCGATCTCCTCCGTGCCCAGGGCGTCGGCACCCTGCCGAGTCTCGGCCTCCGGCGCGTCGCTGTCATCCAGCGCCACCGCGGCAATCGGGCGTTGGACGTCGCCATCATCATCGGCATGCGCTTCGGACGTGTCGTCACCCTCTGCCTCGAACGCCGCATCCTCGGCGTCCAGAGCCTCGTCGTCCGCCTTCCGGGTGCCCTGATCCGCCAGTTCCGCCTCGACCTCGGCCAGCTCGCGCTGCAGGTCCGCTTCCTCCTCGGGGCTGAGCACGGCCTCGTCCCCAAGCGCGCCCATCTCGTCTTCTAGGTCGTCCTCTTCTTCGATCACGCCCTGCGCAATCGCCGCCTCGAACTCTGTGCGCTTCATTTTCAGCACACGGGCATTCATCGGACGCTGCGCCGCGTCGGGCGCGTCCGTGTCCGCCACGCGGGCCTCCTTGCCCAGCACGAAAGGCGTTTCCGCAGGGTCCGCGTCGGTCTCGTCCTCGGCGTCCAAGGCACCGTCCAGGTCCGAGAAGAGAGAGTCCGACGCATCGTCGTCCTCAAGGTCTTCGGTAAAATCCTCGTCCAGGTCCGCCGCAATGTCCGGCACCTCCGAACGCGCGGCGTCCGCCGGCATCGCATCCGCAAGAAGCTGGGCCAGCGTGTCCTCGTCAACCGCGGCGGCGGTGCCGAGATCGTCCTCGTCCTCCTCCGCCACGGTCGCATCGGCCCGCTCCCGCGCGGCAACCGGCGCTTTTTCGGCGATCGGCGCGTCGGTCTCGTCCGGCACAGGCTCGAGACCGGCCATCACCGCACCGAGCGTGTCCTCGTCGGATCCGGTCTCGTCAAGGTCACTCTCCTCGACATCATCCGATTCGAACGCGGCGTCCTCGTCTTCCGCGACGGGGGCCGCGAACTCCGTGATATCCGCGTCCTCCGCGCCGTCCGTGTCTTCGAAAGACTCGTTCAACAGGGCGTCCAGCGCGTCGGCAGAGCGGTTCATCACCGCGCCTGCATGTTCGTCTTCGCTGTATTCCGAGACTTCATAGTCGAGGTCGCTCTGCGACACGACCGACCGGATCCGGCGCAGCTTCTCGGCAACGCTGTCCGCCGAAACCGCTTGCACGGATGCAACCGGCTGCGGGTCGACAGAAGTCCAGGCATCCTCATCTGCACCGAGAGCCTGCGGCACAAGCGTTGGGTCCTCCGCCTCACCCGCTGCCGGCTGAGACGCCTCCTGAGCCACCGCGTCGTCCTCGACCGCCGCCGCGTCGGCGACAAACGCCTCTATATCGGCATCTTGCGGCGCCTCGGCCTCGTCGGCGTCGTCCTGCTGCGGCTCGGACATGTCAGAGGCGGTCTCGACCGCGTCTTCGGCCTCGTCCGAGGCAAGACCGGCAATCGCCTGGTCCGTGATCTCGATCCCGGCATGGGCATCGGGGGCGAGAGCGCCGCCGGATGTCGCCGCGCCATCTTCGTTCGGCGTGTCTTCGGCCCGCGTGGCGTCGTCCGAGCGCCGTGACGCCTCCGGCGGCTGCTGGGCATCGCTCCCGGCCTCGGCCCCGATCACGGCGGCCTCATCTGTTTCTGCTTCGGATTCAATGTCTTGCCCGACGCTCTCGGGCGCGTCCCCGCCATCCGGAGCCCGTTCCATCACCGGGTCGGGTGTCCCGACGTCGCCGGCATCGGCGGCGGCCGGTGCGGCCATCTCGGCCACGGTCGCTGGTGTCTCGGCCTCCGCCCCTTGCCTCGGCGCTTCGGCCTCCTCGGGCGCGGCGGGCGCTTCCGCGGCAACAGTCTCTTCCGCGGCAACGGTCTCTTCGGGCGTGTGCGGCTCGGCAGGCGCAGCCACGGGCGCGGCATGGGTCAGGGCCTCGGCAGCCCCGCGCCCCTCGTCGGCGCGCAGATGGATTTTCCCCTGATCCTCGCGCGCCTCGACGCGGCGCGAAATCTCGCGTTCGGCAATGCGCGCCAGCATCTCGGCATCCGGCGTCGGCGGCTCGGCCCCGAAATACCGATCATCGGCAGCTAGGTCGCGGAAATACTCTGCAATCGCCTTCATGGTATCGAACGAATCATCGAAACCTTCCAACGTGCACGAGAACGTGCCGTAGGATACGGTCAGAATTTTGCTTGTACTTACCATCTTTTTGCTCGCCCTACTTTGCCTGCAATCATAATTTTTACCATGATGCCCGCGACGAAAGCGGTCCGATTCTTAGAGTTTTACCGTATCATTTCGAGGCCAGAATGTGTCTTGTTTCCAAAATAGGCATTAATAACGGGAATTCACCGTGATTGTTCACCGTCCGCAACCCATTACTCTCATTGGCGGCAGCAAACTGTCCGACTCCGATCTCGCGCGCGCCGTGGCGATCGGCGACTGCGTCGTCGCGGCGGATGGCGGTGCCGATCTGGCGCGCCGGGCGGGCCTCGACCTGGCGGCGGTGATCGGCGATTTCGATTCGATCAGCGCGGAAACCCGCGCCGGTCTGCCCGAGGAGATACTGCACCATATCACGGAACAGGACAGCACCGATTTCGAGAAATGCCTGCGCAACATCGAGGCCCCTCTCATCCTGGGCGTGGGCTTCACCGGGCGGCGGATCGACCATCACCTGGCCAACCTCAACGCCCTCGTCAGGTATCCCCGCCAGCGCTGCATCCTTCTGGGCGACGCGGATATCGCGTTTCTCGCGCCTCCCTCCTTCGCCCTGGATCTCGATCCCGGCACGCCGGTCTCGCTCTTTCCGCTTGGCGTCGTCGAGGGCATCTCCGACGGTCTTCAATGGCCGATCGCGGGCCTGACCTTCACGCCGGATGGGCGCGTCGGCACATCGAACGTGGCCACCGGGCCGATTTCCCTGCAGGTCACGGCGCCGAAGATGCTGATCATCCTGCCCGCCTCCGCGTTCGAGGCCGCCGCCGAGGCGCTCACGCACAGCGCCTCCAGATGGGCCACGGCCTGAGCGTCATGGCGCCGGCATCGGGCGCCGCTCCAGTCGCCGCTCCCGGAAGAACACGTACAGCCCTGCCGACACGATCAGCGCGATCCCGAAAAACGTCAGCGCATCGGGCAGATCCCCGAAGATCACGTAGCCCAGAACGGTCGCGCCGACGATCTCGAGATACTGGACCGGGGCCAGAACCGAGGCCGGGGCCAGCTTCAGCGCGAAACTGATGCAGACATGGCTGGCCGTCGCGATCAGCCCGACCGCCGCCAGCAACATCAGTTCGCGCTGTTCCGGCCAGGACGGATCCAGCGCCGCGACACCGCTGCCATCGAATACCCACAGGGGCGGCAGGATCAGGACCAGCGCGGCCAGCCCGGTATAGGCCTGCATCGAGATCGGGTGCATCGACGCCGCCATTCGCCGGGTCAGTATCATGTAGAAGGCAAAGCACACCGCCGTCACCAGCGGCAAGAGCGCGGCCGGGCCGACATCGCTGAAACTGGGCTGTATCACGAAGAGCGCCCCGACGAAGCCCACCGCACAGGCCGCGTAACGGCGCGGGCCGATCGGTTCGCCCAGGAAGACACCACCCAGAAGCGTCAGGATGAACGGCTCCACGAAGAAGATGGCGATGGCATCCGCGATCGGCATGAAGCGCAATGCCTGAAAGAAACAGGCCGTCGCCAGCAGGATCAGCCCGCCGCGCACCAGGTGGAGCCCCGCCTCGCGCGCACCCGGCCTGTGCAGCCACCCCAGCAGCAGGGCCAGCGGCAGCAGGATCGCCGCCTGCACGCCGAATCGCGCCGCCACGATCTGTCCCACGGCCAGCGCGTCGCCAATCAGCTTGGCCGAGGCATCCATCGCCGGCGCGATCAGGGAAAACCCGACCATCAGCAGAATGCCGAGCGAGATCGTGCCCTTGTTGTCCTGCATGGCCGGTCAGCAGTTCGGGACGTTGACAGCCAGGCCGCCGAGCGAGGTTTCCTTGTAACGCTCGCTCATGTCCGCGCCGGTCTGGCGCATGGTCTCGATGCAGGCGTCCAGCGGCACGAGGTGAACGCCGTCTCCGCGCAACGCGAGGCTTGCCGCGCTGACCGCCTTGATCGCCCCCAGGCCGTTGCGCTCGATGCAGGGCACCTGCACCAGACCCTTCACCGGGTCGCAGGTCATGCCCAGGTGATGCTCCAGCGCGATCTCGGCGGCATTCTCGATCTGCGCCGGCGTGCCGCCCAGCACCGCGGCCAGCCCCGCGGCCCCCATGGCAGAGGCGCTGCCGACCTCGGCCTGGCATCCCGCTTCGGCGCCGCTGATCGAGGCGTTGAACTTGACCAGCCCGCCGATCGCCGCCGCGGTCAGCAGGAAGGTCTCGATATCGCGTTCGTTGGCGCCCGGCACGTGGTCCAGCCAGTACTTGATGACCGCAGGCACGACACCCGCCGCGCCATTGGTGGGCGCGGTCACGACCTGCCCGCCGGCGGCGTTCTCCTCGTTGACGGCCATGGCGTAGATGCTGATCCAGTCGTTTATCTTGTGCGGGGCGTTCAGGTTCGTGCCCCGCTCGGCAATCAGCGCCTCGTGAATCGCCTTGGACCGGCGCCGCACCTGCAAGCCGCCGGGCAGGATGCCGTCATTCGCCAGCCCCCGCTCGATGCAATCGTTCATGACCTGCCAGATCCGTGCCACGCCGCTGCGCAGGTTCTCGGACCCGCCGCGCGAAATCTCGTTGGCCTTCTTCATCTCCGCGATGGTCTTGCCGCTGGTCTCGGCCATTTCCAGCATCTCGGCGGCACTCTTGAACGGATAGGGCACCGGCGCGCCATCGTCCGTGTCCTTGCCCGCCGCCAGCTCGTCCGCCGTCAGCACGAAACCGCCCCCGACCGAGTAATAGGTCTCCTGCAGGATCACGTCGCCCTGCTTGTCGGTGGCCATCAGGATCATCCCGTTGGCATGGCCCGGCAGGTTGGGCCCGAAATCGAACTGCAGGTCTTCCTTCGGGTTGAACTGCAACTCCGGCAGGCCCGGCGGCGTCACGGTGTGGCTGTCGCGGATCTGCTCCAGCACCGCTTCGGCCTTTTCGGCGTCGTAGTCCTCGGGCCGGAACCCCGCCAGGCCGAGGATCGTCGCCCGGTCCGTCGCGTGGCCGACCCCGGTAAAGGCCAGCGAGCCGTGCAGGCTGCCGCGCACCCCGTGAAACTCGAACGGCGAGTCGCGCATCGCGTCCAGGAACCGCGCGGCGGCCACCATCGGCCCCATCGTGTGCGAGGAGGACGGGCCGACGCCCACTTTGAACATATCGAAGACTGAAAGAAACATGCGCCCTTACCTACGGCATTCACCGTCGCTGCCCAAGTAATCTCTATGCGGTCACGGGTCAAAGACGTCATGCAAAAACGACTTCGACGCGACGGTCCACGCCAAAACTCGGCTCCGATTCACACTAGCTTAACCGACTCGCGCCAAGGTGGAACACATTGCCGGTTCGCAAGTTATCTTCAGATAAGGAGCACGCAGATGCAGACCACTGGTTTCATTCTTCTTCTGGCGGCGGGAGTCATCGTTTTTTTCGGCGGCGACAGGACGAGCGGCACGACGCTCCCCTCCGTCGTATCTCCCGACCTTGCCGGATTCAGGGCGCAGTAGACGCATTATCGACTGCCTCTTGCGGGCGGGGTGAAATGACCCCTCGCCCCTGCCGCGCAAACTCCCTATAAACCGGGCGACGAAACCCGCCAGGTGGAGAGATGCGCATGACCGGAGAGCTGTCACCGATCGACAAGGCCAAGTTCGTGGCCGCAAAGCGGTCCGTCGACTATATCGAGGACGGAATGCGCGTGGGCCTCGGCACCGGCTCCACCGCCGCGTGGATGGTGCGCTGCCTGGGCGAGCTCGTGCGCGAAGACGGCCTCAAGATTCGCGGCATCCCCACCTCCACCCGCACGGCCGAACTGGCCCGCGAGGTCGGCATCGAGGTCATCAGCCTCGACGAGGCCCGCTGGATCGACGTCACCATCGACGGTGCCGATGAATTCGACGGCAATCTCAACCTCATCAAGGGCGGCGGCGGCGCGCTTCTGCAGGAAAAGATCGTGGCCACCGCCTCGGACCAGATGATCGTCATCGCCGATGTCGGCAAGGAGGTCGAGAAACTCGGCGCCTTCCCCCTGCCCGTCGAGGTCATTCCCTTCGGCTGGCAGACCACCAAGTCGCTGATCGAGGAACTGCTGATCTCGATGGACGTGCTCGGCCGCGACGCCACCCTGCGCATGAACGGCGACAGCCCCTTCGTCACCGACGAGGGCAACTACATCCTCGACCTTCACCTGGGCCGCATCGGCAACGCCCACCAGCTTTCCATGGTCCTGAACCAGATGCCCGGCGTGGTCGAGAACGGCCTTTTCATCGACATCTGCGATGTGGTGATCCTCGGCTACGGCGATGGCCGGGTCGAAACGCGTGACATCAACGAAGGCACCGTCGCCGAGGACCGGCTCGATTTCGTCGAGACCGACAACCTCTTCACCGACCTGCAAGACTGAAAGGCCCGCCCATATGGCCTATGACTACGACCTATTCGTGATCGGCGGCGGCTCCGGCGGGGTGCGCGCCGCCCGCGTGGCCAGCGCCACCGGGGCCAAGGTCGCCCTGGCCGAGGACGACCGCTATGGCGGCACCTGCGTCATCCGCGGCTGCGTGCCGAAAAAGCTGATGGTCTTCGCCTCCGAGTTTTCCAACCTGCCCGACGAGGCGCGGGCCTATGGCTGGGACATGTCGCTGGGCGACTTCGACTGGTGCGGTTTCCGCGACCGCCTGCACGGCGAACTGGATCGCCTCGAAGGCGTCTATCGCAGCCTGCTCAGCAATTCCGGCGTCACCATGTACGACGCCCGCGCGCAGCTGAAGGACCCCAACACCGTCACCCTGTCCACCGGCGAAGAGGTGACCGCGAAACACATTCTCGTCGCCACCGGCGGCCATCCCGTCCGCCCCGAGATCCCGAACGCGCATCTCGGCATCGTCTCCGACGACCTGTTTCACCTGGAGGCGCTGCCGAAATCCATGCTGATCGTCGGCGGTGGCTATATCGCCTGTGAATTCGCCTGCGTCATGGCCGGCCTGGGTGTCGACGTCACGCTCTACTACCGCGGCGCCCAGATCCTGCGCGGCTTCGACGAAGAGGCCCGCGGCATCATCGCCGAAGGCATGAGCGAAAAGGGCATCGACCTGCATTTCGGCACCAATATCGTCGACATGGCGCCCGCCTCCGAGGATCACAGCGCCAGCGGCGCGCTCACCTCGTCCGACGCCTCCATGGGTGCCCCCGCGAACGAGCCCGAGACCCGCGACATTTCCAAGGATCACGACGGCCCGATCTGGGTCAAAGCGACCAACGGCAAGGAAGCGGTCTTCGACAAGGTCCTCTTCGCCACCGGCCGCGCGCCCAACACGCAGGACATGGGGCTGGAGGAGATCGGCGTCGAACTCGGCCGCGGCGGCGAGATCGTCGTCGACGACTACAGCCAGACCGCCGTGCCCTCGGTCTATGCCATCGGCGACGTGACCAACCGGGTCAACCTGACGCCCGTGGCCATCCGCGAAGGCATGGCTTTCGTGGAAACCGTGTTCAAGGACAACCCGACGCCGGTCGATCACAAGCTGATCCCCTCGGCGGTGTTCACCCAACCCGAATTCGGCACGGTCGGCCTGACCGAGGACGAGGCCCGCGAGCAGGAGCCGGTGCATGTCTACTGCACCTCGTTCCGCCCCATGCGCACCGCCTTCGCCGGTCAGCCCTACCGCGTGCTGATGAAGCTGGTCGTCTCCAGGGATACGGACAGGGTTCTCGGTTGCCACATCGTCGCACCGGGCGCGGGCGAGATGATCCAGCTGGCCGGCGTGGCGATCAAGATGGGCGCGACGAAGGCGGATTTCGACCGCACCGTGGCCGTGCACCCGACCATGTCGGAAGAGATCGTGACGATGCGTGACCCGATGCGGACAGGTTGAATTTTTGACTGTTGTGCACAGTTATGACACAGGGATGGCGCTCTGCGCGATAGGATGAAGGGAAGAGATTACATGGCTGGACATTCTGGCGGCCCCTGGGGCGGCGGCGGCGGTGGCAACCGCGGCGGTGGCGACGACGACGATCGCGGCAACCGCGGCAATGACAACCGACGGCCCCCCGAAAGCGGGTCGCAGATTCCGGAAATCGACGAACTGGTCCGCCGTGGACAGGATCAACTGCGCGTCCTGATGGGCGGGCGCGGCGGCAAGGGCCGCGGCAACGGTGTCGGCGGCGGCGATGGCGGCGGCGGCCCCGGCTTCGGGCGCGGCACCATCGTGATCGGCGCCCTGATCGCAGTCGCGCTCTGGGGGGCTGCCAGCTTCTACACCGTCAAGCCCGAGGAACAATCGGTCGAGCTCTTTCTCGGCAAGTACTACTCCACCGGCGATCCCGGCCTGAACTTCGCGCCGTGGCCCCTCGTGACCGCCGAGGTCGTCAACGTCACCTCCGAGCGGACCGAGAATATCGGCAGCGGGCGCGGCAGCGCGTCGGGCGGCGACGGCCTGATGCTGACCACCGACGCCAACATCGTCGACATCGACTTCCAGGTCGTCTGGAACATCAACGATCCCGCCAAGCTCCTGTTCAACATCCGTGACCCGCAGCTGACCGTGCAGGCCGTGTCCGAGGCCGTCATGCGCGAGATCATCGCCGCGACGAACCTCGCGCCGATCCTCAACCGCGACCGGGGCATCATCGCCGACACCGCGCGGGAAAACATCCAGTCCACGCTCGACGAATACGACAGCGGCATCAACATCGTCCGGGTCAACCTCGACACCGCCGACCCCCCGCGCGAGGTGATCGACGCCTTCCGCGAGGTGCAGGCCGCCGAACAGGAACGCGACCGCCTCCAGCGTCAGGCCGACGCCTACGCCAACCGCGTTCTGGCCGAGGCCCGCGGCGAAGCCGCGCAGGTGCTCGAACAGGCCGAGGGCTACCGCGCCCGCGTGGTGAACGAAGCCATCGGTGAGGCCAGCCGCTTCATCGCCGTGGCCCAGGAATTCAACGAAGCCCCCGAGGTGACGCAGCGCCGTCTCTACCTCGAAACGGTGGAACGCACGCTGGGCAAGATGGACAAGATCCTGCTCGACGAATCCAGCGGGGCCTCGGGCGAGGGCGTGCTGCCCTACCTGCCCCTTGACCAGTTGCGCCGCTCGAACCAGACCGGCAACGGAGGATCGAACTGATGCGTAAATCCGCTCTGCTACTTCCCGTCCTCGCCGTTGCGATCATCGGCATCCTGTCCTCGCTCTACATCGTGGACGAACGCGAAAAGGCGCTCGTGCTGCAATTCGGCCAGATCAAGAAGGTCGTGGACGAACCCGGCCTCGGCGTGAAGATCCCGATCATCCAGGAGGTCGTGCGCTATGACCGCCGGATCCTGTCGCTCGACACCGACGCGATCGAGGTCACGCCCTCCGATGACCGCCGCCTGGTGGTCGACGCCTTCACCCGCTACCGCATCGCCGACGTGGTCCAGTTCCGGCAGGCCGTCGGCATCGGCGGCACCCGCGTCGCCGAAGACCGGCTCGCCTCGGTCCTCAACGCCCAGATCCGCGAGGTTCTCGGTGCCGACCAGGTGACGTCCGACACCATCCTGTCGCCGCAGCGGCGCGACCTCGCGGTGCGCATCCTCGAACAGGCCCGCGCCAGCGCGGCCGGGCTGGGGCTCGAAATCGTCGACGTCCGGCTGAAGCAGACCAACCTGCCGCAGCAGAACCTCGACGCCACCTTCGCCCGGATGCGGGCCGAGCGCGAACGCGAGGCCGCCGACGAGATCGCCCGCGGTAACGAGGCCGCCCAAAGGGTGCGCGCCGCCGCCGACCGCACCGTGGTGGAAACCGTGTCGAACGCCGAACGCGAGGCCGAGATCACCCGCGGTGAGGCCGACGCCGAGCGCAACCGGATCTACGCCGAGGCCTTCGGCAACAATCCCGAGTTCTTCGCCTTCTACCGTTCTCTGGCCGCCCTCGAACGCTCGATGAACGAGCAGAACTCCACCCTCGTCTTCTCGCCGCAAAGCGAGTTCCTGGGCCAGATGTTCGACGCCGTGCGCGCCGATGGCCTGGGCGAGGTCGCGCTCGAGGAGATCGACATCGACCGCCTGCGCGAAATGGCGCCCGAGACGGAAATCTCGCCGGACCTGCCCGAAAGCGAACGCCAGCGCCTCGAAGAGGACGCCGCCCAGCAAGAGGCCGAGGCCGCCGAGGAAGAGGCCAGCGAGCAAGCCGCCGAGGAGGCCGAAGCCGAAGCCGAGGCAGAGACCGAAGCCGAGGAGGCCGAACAGGATAACCCGGTCAACGAGGACGTGACCAATTGATCGCAACGATCTTCCTGGCCTTCGGGCTCGTGCTGATTGTCGAGGGGCTGGTGTACGCACTGGCCCCTTCGCTTGTGGAACAGATGCTGGCCGCCCTGCGCGCGATGCCAGAGGACCAGCGGCGCCTGGTCGGTCTCGTGGCACTGGCCTTCGGGGTCGTGCTGGTCTGGTGCGCCAAAATGCTGGGCGCATGACCCAAGGCGCTTGCGTCATCGTCAACAAAACGTTCACATGGGCGTGACATCGTGTTGTGAATTTTGCGTTCTCGTCCAGCGCGCCTAAATAATCTTCAGAACAGTCTGCCAGCGCATGGCTGCGGCAGGCCCTTCGAATTTCAACTACGGATCAAGGAGTGGTCTCGCGTGAAAGCACAAACTCTCTCTCAACCCATGACACCGCCTGCGGCGATCCGCGCGATCTGGCTCACGGCGCTGGCAATGGCCCTCGTCATCGCCCAGGCGATCAGCGCCAGCGCCCGCCCCGAAAGCTTTGCCGACCTCGCGCAAAAGGTCAGCCCGGCCGTGGTCAACATCACTACGTCCACCGTCGTGGCCCAAGGCACGGGGCCGTCCCCCATCGTCCCCGAAGGCTCCCCCTTCGAGGATTTCTTTCGTGACTTCCAGGACCGGAACAACAACGGCGAAGGCGACCGGCCCCGTCGCACCTCCGCGCTTGGCTCGGGCTTCGTCATCTCCGAAGACGGCTACATCGTCACCAACAACCACGTGATCGAAACCGCCGACGAGATCATCATCGAGTTCTTTTCGGGCAAGGAACTCACGGCAAACGTGATCGGCACCGACCCCAAGACCGACATCGCCCTGCTCAAGGTCGACGCCGACGAGCCGCTGCCCTTCGTCAGCTTCGCCGACAGCGACACCGCCCGCGTGGGCGACTGGGTCATTGCCATGGGCAACCCGCTCGGCCAGGGCTTCTCGGTGTCTGCCGGGATTGTTTCGGCCCGCAACCGCGAGCTCAGCGGCACCTATGACGACTACATCCAGACCGACGCCGCCATCAACCGCGGCAACTCGGGCGGCCCGCTCTTCAACCTCGACGGCCAGGTCGTCGGCGTGAACACCGCGATCCTGTCGCCCAATGGCGGCTCGATCGGCATCGGCTTCTCGATGGCCTCGAACGTCGTCACCCGCGTGGTGGACCAGTTGCAGGAATTCGGCGAAACCCGCCGCGGCTGGCTCGGTGTCCGCATCCAGGACGTGACCGATGACGTGGCCGAGGCGATGGGCCTTGAAAAAGTGGCCGGCGCTCTGGTGACGGATGTCCCCGAAGGTCCCGCGGCCGAGGCCGGCATGGAATCGGGCGACGTGATCATGCAGTTTGACGGCTACGATGTCGAAGACACCCGCGGCCTCGTCCGCCGGGTCGGCAACACCTCCGTGGGCAAGACCGTGCGCGTCGTCGTCTTCCGCGATGGCAAGACCCAGACCCTGCGCGTGACGCTTGGCCGCCGCGAAGCCGCCGAAGGCGTCGTGCCAGCGGCCCAGCCCGGCGAATCCGAGGCACCGTCCGAGGTCGAAATCCTCGGCCTCACCTTGTCGCAGCTCGACGACGAACTGCGCAGCCAGCTGGAGCTGGACGACAACGCCTCCGGCCTCGTCGTGGCGGACATCGACAACCTGTCGGAAGCCTACGAGAAGGGCATGCGCGCCGGTGACGTCATCACCGAGGCCGGGCAGCAGAAGCTGTCCAGCATCTCCGATCTGGAAGACCGGATCGCGGATGCGCGCGAGGCGGGCCGCAAGTCGATCCTGCTGCTCGTCCGCCGCGCCGGCGAACCGCGCTTCGTCGCCCTGTCGCTGGACGCGGAACAGGAAGACCCGCAGTAACGCCGGCAGGTGACCCAACACTAAAAAAACGGGCGCTCCCTCGGGGCGCCCGTTTCACGTTGGCATCTCTGCTTGGCTAGGTGTGACGTCTCATAAGGTTGTTCAGAGCCATTGTCGAAGCTTGGCCATTGAGGGCTGAGTGTGGTCTTCGAAGGTTGAACCAGTCAAGCCATCGCTGCAGGTCAGAGTTGCGCGCAGCGGAGGAGGCGCAGGTCGCCCCGAAGGCCCAGTCGCGGATGAGGGTCTGGATCAAGCGCTCTGCCTTGCCGTTGGTTTTGGGCGTGTTGGGCCGGGTCCGGATGTGGCGGATGGTGTGTGCGTCGAGGACCTGGCGGAAGCGGCGCGATCGGTAGCATGACCCGTTGTCGGTCATCACCCGTTCGACCCTGATGCCGCGCGCGGCGAACCAGGCCCGCGCGCGGCCCAAAAAGGCGGCGGCGCTTCCTTCCGCTCGTCGGGCAGGACCTCGACATAAGCCAGCCGGGTCGCGTCATCGACGGCGACATGGACAAGGTCCCAGCCGGCGCCGCGGCTCGATCCCTTCGTCCGTGACCCCGTGACGCGATGGCCCGGCCGGTCGAAGCGACCCGGCTTCTCGATGTCGGTATGGATCAGGTCGCCCGGCCTCTTCCGCTGACAGCACCGGACGGGTGGCGGCGGATCGAACGCCACGCGTCGTCCGACACCATGGCGGGCCAGCCACCGCGCGACGGTCGGGCGGGCCAAACCGAGGCGCTCGGCGATGACCGCCGCCCTCATGCGGCATGGCGGGCGACGACAAGCTCTCGACTATGAACAGTGAGACGTCCACCTTGATGTGGGTTGTTCACCCTTCGGGGTCCTCGGCCGGAGTTTGGCGATTGCAGCCTAACTCCGAACCGGATCAACAACCTACTGAGAGTTCACATCTACGCCGGCATCGGAAAGTCCCGCAACGGCGTGTCCTTGCGCAGGTACAAGGGGTGCTTCGCGGATCCGTCCTTGTTGAGGCCCAGGCATTTCAGGGGCCGCCCGGTCGCTTCGACCGCCATCAGCGCATCGCGCACCACGCCGGCAAAACGCTGGTGCAGCTTGCCATAGGCCAGCACCACAAGCTCGGACTCCTGCGCCATCTCGACCAGCGCCGGCACGTTGTCGGCACTGCACGCCACCGCCGGATCGTGCGGGATATCCCTGGGCGACGTCGCCCGCCAGTCCAGCACGTTGCCCTTCAGGTAGCGGGTGAACCCCCAGTCGCGGGCGAACATCAGTTCCCTGTGGCAGGTCGGGTCCGACGCCGCCGCATCCGCCACCGACGGGTTCATCCCGATGAACAGCACGGTGCGGGGCGCGGCCCCCTCCGGCGTCCAGTCCCGGATCAGCGCCTGGCGATACCGCCCGCAGTCGGAAAACCGCGCGCCGCCCAGCACGCCGTCGGGCAGGCGCAGCCGGACCTTGCCGCCCGGATCGTGCGGGCCTTGGGTCATTGCGCCACCGACGCCAGGTTGAACACCCGGCTGGGGTAGAGCTCGCCCCCCTTGAAATGCCCCACGGCCACCGCGCGCCCTTTCAGGGCGGCCCAGCACTCGTCGCCATACTCGACCGACCCGCCGATCACCGGCGCCGGGTTGCCGTGCCGCAGCCGCGCCGCGCTCATCTCGTTGCAGGTCACCATCGGCAGGTCGCACAAGCCCTCTTCCAGCGGCCTCAGGTGGTCGTCCAGCGCCGGGTCCTGCGCCAGCGCGTTCACCTGCTCCAGCGTCACGCCATCCTCGGCCCGGAACGGCCCGGACCAGACCCGCCGCAGCGAGGCCACATGCCCGTGACAGCCCAGCGCCTCGCCCAGGTCGCGCGCGATCGACCGCACGTAACCGCCCTTGCCGCACACCATCTCGAGCTCGACCGTGTCGGCATCGGGCCGGTCCGTCAGCAACAGCTCCTCGACCCACAGCGGACGCGCCTCGACCTGGAAATCCTCGCCGTCGCGGGCGCGTTTATAGGCGCGCTCGCCGTCGATCTTGACCGCCGAGAACTTCGGCGGCACCTGCTGGATCTCGCCCACGAACCCGCTCAGCGCGTCCTTGATCTCGGCATCGCTCGGGCGCGCGTCGCTTTCGGCCACGACCTCGCCCTCGGCATCGTCGGTATTGGTGGCCTGCCCCAGCCGCACCAGGAAGCGATAGGATTTCAGCGCATCGGTGATGAACGGCACCGTCTTGGTGGCCTCGCCCAGTGCCACGGCCAGAACGCCCGTCGCCTCGGGGTCCAGCGTCCCGGCATGGCCCGCCTTCCTGGCCTGCAACGCCCAGCGCACCTTGTTGACCACCGCGGTCGAGGTCATGCCCGCGGGCTTGTCCACGACAAGCCACCCCGAAATATCGCGTCCCTTGCGCTTGCGCCCCATGATGCCGTCGCCTCTTTGCTGTCCGAAGGCCGCCGCGTACCGCAGCCCCCGGCACCTGTCAATTCGCGGGTCACTGCGCGGGCGCGATGCCCCGCCGCTCAGGGCGCCACGACCCCCACGATCGGTCCCATCGGGAACCCGCCATCATGCCGGTCGAGCGCGGGCGCATACAGCCGCGAGATGCTGCCGTCGAAATACAGCGCCTGCGGCGTCTTCAGCACATCCCGGAACACCCGCGCGAAGCTGTGGAAATTCACCTTGTCCTCGGAAATCAGGAACCACGCCGTGCGCCCGTCGGCGGATGTTCCGACGCCGTTGCGCACATGCAGGCTGTCGCTGTTCTTCAGAAACCGCGGATGCAGCTGGCCGTCGATCACCAGCATCGGCCCGGACTGCGTGGCATGGGTGCAGGCCGGCCCGTCCCGCTCGAACCGCCTTGTCTCGAACACGTCGGCACGGCCCTCGCCGATGCAGAACACACCGTTGGGCAGCAGGCCAAAATTCCCCGGCCCCTCGCGGGTGATCAGCCCCTTGGCCTCGCGTCCCGCCTCGACGTAATGGCCCACCGGGCTGCGGTCCTGGTGGTACATACCGGCATTCATCGCAAAAAGCAGCTTGCCGCCCTCGCCGCGTACCTGTCGCTCGACGCTGCTGAAACTGCCCAGCGGCGCGCCGGTCATCGGGTCGTTCAGGAACAGGCGCAGCGTCTCGTGGCCGGCATCGACCTTGCAGGCGGTATACCGGCTGCCCTCGACGCTGATCTTCTGACACTCCACGGCCTTGGCCGGTCCCGCCAGCACCGCCACAGCCAAAAGGACCCACCGCCACATCGGCTCAGTTCTCGACGTCGCGCCGCACGGCGTCCTGCGCAAAAAGCCGCCGCGTCTCGTCCAGCTGGTCGAACGTCTCGTCCAGCCGGAACCGCAGCTCGGGCGCGAACTTCAGGCCGACCTTCTTGCCGATGATCCGTCGCAACTCGCCCTTGTTGCGGCCCAAGAGGTCCAGCACGTCATCCTGGCCCTGCCCGCCCAGCGGCAGCACATAGGCGGTCGCCACTTTCAGGTCCGGCGAGGTCCGCACTTCGCCAACGGTCACCGACAGGCGGTTCAGCTCTGGGTCGTGAATGTCTCCGCGCGCCAGCACCTCCGCCAGCGTCCGCCGGATCAACTCGCCAACCCGCAACTGCCGCTGCGAGGGTCCGGGTCCGTCATGAAACTTGTTCTTTGCCATGGAACTGCATCTAAGCCCTGCATGGGTCTTTGCCAAGCGATGATCGCCGCGCTATGCAATGCGCACCAAAGAACGGAGATGGAAATGACCGACCTGCCGGGGATCGTGGTGACAGGCGCTTCGGGGCGCATGGGCCGGATGCTGACCGAAATCGTGACCGCCTCGGACCGGGCAAAGCTGGTCGGTGCGCTGGAACGGCCCGGCCATGCCTGGATCGGTCGGGACCTGGGCGAGGCGATGGGTGGCGCGGCAAACGGCGTCACCGTCTCCGACGACCCGCTGGACACCATTTCCAGGGCCCATGCCATCCTGGATTTCACCGCACCGGCAGCCACCGTGGACTTTGCCGCGCTGGCCGCACAGGCCCGCTGCGTGCACGTCATCGGCACCACCGGATTTGCCGACGACGACCTGGCCAAACTGGACGCGGCCGCCCGCCACGCCACGATCATACGCGCCGGGAACATGAGCCTGGGCGTCAACCTGCTCGTGCAACTGACCAAAAAGGTCGCCGCCGCGCTGGATGACGACTACGACATCGAGGTGATCGAGGCGCATCACAACCAGAAGGTCGACGCGCCCTCGGGCACCGCGCTGATGCTGGGGCAGGCCGCGGCGGACGGGCGCGGCGTGTCGCTGGACCAGGCCGCCGACCGCGGGCGCGACGGCATCACCGGCGCCCGCACGAAGGGCGATATCGGCTTCAGCGCCATTCGCGGCGGGGACATCGTCGGAGAACACGACGTCATGTTCGCCGCGGCGGGCGAACGGATCATCCTGCGCCACGTCGCCTCGGACCGGGCGGTCTTTGCCCGTGGCGCCCTCAAGGCCGCGCTGTGGGGCCAGGGCCGCAAACCGGGGCAGTACGACATGCTCGACGTGCTTGGCCTGAAAGAGGACTGACGGGGCCGAAACTGATCCAGATCGGCCGGCGCGCCGTAACAGACATTGTTTGTTACAGGGAGTTCCGACGATGCGCCTGACTGTTCTTGCGAGTATCGCCGCGCTATTGAGTGGCCCCGCTGTTGCGGAAAGTTTCGACCAGATCGACGACAGGTCCGAATTCGTTTCGGTGGTCGCCAACAAAAATCTCACGCGCCTGGGTATCACCTTGACGGTCACGCCGTCGGGACAGATCGTAGGCCGGGCCTTCGGTCGACCCGTCACCGGCGCGTGGCAGTGGAAATCGGGCTATTTCTGCCGCGACCTCTACTGGGGTCAGCGCAACCTCGGCGCCAATTGCCAGGCGGTGAGGGTTCAGGGCTCCACCGTCCGCTTCATCTCGGACCAGGGCACAGGCGACTACGCCGACCTGCAACTGCAATAACGTCAGCGGTGCGTGGCATCGCTCAGAAGTCGATCGCGATGCCCTTCTTCTCCCAGTCGCCATAGCGCACGGGTTCGGGGCCCTTGCGCCCGCCCAGCTCCTTCGGCAGGGCAAGCGCCTCGGCATCCTTGCGCCGCGCCTCGGCTTCGGCCAGGGCGCGTTGGGCTTCGGGTGGCAGGTCTTTGCGGTCTTCCGACATGGCCGGGCTTCCTTCCTCTTGATGCCACTGATATAGGCCAGCCCTGTTCAAAGGCCAAGGATGACCGATGCCCGCGCCAACTCCCCGCAGCACAGCCGTGGCCCTGCTCGACAAGGTGCTCGGCGACGGCCGCCTTCTGGCCGAACTCACCGCACCGCTTTCGCGCCTCTCACCGCCCGACCGCGCCCGGGCGCTGCGCTTGGCCAACGACACGCTGCGCGGCATGGACCGGGCCGACCGCCTGCTGGCGCGGCAGTTGCGCAAGACGCCGCAGCTTCACGTGATGAACATCCTGCGCCTCGGCACGGTCGAGCTGTGCATGGGCGGTGACGCCCATGGCGTGGTGGACGAACTGGTGACCCTTGTCGGCACCCATCCGCGCTACAAGCGCCTGCGCGGGCTGGTCAACGCGATCCTGCGCCAGATGGCCGGTGACGCCGGCAAGCCGTGGAAGGACCTGCGCATCCCCCGCCTGCCCAACTGGCTGCGCGATCCGCTGGTGTCGGCCTGGGGCAATGGCGCGGTCTCGGCGATGGAAAAGGCGCATTTCGCCGGCGCCCCGCTCGACCTGACGCTGAAGCCGGGCGAAGACCCGGCCGCCTGGGCCGACCGCCTCGGCGGCACGGCGCTGCCCACCGGCTCGGTCCGGATCGGCGACGCGGGCCAGGTCTCGGCCCTTCCCGGTTTCGAGGACGGCCACTGGTGGGCTCAGGACGCCGCCGCCGCCCTGCCCGTGCGCATCCTGGCGCCCCGCCCCGGCGAGTTCATTCTCGATCTCTGCGCCGCACCGGGCGGTAAGACCCTGCAACTCGCCGCCGCCGGCGCCCAGGTCACCGCCCTCGACACCTCGGAAAAGCGCATGGCCCGCGTCACCGAGAACCTCGACCGCACCGGCCTGTCCGCCACCTGCGTCACGCAGGACGCCTTCGCCTTCACCGAAGGGTCCTTCGACGCCATCCTCGTCGATGCGCCCTGCTCGGCCACCGGCACGATCCGGCGGCACCCCGACCTGCCCCACGCCAAGGACGGCTCCGACTTCGGCGCGCTGATCGAGCAGCAGGCGCGGATGATCGACCACGCCCTGACCCTGCTCGCGCCCGGCGGGCGGCTCCTGTTCTGCACCTGCTCGCTGCTGCCCGACGAGGGCGAGGTGCAGGTCGAAGAGGCGCTGGCCCGCCATCCGGGCCTCGCAACCGACACCGCCGCGCTGGACCGCCCCGGCATCGACCCGGCCTGGATCACCGAGGAAGGCGGCCTGCGCCTGCGCCCCGATCACTGGCCCGACCTGGGCGGCATGGACGGCTTCTACATCGCGCTTCTGCGCAAGACCTGATCCCGCGCCCCGCCTTCCTTGCGTGACTTGGTGCGCGCGGCGGCGTATACTGACCCGACAACGCCAGAAAGAGCGTGTCGAGGCTGGGATTCGATGTCGACATCCGATCACGATCTACCGCGCGTGACGCGGTTCCTGAACCGTCTGGAGGCCCGGCGGTCCACCTTCGGCGGCCGCGTGGCGGCCTTCGTGTCGCAACCCGATCCCCGCACCATCGGCAGCTTCGCCCGCGGTCGCCAGCTCTGCGCCGGCAACTTCCTCTTCGCCGGTCACCTCGTCCGCGATCCCGACAAGACCCCGTGGGACATTCCGCCCCCCGACCTCGCCTTCTCGCGAGAGGTGCACGGCTTCACCTGGCTCGATGACCTGGCCGCCGCGGGCGACGCCCCGGCGCGGGCCTGCGCGCAGGCCTGGCTCTGGCGCTGGATCGAGCTTTACGGACGCGGGCGCGGCCCGGGCTGGCGGCCCGACCTGACCGGACGGCGCATCATCCGCTGGATCAACCACGCGATCTTTCTTCTGTCGGGCCGCACGCAACAGCAATCCGACCTGTTCCTGCGGTCGCTGGCGCAGCAAACCCTGTTCCTGTCCCGCCGCTGGCGCGCCACCACGCCCGGCCTGCCGCGGTTCGAGGCGCTGACCGGCCTCGTCTATGCCGGGCTGTCGCTCGAAGGCATGTCGGCCCGGGTCGCGCCCGCCTCTGCCGCGCTGGCCCGCGAATGCGCCCGCCAGATCGACGAACAGGGCGGCCTGCCCACCCGCAACCCCGAGGAACTGCTCGAGGTCTTCACCCTGCTCACATGGGCCGCCGAAACCCTGACCCAGTCGGGCCAGAACCCGCATCCCGCCCACTGGGCCGCGATCGAGCGCATCAGCCCCACCTTGCGCACCCTGCGCCATTCCGACGGTGGGCTCGCCCGCTTTCACGGCGGCGGGCGCGGGCTCGACGGGCGGCTCGACGCGGCGCTTGCCGCCAGCCAGATCAAGGGCCGCCATGCCAACGGCTTGTCGATGGGCTTTGCGCGGCTCAGCGCGGGGCGCTGTTCGCTGATCATCGACGCCGCACCCCCGCCCCAGGGGCGGGCCTCGACGGGCGCCCACGCCTCGACGCTGGCGTTCGAACTGACATCGGGCCGACGTCCGCTGATCGTCAATTGCGGCGCGGGCGCCAGTTTCGGAACCGCGTGGCGCCGTGCCGGCCGGGCCACGCCGTCGCATTCCACCCTGGTGCTGAACGGCCATTCCAGCAGCCGCCTGGGCAAGACCGCGCCCAAGCAGGACATGCTGACCGAAGGCCCCACCGAGGTGCCGATACGGGTCAACCACGCGCCGGACGGCCTGACCTTCGAAGGCGGGCACGACGGCTATGTCAGGGGCTACGGCCTGACCCATGTGCGCAAGCTGGAAATGACCTTCGACGGCCGCGGCATCGCCGGAGAGGACATGCTGCTGGCGCTGACCGACGCCGACAAGCGACGCTTCGACCGGGCGCTCGACACGATGACACTGCAAGGCATCCCGTTCGATATCCGGTTTCACCTGCACCCGGACGTGGATGTGTCCATCGACATGGGCGGCGCGGCGGTGTCGATGGCGCTCAAGAGCGGCGAGATCTGGATCTTCCGGGCCGATGGCACCGCCCGCCTGTCGGTGGACTCCAGCGTCTATCTGGACACCAATCGCCTGAAACCACGTGCGACCAAACAAATCGTTCTATCCGGGCGCGCGATGGAGTATGCGACCCGCACGAGGTGGTCACTGGCCAAGCCGCAGGACTCGCCGATCGGGATGCGCGATCTGGCGGAAGACGGGCGAACGCCGGTGGCCCTCAGCTGAACACGACCCAGGACTGCCACAAGGAATAGCTGCCCCATGACCGATCTCGCCCCCGTGCGCCGCGCACTTCTTTCCGTTTCCGACAAGACCGGGTTGATCGACCTGGGCCGTGCCCTCGCCCAGCGCGGCGTCGAGCTGCTGTCGACGGGCGGCAGCGCCAGGGCGCTGCGCGAGGCCGGGCTCGACGTGCGCGACGTGGCCGAGGTGACAGGCTTCCCCGAGATGATGGACGGGCGCGTCAAGACACTGCACCCGATGGTGCATGGCGGCCTTCTGGCGCTGCGCGACAATGACGACCACCTGGCGTCCATGGACGAGCACGGTATCGGTCCCATCGACCTGCTGGTCGTCAACCTCTACCCGTTCGAGGAAACCGTCGCCAAGGGCGCCGACTATGACACCTGCATCGAGAATATCGACATCGGCGGCCCCGCGATGATCCGCGCCGCGGCCAAGAACCACGCCTTCGTCAACGTCGTGGTGGATGTCGAGGATTACGAGCCGCTCCTGTCCGAACTGGACGCGCATGACGGCCAGACCACCTATGCCTTCCGCCAGAAACTGGCGCTCAACGCCTATGCCCGCACCGGCGCCTATGATGCCGCCGTCTCGGGCTGGATGGCCGGGGCGCTGAACGAGGCTGCACCGCGCCGCCGCGCGGTCGCCGGACAGCTGGCCCAGACCCTGCGCTATGGCGAGAACCCGCACCAGGGTGCCGCGTTCTACACCGACGGCTCCGCCCGTCCCGGCGTGGCCACCGCACGGCAGGTCCAGGGCAAGGAACTCAGCTACAACAACATCAACGACACCGACGCGGCCTTCGAACTGGTCAGCGAATTCGCCGCCGCCGACGGTCCGGCCTGCGCCATCATCAAGCACGCCAACCCCTGCGGCGTGGCCCGCGCCGAGACGCTGAAAGAGGCGTATATGCGCGCCTTCGACTGTGACCGCACCTCGGCCTTCGGCGGCATCATCGCCCTGAACCAGCCGCTCGATGGCGCCACCGCCGAAGAGATCGCCGGCATCTTCACCGAGGTGGTGATCGCGCCAGGCGCCGACGACGACGCCAGGGCGGTGTTTGCCGCGAAAAAGAACCTGCGCCTTCTGGTCACCGACGGGCTTGCCGATCCGGCCGAGGCCGCGCTGATGCTCAAGCAGGTCTCGGGCGGCTACCTGGTGCAGGACAAGGACAGCGGGCAGGTCTCGGCAGACGACCTCCGGGTCGTCACCAAGCGTGCGCCGTCGGACCGGGAAATGGCCGACATGCTGTTTGCCTGGAAAGTCGCCAAGCACGTGAAATCCAACGCCATCGTCTATGTCAGGGACGGCGCGACCGTCGGCGTCGGCGCCGGCCAGATGAGCCGCGTCGACAGCTGCCGCATCGCCGCCCGCAAGTCCCAGGACATGGCCGCCGAACTGGGCCTCTCCGCGCCGCTGACCGAAGGCAGCGTCGTGGCCTCCGACGCGTTCTTTCCCTTCCCCGACGGCCTGCTGACCGCCGCCGAGGCCGGCGCGACCGCGGTGATCCAGCCGGGCGGCTCGATGCGCGACGACGAGGTGATCGCCGCCGCCGACGAGGCGGGGCTGGCCATGGTCTTGACCGGCATGCGCCATTTCCGGCACTAAGAGCCGAAACAATAAGCGGCCGGCACATGCAAGCGGGCCTTGAAGGAGAGCAGTATGCGCACGGTTGCTTGGGTCGCGGGTCTCGTATTCGTGCTCGACCAGATCACCAAATACTGGGTCGTGCAGGTGCTGGACCTCAAGACCGTCCGCTCGATCGAGGTCCTGCCGCCCTACCTGAACCTCGAGATGGCGTGGAACACCGGCATCAATTTCGGCGCCTTCGCCGGCGCCAGCAAGTGGATCTGGATCGCCGTCGCCCTGGTGATCGTGGCCGCGGTGCTGTGGTGGGTCCGGACCGATCCGCAGGGCCGCTGGCAGAAGGTCTCGGCCGGCCTTCTGGTGGGCGGCGCGCTCGGCAACGTCATCGACCGGCTGATCTACGGCGCCGTGGCCGATTTCCTGAACATGTCGTGCTGCGGCTTCACCAATCCGACATCTTTCAACGTGGCCGACATCGCGGTTTTCATCGGCGCATTCGGCATGGTAGTCTTCAGCGGCGACAGTAAAAAGGCGGCGTGACGTGCCGGTCCGAATACGATAAGGCTGGCGGAACGATGCAGGAGTGGGAAATGAAACGTCCGGCGATAATGGTCATGATCCTTGCGATGGCGCTCTCTGCCTGCGGCTCGCGCGACGGCGACGTCAAGCTGTCGCGGATCAAGAACACGGGCAACGGTCCCGAGGAATTCAACATCGTCCCCGGCAAGCCGCTGCAAGCGCCCGACAGCTACCGCGCCCTGCCGGCGCCCACGCCGGGCGGCACCAACATCACCGATCCGACCCCCCGGGGTGACAGCGTGGCGGCCCTCGGCGGCAATCCCGCCGCGCTCGCGGACACCGGCATCGGCCGCGCCGACGGCGGCCTCGTGAACTATGCCAACCGCTTCGGCAGCACCCCCGGCATTCGCCAGACCCTCGCGCGCGAGGATGCCGAGATCCGCAGACAGCGCGGGCGGGTCAACATCCTGAACATCGGGATCAACGACGATTACAACCTCGCCTACAAGCGCCAGTGGCTGGACTCGCGGTCCGAGGCGGCGCGTTTGCGCAGCAGAGGCGTGCCCACACCGTCCTACCCGCCGGCAAACTCCAGCGACAGACGCCGCTGACCCGCTCACAACAAGGTCAACACCGTTGAAACGCGGCGCGGGCCGCGTATCTTCTCATGAACGCGTTTTCTGACCTCAGGGGGTTCTTCATGCGCAACTGGCTTTCCGGCCTATGCCTTTGTTTTCTCGTCGCGACTCCGGCCTTCGCCGACGACGCGGTCACCACGTTCAGCCTCGACAACGGCATGGATGTCGTGGTGATCGAGGATCACCGCGCCCCGGTCGTGGTCCAGATGGTCTGGTACCGCGCCGGTTCCGCCGACGAAAAGCCCGGCGTCTCGGGCGTCGCCCATTTCCTCGAACACCTGCTTTTCAAGGGCACCGAAACCATGGAACCGGGCGAGTTCTCGGCCACCGTGGCGCGCAACGGCGGCTCGGACAACGCGTTCACCAGCTATGACTACACCGCCTATTTCCAGCGTGTCGCCGCCGACCGGCTGGAGCTGATGATGAAGATGGAAAGCGACCGCATGGTCAATCTCCAGCTCGACGAGGAAGACATCCTGACAGAGCGCGACGTCATCATCGAGGAACGCAACCAGCGCATCGAGAACAACCCCTCCGCGCTCTTCCGCGAACAGCAGGGCGCGGCCCAGTACCTCAATCACCGCTACGGCGTGCCGATCATCGGCTGGCAGCACGAAATGGTCGATCTCTCGCTCGACGACGCGCTGGACTATTACAAAACCTACTACGCCCCGAACAACGCCATCCTCGTCGTCGCCGGCGACGTCGATCCCGGCCAGGTGCGCGATCTTGCCGAAACCTATTACGGCGTGATCCCGGCCAACCCGGATCTGCCCGAGCGCACCCGCGCACAGGAACCGCGCCAGCTGGCCGAACGGCGGATCTACTACCAGGACGCACGGGTCGCGCAGCCGTATCTTCAGCGTTCCTACCTCGCTCCCGAGCGCGACAGCGGCGATCAGGAAAAGGCCGCCGCCCTGACGATCCTGGCCGAGGTTCTGGGCGACGGCACCACCTCGATCCTGAACGAGAAGCTGCAATTCGATTCCCGCGTCGCGGTCTATTCCGGCGCCTATTACGGCGGCCTCTCGCTGGACGACACGACCTTCAACCTCACCGTGGTCCCGGCCCCCGACGTCACCCTCGAAGACGCCGAAAAGGCGATGGACGACATCATTGCCGGGTTCCTCGAAGACGGGTTTTCCCAGGAACGGCTCGACCGGATCAAGACCCAGGTGCGCGCCGCGGAAATCTACGCCCGCGACGACGTCAGCACGCTCGCCAACCGCTATGGCCGCGGCCTGACCCAGGGGCTGACGGTCGAGGACATCCAGGCCTGGCCCGACATCCTGGAACAGGTCACGGTCGATGACGTCATGGCCGCCGCGCGCGATCTCTTCGCGCAGGACAAAAATTCCGTCACGGGATACATCACCGCACAGGAGGTGACTCAATGATCCGCTTGGTTCTTGCCGCGTTCATGCTGGTCGCCGCGCTGCCCGCGCGGGCCGACGTCGACATCCAGGAAATCACCACGCCCGGCGGCATCGACGCGTGGCTGGTCGAGGATCACTCGATCCCCTTCGTCGCGCTGGAGTTGCGGTTTCGCGGCGGCACCTCTCTAGATGCTCCGGGCAAACGGGGCGCCGTCAACCTGATGACCGGCCTTCTCGAGGAAGGCGCCGGCGATCTCGATGCCCGTGCCTTCTCGCGCGCGGCGGACTCCCTGGCCGCCTCGTTTTCCTACGACGCCGGCCCGGATTCGCTTTCGGTGTCGGCCCGCTTCCTGACCGAGAACCGCGACGAGTCCATGGCGCTTCTCAAGGACAGCCTCGTCGAGCCGCGCTTCGACGAAGAGGCCATCGAACGGGTCCGCGCGCAGATCCTGTCGATCATCCAGTCCGATCAAAAGGACCCCGAACAGATCGCCCGCGCCCGCTTCGACAGCCTGGTCTACGGGGATCATCCCTATGGCAGCGACGAAAACGGCACCGTCGACAGCGTCGGCGCCCTCAGCCGCGAGGATATCGTCGCGGCGCATCGGGCGACCCTGGCCCGCGACCGTCTCTATGTCAGCGCGGTGGGCGACATCGACAGCGACGAACTCGCCTCGCTGCTCGACACGCTTCTCGGCGACCTGCCCGAGTCCGGCGCGCCCCTGCCCGATGACGCCACGCTCAACCTGCCCGGCGGGATCAAGGTGGTCGATTACGCGACGCCGCAATCCATCGCCATCTTCGCGCAGCCCGGCCTGGAACGCGAAGACCCCGATTTCTTTCCGGCCTTCGTGCTCAACCACATCCTGGGCGGCGGCGGCTTCGAAAGCCGGCTGATGACCGAGGTGCGCGAAAAGCGCGGGCTGACCTACGGGGTCTATTCCTACCTCGCCGACCGTGACGACGCGCAGGTCTGGATGGGCAGCGTCGCGTCCGCCAACGATCGCGTGGCCCAGGCGGTCGAGGTCATCCAGGCCGAGTGGCAGCGCATCCGCGAAGAGGGCGTGACCCAGGAGGAACTGGACGACGCCAAGACCTATCTCACCGGCGCCTATCCGCTGCGGTTCGACGGCAACGGCACGATTGCCAACATCGCCGTCGGAATGCAGATGGACGGTTTGGGGACCGAGTATATCGCCAACCGCAACGACAAGGTGAACGCCGTCACGCTCGAAGACGTCAACCGCGTGGCCCGGGAATGGCTCGACCCCGAGGCGCTGACATTCGTGGTCACCGGCCAGCCCGAAGGCCTGACCGACACGCTGAACTGAAGCGTCACGCGCCCCGCGCCGCACCGCGCGGGGCGTTCATGACCTCGCAATATTCGGGCCGAAGCGCACGGTGCGTTCATCTTTTTCGCCGCCCGTCCGCCGCACCGCGGCGGTGTACGGGGGGTGCACGGGGGGCGCACGCGTGTCACCCCCCTGTTTGCGGGCCTCGCGCCGGCGTTAACCCGCCCGTCCGGTGGTTCAGGGAAATCCCGGATGTGCCCCTTCCGGCGCGCGTCGCCCGCTACGCGTTCCACTGGACGGCGCCGAAACCCTCGATGTCGTAGCCCCCATAGGCCTCCGCCCGCGCCCGGAACGCATCCGAGCCACAGAAGCTCATAAGCGCCTGAAAAGGCGGCTCAAACCACGCCTTTCGGTCGACCAGCAGCGCGAATTCCTCGTCGATGACAGGCACGAAATCCAGCCCGTAACTCCGCGCAACCGCTTCCAGCCCAAAGGTCGTATCCGCCGCCCCGCGCCGGACCGCCTCCACGGCCTCGTCCTCGGTCCGGGCGACCTCCGCCAGGTCCAGCGCAGCCAGATCCAGCCCCTCCCGCTCCGCCAGGTGCCGCAACAGCGTATCCGTACCCGATCCCGCCTGCCGCGGAACAAGCCGAAAACCCTCAAGATCTCCAAGAGAATCAGGCACTTGCCCCCCGGTTCGGACAACGAGTCCACGCCGCCGCACCGCGAACCGAACAAGGACCGCATTCTGGCGCGAGGCCGCTTTCGAGACAGCGGGCACGTTCCAGAGATTGGTGGCGGCATCGAGGATATGCAGGCCCGCCGCGATGCCCTCGCCGGTGGTGAACCGTTCAAGCCCGTCATTCGAGCCGTCATGCAACGTGGCCAGCCCACAGCCCGACTGGCGGATCGCCCAGTCCAGCAAGGGGTCGTGACTGCCAAGCACGATAGGCGAGCGCGGCTTGGAAAGCTTGCCCTGCCCCTCCCCCCCGCCCGACTGTGCCCGAGCGATCCAGGTCCGGATTTCGTTGGCCGGGAACAGCAGCTTGCCGGTCGCGCGCGAACACGGCACCGCGCCCGAAGCGGCAAGGTCATAAACCTTGCGTTCCTTGAGGCGCAGAAGCTCGGCCAGTTCCCTGACGGTCAGGTATTCGTGATCGGGAAGGTCAAGTTCGGCCATGGCACCTGAATAAGGATGTTGGGGCGGCGGGTGCACCACCGCCCCGACATATCTATCAGTTTTCCGATGCGTTCGGGAAGAACAGTTGCTGGTCGGCCACTTTGTAGGCCGCGATCGCCTCCTGCCCTTCTTCCGAGACCAGCCAGTCGGCAAAGGTCTGCGCGGCGTCCACGTTCACGCTGGGACACTTCTCTGGATTGACCGGGATCACGCCGTACTGGTTGAACATGTCCTCGTCGCCCTCGACCTGGATCTGGTAATCCTGCTTGTTGTCGAAGCTGATCCAGGTGGCGCGGTCGGTCATCACGTAGGCGCCCATGCCGATGCCGGCATTGAGCGTGGCGCCCATGCCCGAGCCGGTCTCGCGGTACCAGTCGCCGCTGGCCGCCGTGGGATCGACGCCGCTGTCGGACCACAGCGCCATTTCCTTCTTGTGGGTGCCGCTGTCATCCCCGCGCGAAGCGAAAAGCGCACCCGCCTCGGCAATCTTGGACAACGCGCCCTGCACGTCGTCCATACCGCCCACGCCCGCCGGGTCGGCATCGGGGCCGACGATGACGAAGTCGTTATACATCAGGTCCGTGCGCGTGGTGCCGAACCCCGCCTCGACGAATTTTTCCTCGGACGGCTTGGCATGCACGAGCAGCACGTCGCCATCGCAATTCTCGGCGTTCTTGATCGCCTGGCCGGTGCCAACGGCCACGACGTTCACCTGGATCCCGGTCTTGTCCTGGAAGATCGGCAGCAGGTAGTCGTAAAGGCCCGAGTTTGCCGTCGAGGTCGTGGATTGCACGATGATCGACTGATCCTGCGCCCAGGCGCCGCCCGTGAGGGCCAGCACGACTGCGGCCGCACCGAATGATTTCATTTGCATGATGGATACTCCCTTTCGTGAAGTCTTTCAGACGACAATCTTGCCGTTCAGGTAGTCCCGCGCCGCCTTGCTCTGCGGCTCGGGAAAGAAGTCTGCGGCGCGGCTGTGTTCCGCGATACCGCCGCCGCTGAGAAACAGGATATCGTCGGCCATGCGCCGCGCCTGCCCCATGTCGTGGGTCACGAAGACGATGCGCACGCCGCGCGCGCTGGCGTCCCGGACGATCTTTTCAATGGCCAGGACCGACGCGGGGTCGAGACTGGCCGTGGGTTCATCGAGGAACAGCACCTCGGGATCCGCCGCCAGCGCGCGGGCCAGCGCCAGTCGCTGCGCCTCGCCCCCCGACAGGAGGCGCGCCGGCTGATGGGCCTTGTGGGCCAGCCCGACGTGATCGAGAAGGGCCGCGACCCGCGCGCGGTCCTTGCCACGGACTTTCAGGACGAAATCGATATTGGCCGCCACCGACCGCCGCAGCAGAACAGGCTTTTGAAAAACCAGCGCCTGTCGCGCGGTGACGTCCCGCGGCCCCTGCCCGCGCCAGTCGATACTGCCCGAGGTCGGGGGAAGCAGCCCGTGCAAGAGCTTCAGCAGCAGGCTCTTGCCTGCGCCATTGGGGCCCATGACCATGGTGCAGCCGGACGGCCCGAGATCAAAACTGACACCATCAAGCACGGTCGTCTTGCCGAAGCGCAGACCGAGGTTACGCACCGCCAGCGGCAAAATCGCGGCAGGCCGCGCGGACGGGGCCATCTCGCGGCTCAGAGGAAGCGCCGCATCAGACATAGGCTTGCCGCGCCGCGGTCATGCGCACCGATTGCACGGCGGCATTGACGCCCAGGGCAATGACCAAAAGGATGATGCCAAGCGCCAACGCGAGCGCGAGGTCGCCCTTGGATGTCTCCAGTGCGATGGCGGTGGTCATGACCCGCGTCAGGTGGTCGATATTGCCACCGACGATGATGACCGCCCCCACCTCGGCCACCGCACGGCCGAACCCGGCCAGCCCCACCGTCAGCAGCGAATACCGCGCATCCCACAAAAGCGCTTGCACGGTCTGAAGCTTGGTCAGGCAAAGCGACCGGAATTGCTCGGCATACTCAGCGTGCAAATCTTCCAGCACCTGTCGTGACAGCGCCGCGACGATTGGGGCGATAAGGATGGTCTGGGCGATGATCATTGCGGTGGGCGTGTAGAGCAGCCCCAGAAAACCAAGCGGACCCGAGCGCGAAAGGTGAAGATAGACGAGCAGGCCGACGACCACCGGCGGAAGCCCCATCAGCGCGTTCATGACGATCAGCACGGCGTTGCGCCCGGGAAAGCGCCCGGTGGCCACCAGCGCGCCGATAGGCAGGCCGATCAGGCAGGCCAGCACGGTGGCCGTCAGGCTTACGCGCAGAGACAACAGAACGATTTCGACCAGATCCCCATCACCCGAGGCGACGAGATCGAGCGCGAGGCTGAAAGCTTCTCCAATAGACTGCAAAATTTCCCACCTTGCAAATCTTCCGTTCCCTCGCACACTATGCGATCCAACGGATAAAGTTCAAGTACAGCAACGCTTGAAAAGAAATTCTACGTTCCGAGGACAGCTGCCTTGTTTCCTGCGCCGTGCGGGGAACTGCAAAATTTACGGAGGTCGCCGTGAGTGGCTCAGACATTCGCCCCGGTGAGACGATCGTGGACCTGCCCGCGCCCGGCGACGCGGCGCTGCGCTTTATCGGCACGATCCACACGCCCTGGCTGCGGCGCGAGGACTGTCCGCGACAGGGTCGAAGCGACGGGCCGCAGTGCCGGATCGAGCTGGATCCAGTCTGGCGCCCTGCCCTGAAAGGGCTGGAAGACTACGAGATGATCGAAGTGCTTTACTGGCTGGACCGCAGCCGCCGCGATCTTGTTTGCCAAAGCCCGCGCAGTGACGGCGCGACCGTCGGAACCTTCGCCTTGCGCTCGCCGGTGCGGCCCAACCCTATCGGCACGTCGCTTGTCCGGTTGCTGAGCATCGAAGAAAACACGCTGATCGTGCGTGGCCTGGATTGCCTCGACGGCACGCCACTGATCGACATCAAGCCTGACCGCTGCGCCTTTACCCCCGTGGCGCCTCCGAAATCCTGAACAATCCTGAAGACGAACAATGGGAAACTCACCATGCGACACGCATTCCTGCTGGCAGCGGCCCTCGGCCTCACGATGAACCAAGCTCAGGCGCAAGACCTCTCGCTGTACGCCGCGGGCAGCTTGAAAGCCGCACTGTCTGAAGTGGCCGCGGACTTCGCCGAGACCTACGGCACGCCGGTCACGACCACTTTTGGTCCCTCCGGCCTGATGCGCGAACGGATCGAGGCGGGAGAGACGGCGCACGTCTTCGCCTCTGCCAACATGCGCCACCCCCGGACACTGGAAAGCGCGGGCAAGGGCGGTCCCGTCGCGCTCTTTGCCCGCAATCGCCTTTGCGGTCTGGCGCGACCCGAGGTGGAAGTGACGTCCGAGACGCTGCTCGACGTCATGCTGGACGAGAACACCCGCCTGGGCACTTCCACGCCGAAGGCCGACCCGTCGGGCGACTACGCGTATCAGCTGTTCGACAAGTCCGGCCATACCGACGCGCTCAAGGCCAAGGCCCTGCAATTGACCGGCGGGCCCGACAGCGCCACGCCGCCCGAGGGGCGCAACACCTATGCCTGGGTTCTGGACAGCGACCAGGCCGACCTCTTCCTGACCTATTGCACCAACGCCGTTCTGGCCCGCAAGGAGGTGCCGGACCTGCAGATCGTGCAGGTCCCCGACCCGTTGTCAGTGGGGGCCGATTACGGCCTGATCGTGCTTGATGGCGCCCCACCAGAGGCATGGGGACTCGCGTTGCACATCGTGTCACCCGTGGGCCAGTCGGTCTTGGCGGAGTACGGTTTCGACGCCACTGCGGTGCCGAAAGGAGAGTGACGTGAGATACCTGCTTCTGCTGCTGTTGCTGGTGGCGCTGCCGGTGCAGGCGCGCACGATCACCGACAGCGCCGGGCGGATCGTTGAGATTCCAGACGACGTGACCACCGTGTTTGCCGCCGGGCCACCGGCCGCCATCCTGCTTTACATCATGAAGCCCGAGGCGATGACCGGCTGGCCCCGCGCCCTGCGACCCGAGGAGCGCGCCTATATCGCCGAGCCCTATCGAGACCTGCCCGAAACCGGCCGTCTGACCGGGCGCGGCGGCGAGGCGAACCTAGAGCGCGTGCTGCAGATCAAGCCCGACCTGATCCTCGATTTCGGTTCGGTCCGGGACACCTATGTCGACCTCGCCAACCGGGTTCAAGAACAGACTGGAATCCCGTATATCCTGATTGACGGACGGTTCGAGAACACACCTGAGGCGCTGCGCCTGCTGGGCGAGGCGCTGGGTGTGCCGGAACGCGGCAACGCCTTGGCGCAGGATGTGGAGTCGACGTTTGCCCGGATCGACGCCATTCTCGAAGACGTCTCGGAAGAGGAGCGCCCCCGCGTCTACCTGGCCCGTGGTCCCGAGGGGCTGGAGACGGGAATGAAAGGGTCGATCAACACCGAGATCATCCAGCGCGCGGGCGGGCTCAACGTGGCGGACGATGGCGGCGCGACGCGCGGTCTGGTGCAGGTGTCCATGGAACAGGTGATCGTGGCCAACCCCGACACCATCGTGACGTGGGATCCGAACTTTTACGGCAGGGTCTTCGACGACCCGCTGTGGCAGGGCATGGACGCGGTCGAGGCGGGGCGCGTCTACCTGTCGCCGACCGCCCCCTTCGGCTGGATCGACCGGCCGCCATCGCTCAACCGGATGATGGGCCTGATATGGATGGCCGGATTGCTCTATCCTGACAGGTGGGAGGGCGATCTGCGCGCAGAGACCCGCGCTTTCTACGAACTCTATTATCATGTCGACCTGAGCGACGAGGAACTTGAAAGGCTGCTGGCATGGGCCGAGGGACGACCGCCGAACTGAAAGGCTCAAGGCCCGGCCTGACCTTGACCGGCGGCCTCGCGCTGTGTGTGGCCGTGCTTGCCTTCGGTGCGGTCATGATCGGCCCCTATGGCCTGTCTCCGGGCCAGACACTGGCGGCATTGCTGGGGCAAGGAGAAAGCCAGGCCGAGATCGTGGTATGGAACATCCGCCTGCCCCGGGTCGGCGCGGCGCTGCTGGTGGGGGCGGCGCTGGCGGCGGCGGGGGCCAGTTACCAGGCGCTTTTCCGCAATCCGCTGGTGTCGCCCGATATCCTGGGCGTGTCGGCCGGTGCCGGGCTTGGCGCGGTTGCCGGCATCTTCCTGTCGCTGCCGGTGGCCGCGATCCAGGCGTCGGCCTTCGTGGGCGGCATGGCGGCGGTTGGCGTCGTCACGCTGGTGGCGTCGATGGTGCGCAACACCGACCGGACGCTGACGCTGGTGCTGATCGGCGTGGTGATCGGCGCGCTGGCCGGCGCGGCAACGTCGCTGCTGAAGGTCATGGCCGACCCCTATGACCAGTTGCCGGCGATCACGTTCTGGCTTCTAGGGTCGCTGGCCGCGATCACCACCGAAGATATCGGTCCCGCACTGCCCATGGTATTGATCGGGCTCGTGCCGCTGGCCCTGCTGCGTTGGCGGATCAACGTCCTCAGCCTCGGTGACGAGGAGGCGCGCGCGCTGGGGGTGGAGGCCGGGCGCACGCGGTTCCTGGTGATCGCCGCCGCCACGCTGATCACCGCGAGCGTCACGGCGCTGGCGGGCGTGGTGGGCTGGGTCGGGCTGGTGATCCCGCATATCGCACGAATGATCGTCGGCCCCGGCTTTGGCCGGCTCCTGCCCGCCTCGGTGCTGATCGGTGCAGGGTATCTTCTGATCGTGGACACGGCGGCGCGAACGATGGCGCAGGCCGAAGTGCCGCTGGGCATCCTGACCGCAGTGATCGGCGCGCCCTTCTTCGTCTGGCTGCTGGCCCGCGGCCGGCGGGGTTGGTCGTGATGCTGGAGGCACGGAACCTTGTCATCGGATACGCAAACGCGCAGGTGGGCGCGGATCTGCGCCTGTCGGTTCAGGCCGGAGATATTCTATGCCTGCTTGGCCCCAACGGGTGCGGGAAAACCACGCTCTTCCGCACCTTGCTGGGGTTGCTGCCGCCGCTGGCCGGTGAGGTTCGCCTTGGCGGCACCCCTGTCACCGCGCAACGCCGCGCCGAGATTGCCCGGCGCATCGCCTATGTCCCGCAAGCCCACGCACCGCCATTTCCGTTCGAGGCGCTGGAGGTGGTCCTGATGGGGCGCACCGCGCGGCTGGGGTCGTTCGCGCAACCGGGCAAGGCGGATCGTGATGCGGCACAAAAGGCCATGGATCAGCTTGGAATCGGGGACCTCGCCGCGCGCGATTATTCGCGCCTCTCCGGCGGTCAGCGCCAGCTTGTCCTGATCGCGCGGGCGCTGGCGCAGGACACGCCGCTGATCGTGATGGACGAACCCACCGCGAGCCTTGATTTCGGGAACCAGGCGCAGGTTCTGGCGCGGATCGCAAAGCTGGCGCAGGGCGCGTCGTCCGAGCGGCGCGGGATCATCCTGTCGACCCATGACCCCGACCAGGCCTTTGCGCTCAATGCCCGCGTCCTGCTGATGCACCAGGGCCGGATCATCGCCGACGGCCCGGCCAGCGATGTGCTGACCGCGTGCAACCTCAGCACGGTCTACGGCATCCCCGTGACCGTCGAGACCACCGGGTCAGGCCGAAAGGTCTGCCTGCCGTCCCTTCACCCTCAGTCGGACCCGACGATCACGTCCGACGCCTTGACGATTGCGTAGGCCGTCTTGCCAACCTCAAGCCCCAACTCCTCGACCGACGCATTGGTGATCATCGCTGTCACCATGGTGGCGCCGCCAACGTCGATCTGCACGGTCGCGTTGACCGCGCCCTTGTCGATGGCGGTCACGGTTCCGGCAAGCTTGTTGCGTGCGCTGAGTTTCATGGCTTGTGTCTCCTGTCATCGTGAATTTCGTGCTGACGATATGAAGCACAAGTCCGATCTCAGCAACCCCACGCGGGTTTCGCGGCGTCGTCAGCATCGGGAGCAGTTGCGATGAGGCGGCACCCGTCAGACCGGCTTCGCTTTGACCTGCGCGAAGTGAACGGGGCCCTGGGGGATCTCGGCACGCTGCTGCCGCTGACCATCGGGGCCATTGCCATTGTGGGTCTGTCGGCGACGCAGGTGCTGCTGGGCTTCGGCCTCTTCTACATCGCGACCGGCCTGATCTACCGGCTGCCGGTCCCGGTCCAGCCGATGAAGGCCATCGTCGCCGTGGCGCTGGTGGCCGAGATCTCGCCGGCCTCCATCGCGCTCAGCGGAATGCTGATCGGCCTGGCGCTGCTTTTGCTGGGAGGAACGGGCGTCATAGATAGGATCGCGCGCCTGGTGCCGCAATCGGTGCTGACCGGGCTTCAGTTGGGACTGGGCCTGGGACTGGCCTGGATATCGCTTGGGCTAATGGCCGGGCAGCCGCTCATCGGGCTGCTGTCGCTGGGGCTTGCCGCTGCGGCGTTGCGGCTGGGAACACACGCGGCCCTGATGACGCTCGGTTTCGGCGTGGCGGCGGGCCACTTCGTCGGTCACGAGGCCCTGCCTGATCTGGCTGGCGTTGCGGCTGCGGGCTGGCTGGCGCCGGTTCCAAGCCTTGAAGACATGCGCATCGCCATTACCGACCTCGCCCTGCCGCAGCTTGCCCTGACCCTGACCAACGCGGTGATCCTGACCGCGATCGTGGCCCGGGACAGCTATGGCGCGCGCGCCGCACGGGTGACGCCGAAGCGTCTGTGCCTGACCTCGGGTGTCGCCAACCTGGCCTTGTCCCCGTTCGGAGCGCTTCCGATGTGCCACGGCGCCGGGGGTGTCGCGGCGCATCACCGTTTCGGCGCGCGCAGCGGCGGCGCGCCGGTGATGCTGGGGGCCGCGCTGCTGCTGGTGGCGCTGCTTCCGCAATACCTGCGGCACACGGCGTTGCTAGCGATCCCATCCGCAACGCTGGGGGCCTTGTTGCTGGTCGCCGCGGTCGAGCTTGCCGCCAATCGCCGACTATTCGACGCCAGGCCGTCGTGCAGACCCGTCATCGCGGTCACCGCGCTTGCGACGTTTCTGGGCAATCCGCTAATCGGGCTGATCCTCGGCACGCTTGCCGAGGTGGTTCGGAAAGCCGTTCTTGCCCACCTGTCGGGCCGAAAAGCGGAAGAACCGGAATGACGAAGCCACTGTGTCGGGCCTCGGTTTCGCGAAAGCCGCGTCCGGAAAAGGACCAATCATTCAAGAAATCTATCAGGACAGCCTGTTTCGATTGGCATTACCCAAATGATTGACAAGCTGGAAATGTTCATCGCCGTCGCCAGGGAAGGCCATTTCGGTCGTGCGGCCGCCGGTCTGGGCATCACCCAGCCGACCCTGTCGAACGGGATCAAGACGCTGGAGGATCAGCTTGGCGTGCAACTGATCTTTCGCGGATCGCGCTTTGGCGGGCTGACGCCGGAAGGCCAGACTGCGCTGGACTGGGCCAGGAAGATCGTCGGGGACACGCGGCAGTTGCGCGAGGAAATGCGGGTCAAGCGCGATGGCTTGTCGGGGCAGTTGCGCATCGCCGTCATTCCGACGGCCCTGACGGTGGCGGCGCGGCTGTGTCAGCGCTTCAATGCCAGGCATCCGAAGGTTCACTTCACCATACTGTCGCGCACGTCGATCGAGATCATGTCGATGCTCGACAACCTCGAGGTGGATGCAGGCATTTCCTATCTCGACAACGAACCGATGGGGCGGGTCAGCACCGAACCGTTGTACGAAGAGCGGTACATGCTCGTGTGCACGAACGATTCCCCCTTTGCGAACCGGCATGACGTGGCGTGGGAGGAGCTGTCGGGCGAAAAGCTGTGCCTGCTGACGCCGGACATGCAGAACCGCCGCATCATCAACCGGAATTTCTCTGCGGCCAATGTCTCGCCGGAAACCTGTATCGAATCCAATTCGACGATCGTCCTGGTGGCGAATGTCGAATCCGGCGGCTACCTGACCGTGCTGCCCGAGGAGCTGGCGCGCTTCCTCGTGGCCGGAAAGCCGCTGACCGTCGTGCCGCTGACGGGCCGCGAGCCGTCTCACGCGGTCGGCCTCGTGGCCCCGTACCGAGAGCCCCATACCCCTGTTCTGGATGCCCTTTTGCGGACCGCGAGGAAGCTGTCGAAAGCGGATTGATAGCCTATCCCTATCGGTCGACCGATCTGCGATATTGTCGTCGGCCCGCACCTTCTGTCTGCTTGGCGCAATTGGACGCAGGAGGTTAGCCCATGCAATCAGCCGCCCCCACACCCACCGAAGACGAGATCGCCGCGCTTATCGACGCCAATGCCGATCTGGAAGGTCCGTTGCTGCCGATACTGCACGCGTTGCAGGAGAACTTCGGGCACATTCCCCGGCCCGCCATGCAGATGATCGCGGATCGGCTCAACATCACCAAGGCCGAGTTGCACGGTGTCATCAGCTTCTACCACGATTTTCGCGAAGCCCCTGCCGGCAAGCATGTTCTGAAGATCTGCCGCGCCGAGGCCTGCCAGGCGATGGGCGGCAACGCGCTGGCCGAAGAGACGCTGGCAAAGCTGGGGCTGGACTGGCACGGCACCACGATCAACGGCGCGGTCACGGTCGAGCCGGTCTATTGCCTTGGCCTCTGCGCCTGCGGTCCGGCCGCGATGCTGGACGACCATTGTGTAGGCAAGGTGGACCGCAGCCGCATGGATGCACTGCTGGCGGAGGCGGGCGCATGAAGATCTATGTTCCCATGGACAGTGCCGCCAAGGCGCTTGGCGCTGACGCGGTGGTCGCGGCCCTGAAACAGGCCGCACCCGAGGCGCAGATCATTCGCACCGGCACCCGTGGCATGATCTGGCTGGAACCGCTTGTCGAGGTCGAAATCGACGGGGTTCGCCACGGCTTTGGCCCCGCAACGCCGGACGACGCGGAAGCCATCCTCGATGGCAGCAGCGCCAAGGCGGTTGGCCCGGTGGACGACCTCGACTGGATGAAGCGCCAGACCCGGCTGACCTTTGCCCGCGTCGGTGTGATCGACCCGCTGTCGCTGGACGACTACGAGGCGCATGGCGGCATTGCCGGGCTTAAACGCGCCCTTTCGATGACAGGCCAGCAGATCGTGGACGAGGTCAAGACCTCCGGCCTGCGCGGCCGCGGTGGCGCGGGATTTCCGACCGGGATCAAGTGGCAGACCGTGCATGACGCCGAGGCGCCACAGAAATACATCGTCTGCAATGCCGACGAGGGCGACAGCGGCACCTTCGCCGACCGCATGATCATGGAGGGCGACCCCTTTACGCTGATCGAGGGCATGGCAATCGCCGGACTGGGAGTCGGGGCCACCAAGGGGTATGTCTACCTGCGGTCCGAGTATCCCGATGCCATCGCGGTGATGACCCGCGCGGTCGAGATCGCCCGTGCCGAAGGCGTCCTTGGCGAGAATATCCTCGGGTCGCCACACAAATTCGACATGGAAATCCGCAAGGGCGCAGGCGCCTATGTCTGCGGCGAGGAAACCTCGCTGCTGAACTCGCTCGAAGGCAAGCGCGGCGTCGTCCGCGCCAAGCCGCCGCTTCCGGCGCTCGAAGGGTTCCTGGGCCGGCCCACCGTGGTCAACAACGTCATCAGCCTGGCCACCGTGCCGGTGATCTTCGAGAAAGGCGCCGAGCATCACGCCAGCTTCGGGATCGGCAAATCGCGCGGCACCATCACGCTTCAGATCGCGGGCAACGTGGCGCGCGGCGGCCTGTTCGAGACCGGCTTCGGCGTGACCCTGGGCGAGGTGATCGACGATCTTGCCGGCGGCACCGCCACCGGCCGCCCGTTCAAGGCGGTGCAGGTCGGCGGGCCTCTGGGGGCCTACATGCCGCGGTCGAAATTCGACGCGCCGATGGGATACGAGGAATTCGGCGCCGAGGGCGGGCTCATCGGCCATGCCGGGCTCGTGGTCTTCGACGATACAGCCGACATGCTGGGCATGGCGCGCTTCGCAATGGAATTCTGCGCCGTGGAAAGCTGCGGCAAGTGCACCCCCTGCCGGATCGGTGCAGTGCGCGGGGTGGAAACCATCGACCGCATCGCACGCGGCGATGCCGACGCCGTGACCATCCTCACCGACCTGTGCGAGACGATGACCGACGGATCGCTTTGTGCGCTGGGCGGCTTCACGCCCTACCCGGTCATGTCCGCGCTCACCCACTTCCCCGACGAATTCTCGACCGCCAAGGAGGCCGCAGAATGAAAGACCTGATCATTCCCGACGACCGCGACATGGGCACCCCCGCCAAGACGGGCGAGCCCGTGACCCTGACCATCGACGGCTTCGAGGTGACCGTGCCCGAAGGCACCAGCGTGATGCGCGCGGCGGCCGAGGCGGGCATCCAGGTGCCCAAGCTTTGCGCCACCGACAGCCTTGACGCGTTCGGCTCCTGCCGCCTCTGCGTGGTGGAGATCGAAGGCCGGCGCGGCACGCCCGCCTCCTGCACCACGCCCGTCGCCCCCGGCATGGCCGTGCACACGCAGTCGAAGAAAGTGCGCAAGATCCGCACCGGGGTGATGGAGCTTTATATCTCCGACCACCCGCTCGATTGCCTGACCTGCTCGGCCAATGGCGATTGTGAGTTGCAGGACATGGCCGGTGCCGTGGGCCTGCGCGACCAGCGCTACGAGGCCGGGCGCAACCATTACGACGCCAAGGGCGGCACGCTGGCGCAGGGCGACATCCGAGCCCGTGCCCCGGAAGGCGACAAGGGCAATCCCGAATACATCCCCGCGGACACCTCCAACCCCTATTTCAGCTACGACCCCAGCAAGTGCATCGTCTGCAACCGCTGTGTGCGCGCTTGCGAAGAGGTGCAAGGCACCTTTGCCCTGACGATCGAGGGGCGCGGATTCGAGTCGCGTGTCAGCGCGGGCACCGCCGAGGACGATTTCCTTGCCTCGGACTGCGTCAGCTGTGGCGCCTGCGTGCAGGCCTGCCCCACCGCGACGCTGCAGGAAAAATCGGTGATCGAGATGGGCACGCCGGACCGCTCGGTCGTGACCACCTGCGCCTATTGCGGCGTCGGCTGTTCCTTCAAGGCCGAGATGCAGGGTGACGAGCTGGTCCGCATGGTGCCTTACAAGCACGGTAAGGCGAACCGGGGCCATTCCTGCGTCAAGGGGCGCTTCGCCTATGGGTATGCCCATCACAGCGACCGCATCCTGAACCCGATGATCCGCGACCGGGTGGACGAGCCCTGGCGCGAGGTCAGCTGGGACGAGGCGCTGGATTTTGCCGCAACTAAGATGCTGGGGCTGCAAGAGACCTACGGCAAGAAATCCATCGGCGTCATCACCTCCAGCCGCTGTACCAACGAGGAAACCTACCTGGTACAGAAACTGGCGCGCTCGGTCTTCGGCAACAACAACACCGATACCTGCGCCCGAGTCTGCCACTCGCCCACCGGCTACGGGTTGGGCCAGACCTTCGGCACCTCCGCCGGCACCCAGGATTTCGACAGCGTCGAAGACACCGACGTGATCATCGTCATCGGCGCCAACCCGACCGACGGCCACCCCGTCTTTGCCAGCCGCATGAAAAAGCGCCTGCGCCAGGGGGCCAAGCTGATCGTGATCGACCCGCGCCGGATCGACCTGGTGAAGTCGGCCCATATCGAGGCCGCGCATCACCTGCCCTTGCGGCCCGGCACCAATGTTGCCGTGGTCACGGCGCTGGCGCATGTGATCGTGACCGAAAGGTTGATGGACGAGGACTTCATCCGCAGCCGCTGCGACTGGGAAGAATTCCAGGAATACGCCGCCTTCGTGTCGGACCCGCGCCACAGCCCCGAGGCGACCGCGCTGCTGACCGGCGTCGACCCGGCAGAATTGCGCGCCGCGGCGCATCTTTATGCCACGGGCGGCAACGGCTCGATCTACTACGGCCTGGGCGTGACCGAGCACAGCCAGGGTTCGACCACCGTCATGGGCATCGCCAACCTCGCCATGCTGACCGGCAACCTTGGCCGGCGCGGCGTGGGCGTGAACCCGCTGCGGGGCCAGAACAACGTGCAGGGCGCCTGCGACATGGGCTCGTTCCCGCACGAACTGCCGGGCTATCGCCACGTCAAGAACGCTGACGTGCGCGAGATGTTCGAGGCGCTCTGGGGCACCGAGATCGACCCCGAGCCGGGCCTGCGTATTCCCAACATGCTGGACTGCGCCGTCGACGGCACCTTCAAGGGCCTCTACTGCCAGGGCGAGGACATCCTGCAATCGGATCCCGACACCAAGCATGTCGCGGCGGGCCTTGCGGCGATGGAATGCGTCATCGTGCATGACCTCTTCCTGAACGAGACGGCCAACTACGCGCATGTCTTTCTGCCCGGCTCCACCTTCCTGGAGAAGGAAGGCACCTTCACCAATGCCGAGCGCCGTATCAACCGGGTGCGCGAGGTGATGAAACCACTTAACGGCCATGCCGACTGGGAGGTGACGCAACTGCTGGCCAACGCGATGCTGAAGAAATCCGGGCGCCTGGAATGGGCCTATAGCCATCCCGCGCGCATCATGGAGGAAATCGCGGCCACCACGCCCTCTTTCGCCGGGGTCGATTATGCCCTGCTGGAAACCAGGGGCAGCGTGCAATGGCCCTGCAACGAGGAGCACCCCGAGGGCACGCCGCTGATGCACGTGGACAGCTTCATGCGCGGCAAGGGCAAGTTCATCATCACCGAGTACGTGGCGACGGATGAAAGGACCGGCCCGCGCTTCCCGCTGTTGCTGACAACCGGGCGCATCCTGTCGCAATATAACGTGGGCGCCCAGACCCGGCGCACGGAGAACACCATCTGGCACGAGGCCGACGTACTGGAAATTCACCCCCACGACGCCGAGAACCGGGGCGTGAACGAAGGCGACTGGGTCAAGCTGGCCAGCCGCTCGGGCGAGACTGCGCTGCGGGCCAAGATCACCGACAGGGTCAGCCCTGGCGTGGTCTATACCACTTTCCACCACCCCGACACGCAGGCCAATGTCATCACCACGGATTTCTCGGACTGGGCCACCAACTGTCCCGAGTTCAAGGTGACGGCGGTGCAGGTCAGCCCCTCCAACGGTCCGACCGACTGGCAGGAGGACTACGCGGCCCAGGCCGCGCAGGCCCGCCGCATCCTTCCGGCGGCGGAATGATGACCTTGGGTTTTTCTCCCTGCCAAAGCCGCTCGGGCCTGTCCGTTCAGGCAGAGGGCGCGCGCATGGTCAGCCGCGCCCTTCCCGAAGAGCTGCCGGTGGCGCTGGTCTTCGACGGCTCGACCCAGGCGGTGATGATGGCCACGCCCGGCGATATCGAGGATTTCGCCCATGGCTTTGCCGTGACCGAGGGGATCGTGACCGACCGCACGCAGATCGAAGGTTTCGAGATCGCGGAACATGACCGGGGCATCGAAGCCCGATTCTGGCTGCGCGCCGACCGGCGCGAAGCGCTGGCGGCACGCCGCCGGTTCATGGCCGGGCCGGTGGGCTGCGGGCTGTGCGGCATCGACTCGCTGGAACAGGCGGTGCGCGACGTGCCAAACGTGGCACATCTCGGCGCAAGTTTCAGCCGTGACGACATCGCCCATGCCGCCGACGCGCTGTTCAATATCCAACCCCTGCACCGCCGCACCCGCGCGACCCATGCGGCGGGCTTCGTTCGGCCGGGCCAGGGCGTGGTCATGGCGCGCGAGGACGTGGGCCGCCACAACGCGCTCGACAAGCTGATCGGCGCGTTGTGGCGTGCGGGGCGTGACCCGGCCTCGGGCGCTTTCGTCATGACCAGCCGCCTGTCGGTCGAGCTGGTGCAGAAATGCGCCATGGCCGGCTGCGGCACGCTGATCGCCGTCTCCGCCCCCACGGCCCATGCCCTGCGCCTCGCCGACACGGCAGGCATAACGCTGGCCGCCTTTGCCCGCGGCGGCGGTTTCGATCTCTATTCCAACCCGCACCGCATTTCCCACGAGGTTTCAGATGTCGCCTGACAAACTGGTCATGATGGCCAACCAGATCGCCACGTTCTTCAAGTCCCAGCCCGGCAACGACCATGCCGAGCGCGTCGCGAACCACCTGCAGGATTTCTGGGACCCGAGGATGCGTCGCCAATTCTGCGACTACGTGCAAAACGGTGGCGAGAACGTCGATGACATCGCGAGAAAGGCAGCGGGACTGATCACTTGAGGCGATCCGAAGGTTTCTCACCGGCCTCGGGCGCAGAGCGCGGCGGTTTTTTTGAAGAGCTTCTGCGCAGCGGGATATATAAAGCGTTTTCGCGATAAACCTGAATCACCGCTTACCCGCGAAACGCTTTAGCTTGCGCTTGCAGCGGAAGGGCCACAAGGCGTGTCTGTACTGAAGCATGGCTTGCGCAGTTTGGAAGCCAACCAAGGACCGATCACGTCGGAGCAATCATCGGCCTTGAGGGTTTTGCAAGAAATTCATTGTTCCACGGCCAAATTGACCGTTAGCGTCAAACCACTTCACCAACAAAAAGACCTTGGTTCGTTTCGCTCGAACATTCACGAATCCGAATGACCGGGACGTGAGCCCCATGCCTGTCGGGTGATGCCGAAGCCGGCACAATCCTCGGCATAAGCACGCCGTGCCCCTTCGGCAGAAAGACCGCATTTCTGAAGAACCCGCTGCGACGCCAGGTTGCCGAGGTCGGTGACGGCCTTGATCTCGTCCAGTGCCGTGTGTTCGAATGCGAATTGCAAAAGACGCGTGCAGATCTCGGTTGCAAACCCCTGCCCCCAGAAGTCGGCCAACAGCATGTATCCCACTTCGATTTCGGCGTCCGGGTAGCGATCGCTGATCATTTGCGACCAATCCGTATCGTTGGTTTCAATCGGAAGGGGCAGCAAGACGCCGGTTCCGATCTTGGCGCCTGTATCCACGAGGGTTGCTGCCCATATCCCGATACGGCCACCAGCGGCGCGTCTTACTTCGACAGGCAGATGATTTCGTATTTCATCGGGGCTGTAGACGTCACACACGTACTTCACCACGTCCGGATTGGTGAAAAGCGCAACCGCCAGATCCTCGTCCTCCAGCGTGAGCGGGCGAAGCTCCAGCCTTGCCGTTCTCAAAACCAGATCCTCTGGCGGCAACGGCGGGACAGGCCGATCTCTCCATGAGGGCGAGGTCATGACCCAAGCGCCTTGTTGACCGCCTCGGACTGGGCCTGCTCGCCATAGTATGCGCCGCTGCACAGGACGGCGTAGGCGCCCGCGACCGCTTCGCCTGCAAAGAACAGCGTGTGGGACCGCTCCCGGACTCTTGCGCACGACATAGCTGGGATAGCCCTCATCCATTTCCCAATAGTCCAACATCGAGAAGTCGCGGAAGTCGACACCCTGATCCAGGAGCACCCCAGGTCGAACGGTTGCCCAAGTGTCCTCCAATCGGTGAAGGCAAGCCCGCCACCACGGACCGAACACTTCCCGGAAATCGAGTGTCGCATGCGAACCGGCACCCGGCAAGCTGGTTCGGTCGGTGGCTCTTTGGATCCGAGGCCGCGCGCGGCGTTCTGCAAAACGCGGCCTGCCCTGGGGGAACGAAGCCGTTATTTCGTCATGCTCGAGGGCCGTGACACCCCCATCGCGGTTTTGGCGCAGAACCGTTACGGTGGAAAGCTCAAGGCCCGGGAAGCCTGTTCTGGCACAGATGTGTGACGGCATCCACGAGTTCGGCAGCTTTTCCGGGGCCGAACTGAACCACGCGGGGCAGATGTCGGCCAGCCGCTACGGCCGCGACGTGCCGCTCGCCCCCTTGCACCTGCCGGTCGCATTGCATGACCCGGTGCAGGCCTGCGCGATGGACCTTGAAGAAATTCACGCCTTGCGCAAGTGGCACCGCGGACCCAGAACACGCGGATCATGACAGCGCACAATGTGGCACGACTTGCGCCCAACGCCGTGGACGTCGCGTGTATCTATACCGACACGATACGGAAGCTCGACTGCGCCGCCGCCGTTCTCGTCACCAAGCGCACGCCTGTCGACGACCTCTGGCAGTCAGCATACCGCTTTGGCCAGGTTACCAGCAGAACGGCGCATCCATGCACGTTGTTGCTGTCCAGGGTTTGACCGATCGCCCCGATGGTGGTTCTGATATGTCGCTGATCCGGCTTCGAGATGTCGCAGGCGATGTCGACCGGAGAGTCTGCTGGCAACCCCTTTTCCATAAGGTTGTCGGCAAGGCGTCCGGCATGACGCACCGCCATGTAGAAAGCCGTCGTCGTCCCCGGGCCTGAGTGACGCGTGCTGTCGGGCAGAGGATCGTCGGCACAGCCGGACCCCGTTGTCAGGACAAGGGTGTCGGTGACGTTCCTTTCCGTCAGGCTCTGGCACAACATCGCGCCGGCCGCAGAGGCCGCCGTCACGCCCGGCACAAGCTCTACGGGGATCCCGGAGGCGCGCGCGGCCTCGATTTCCTCGGTTGCGCGGCCGAAGATGCCCGGGTCACCGGATTTCAGGCGGACGACGCGTTGCCCCTTGGCGGCGGCCGCCACGATCACTTTGTTGATCCGCTCCTGGGGCCAGGCATGGGCACCCACATGCTTGCCGACGAAGACCCGTTCCGCGTCGCGGCGGGCCAGTTCGAGCACGTCTGCATCGACGAGGCGATCGTAAAAGATGATATCCGCCTCTTGGAGGCGTTCCACTGCGCGCAGCGTAAGCAGGTCGCGCGCCCCGGGGCCAGCGCCGACGAGGCTGATCTGGCCGGAACCGGCCCGCTCTGGCGCGCCACCTGCTTCGATGGCGGACTTGATCACGCGCGCGGTCTCGCGCTCTTCGCCACGAGTCCAGGCGCCGCGGGGCACCCCCTTGAAGACCCAGGCCCAGAGCGCCCGTCGGTTTGCACGGGGCACCTGCCGTTCGACCGCCGGGCGCAAGCGCCCTGCCAGCGCCGCCAAACCGCCAAGCGTTTGCGGCAGCATCTGTTCCAGGCGGGTCTTGATATCGCGGGTCAGGACCGGCGCCGTGCCTTCGCTGCCGATGGCCACGACGACCGGATCACGATCAACGATCGCCGGCGTGGTCAAGTCACAGAGGTCGGGCTGGTCGACCACGTTGACCGGGCAGCGCACGGCTTTCGCCAGCGCATGGGCGACCGCATCGAGCCCCGGACAGCCCGTTCCGATCAGCGCCATTGCCGCATCCTCGAAGACAGAGGCCGAAAGCTGCGTCTCATGCGTGGCGCGGCCCTCGTCGACCAGCGTGCACAGTTCATCTTCCAGGCAGTCAGCAACGAGAACCAGGCTGGCATCTGTCTTGAGCATCAGACGCGCTTTTTGAGCCGCCTGCTCGCCGCCACCGACGACGACGATCCGGCGCCCTGTGGTGCGTATGAACATGGGAAAGGCCTTCATCGGGGTCTCCTTTCAGGCGGCGCACGGCCGGGCGCGGTTTCGCCAGAGCAAGCCTGCATGGCGCGCGGCATTGGCAAGGCCAAGCGTGTCGAGGGCGAGGGCGGTGGTGGTGACAACGAGGTCGGTCTCGAAAGGCGGGCGGCGGCGGCCCTGCCAGAGGTCGCACAACGCAAGGTCGCCTTCGGCATTGAGCTTGCGGGTTTCGTCGCGCAAGGCAGGCCGCGTTTCCTGCCAGGGGCGACCTTGCCGAAGCCCGAAAGCGGTTATGTCCTTGGCTGGATTGCTCTCGAATTCTCCACCGGCCCCCTTGATGACGCTCAATGCCTCCCAGCCGAGATGCATCGCGGCGTCCGCCTGAAGCTGGCGGTAGGACGGGTGAAAAACGCCCTGAACACTGGCCCCTGCGCGGGCGGGGTTGAGTATCCGGCAAATGGTATTGATGCAGGAGCGCAGGCCAAGGACGTCCCGCAGGTTCAGAAGGCGAAACAGGCCCGGATGAAGGGATTCCAGCGGCATGTAGGCAATGCGATCACGGTCCAGCAGGCGGGCGGCCTCCTCCGGGTCCTCCGCCAGACCGATCCCCGCCTCTGCCAGTCCGTCACGCACCTTTCTGTCCGGCCCGTTCCAGCCATGCAGCAAGACCCGGTGCCCCGCATCCGCCACAAGGCGCGCGGACAGCAGGAACCAGGGCTGGCCCCGTGTCCGCCCGGCGGCATAGCTTGGCCAGTCGAGATCGACAGGTGGCAAGTGAGGCACCAAGCTGGCCGCCGCCTCGGCAAAACCCGCGATTTCCTCCGCGGTCTCCCCTTTCATGCGCAAGAGCATGAGCAGGGCACCCACCGCTTCCGGCGCGGCATCACCAGACAGCAAAAGCGACATGGCCTCGCGCGCCTCGTCCTGCGTCAGGCTGCGCGCGCGGCCCGGGCCGCGCCCCAGTATTCGGACATGATCCTTGAGCGTCATTCGGCGGCCTCCCTTGCGGTCAGACCTTGCAGAATCTCTGCGATCTCGGGACGGCAGGAGCCACAGTTCGTCCCGGCGCGAAGCACTTCGCCGATAGCCTCGACGCTGAGCGCACCCTGGGTCTCGACCGCGTCCAGGATCGTGTTGACGCCGACACCGAAGCACGAACAGATCACCGGCCCCGGATTGGGCACATCGGCGGGCGGGCGTCCTGTCAGGGCCTCAAGCGCTTCGGTCCCCGGTAGCGTCGCGAGATAATCGCGCATCACCGCAACAGGCGTGGGCGCAACAAAGAGAGCGCCGACAATCTTGCGGTCCTGATGCAGCACGACTCGGGCAATCCCGCGGGCCGCATCGGTCATAATGGATGCGACCGCGTCGGGTGCCGCGAAGAGGCGGCGCGCCTCGGCCTCCCAGTTTTGCACCGGGTTCGCTCCGGCCAGTTCTGCACGATATCCCGCTTGGGCGCGGCTTTGCGCCCAGTACTCGCATTGAAGCACCATGGGAGCGGCGGAAACGGCGAACCCGTACCATGCCGCGTTAAATTGCGAGACGGCAACGACGCTCGCCTTGCTTTCCGGTTGCCCCGAAACAGGGTCCGTGGCGGCAGCGACAAGGGCATCGATCCGGGCGCAGGGCGCGGTTTCGCCCGTCCAGTGCATTGGCGCGAAAACCTGACCCGGCGAGACCGCATCGGTGATCCGCGCCCGCAGGATGGCATTGCCCGTGGGACTTGTGACAGTAACGAGATCAGCGGCGGAGATGCCAAGGCGCGCGGCATCGGACGGGTGAATTTCGAGGAACGGCTCGGCAAGATGGGCCGACAGACGCGGGCTGAGCGCGGTGCGGGTCATGGTGTGCCACTGGTCCCGCACCCGGCCCGTATTGAGGCGAAAGGGAAAGCGCGGTCCGGTTTTGGCTGCTGGCGGGCGCCACGACACGGGAAGAAGGCGGGCTTTGCCATTCGGGTGATAGAACGCGCCGTCGCTGAAAAACCTTCCACCCTGCCGTGTGGCCGTAATCGGCCAACGCTGCGGCTCCAGCCGGTCATAGGCTCGGTCGCTCAGGTCGGACAGGCCCGAGATGTCGAAATCACGGCCAGACCGACCGGCGATACCCGAAAGCGTGGTATATTCGCGGAAAATCTCTGCCGGGTTGGCGTAGTCGAAGGCGCGGCTGAACCCCATCCGCTGGCCGACCTGCGCGATGATCTGCCAGTCCGGCCGGGCCTCGCCCGGTGCGGGCAGGACACGGCGCTGGCGGCTGATGGTGCGGTCCGAGTTGGTGACGGTGCCGTTCTTCTCGGCCCAGGCGGAGGCAGGCAGAAGCACATGCGCCAGGCGCGCGGTATCCGTATGCTCGGTGATATCGCTGACAACGGTAAACTCACAACCGGCGATGGCGTCGCGCACCGCATCGGCCTCTGGCATGGACACCGCAGGATTGGTGTGAATGACCCAGAGCGCCTTGATCCGTCCCTCGCCCACTGCGCGGAACATATCCACGGCCTTGAGACCCGGCGCTTTCGGCATGCGGGGCGCGTCCCAGAAACAGCGCACAGCGCTCCGGTGATCTGCATTCTCGATATCGAGGTGACAGGCCAGCATGTTGGCCAACCCGCCAACCTCCCGCCCCCCCATCGCGTTGGGTTGGCCTGTGACCGAGAACGGACCGCAGCCCGGCTTGCCGATCCGCCCGGTGGCCAAGTGGCAGTTGAGGATGGCATTGACCTTGTCGGACCCGGATGTCGATTGGTTCACGCCCTGCGAATAGATCGTGACCACGCGCTCGGTGCGCATCCACAGATCGCAGAACGCTGCGACCTGCTCTGCGTCCAGCCCGGTGACGGAGAGATCGGAGGTGCGCGCGGCGTCGAGCGTCGCGTCGAAACCTTCGGTCCTCGCAAGAAAACCCTTGTCGAGCGCGCCGCCCTCGTAGAGCGCCGTGAATAGCTGGTTGAACAGAGCGACGTCCGAGCCGGGCTGAAGCGCCAGGTGCATGTCCGCACCGTCGCAGCTGGCCGTACGGCGCGGGTCGATGACGACGATCTTCGTGCCCCGGGCTTTGCGGGCGGCCAGCAGGCGCTGATAGAGAACGGGGTGGCACCAGGCGAGATTCGAGCCGACCAGCACGACAAGGTCAGCCTCGTCGATATCTTCGTAGGTGCCGGGCACGGTATCGGTGCCGAAGGCGCGCTTGTGCCCGGCGACCGAAGACGCCATGCAAAGCCGGGAATTCGTGTCGATATTGGCCGAGCCGATGAACCCCTTCATCAGCTTGTTGGCGACGTAGTAATCTTCGGTCAGCAACTGTCCCGAGACGTAAAAGGCCACGCTGTCCGGCCCATGACGCGCGATGGTGTCGCCGAAGCGATCCGCGATCAGTTGCAGCACGTCGTCCCAGCCTGTGTCCTGCCCATTCACACGGGGGCGCAGCAGGCGATGGTCAAGCCCCACCGTTTCGGCCAGAGCCGTGCCCTTGGAACAAAGCCGTCCCAGATTGGCCGGGTGCGCGCTATCGCCCTTGACCTCCAGCCCGCCGGCGCCATCACGTCGCAGCAGGACGCCGCAGCCAACGCCGCAGTAGGGACAGGTGGACCGGGTCCAGGACTGGCCGGCGCCATCCATCACGCGGCGTCCCGCGCGCTCAGGCCTGCGCCGTCGATCAACACGCGACCGTCCTCAACCTTCAGTGGATAGGTGGCGATCTTTCCTTCCTCGCCTTGTGCCTGCCCGGTCTCAAGGTCGAAAACCCAGTTGTGCAGCGGGCAGGTGACCGACTGGCCGTGAACGATCCCCTCTGACAGGGGCCCCGCCTTGTGCGGACAGGTGTTGGACGTGGCGAACACCTCGTTCTCGGCGGTACGGAACACGGCGATACAGCCCCGCGCCGTCTTCAGCTTGCGCGCGCCGCGCGGGGGGATGTCGTCAAGTGCACAGATGTCGATCCAGCTCATGATACGTCCTTTCGGGTGGCAATTGCGTGATCCGCGTCCCGGGCTCGACCCGGGACCTCGGCGTCCGGGCATTTGCGGGAGGCCCCGGCTCGGGGGCCGGGGCGGGCAGCCGGAAACGAGAGCCGGTGTATCATTCCGCCGCCTCCAGCGTCAGATCCGCCAGCGGCTGGTACCGCTCGGCCTGTTGCGCATGGTCCGCCCAGGGATCCTTGCGGTAGATCGACTGGCTAAGCTCGAAGGCCGCGACCAGCCGGGCGCGCTCGTCGGCACTGGCCAGGGTCTCTTTGACCCAGTCCAGCCCGACCTTGGCGACCCACTTGTAGGGTCGGTCCAGGTACTTTGCGTTTTCCCGGTAAAGCTGGATGAAAGCCGTCGTCCATTCGATGGCCTCGGCCTCGGTCGCCACATCGACCAGACGCTCGGTTTCCTTCACGTCCATGCCGGCGGCGCCTGCGACACCCACCTGATAGCCGCTGTCGACGCAGATAATCCCCACGTCCTTGCAGGTGGCCTCGGCGCAGTTGCGCGGGCAGCCAGACACTGCCAGCTTGACCTTGTGCGGGGTCCACGACCCCCAGAGGATCTGTTCCAGCTTGATGCCAAGGCCGGTGCTGTCCTGCGTGCCGAACCGGCAATGATCGGTGCCGACACAGGTTTTCACCGTGCGCAACCCCTTTGAATAGGCATGGCCCGAAACCAGCCCCGCCTTGTTGAGATCGGCCCAGATGAAGGGTAGATCCTCGCCCTTCACGCCCAAAAGGTCGATCCGCTGGCCGCCCGTGACCTTGACGGTGGGCACATCGTACTTGTCGGCGGCATCGGCAATGGCGCGCAGCTCGGCGGCATTGGTGATGCCGCCCCACATGCGCGGCACGACGCTGAAGGTGCCGTCTTTCTGGATATTGGCATGCTTGCGCTCGTTGACGAAACGGCTTTGAGGGTCGTCGCGGTAGTCCAGCGGCCAGTCGGCGAGCAGGTAGAAATTGACCGCCGGACGGCAGACGTGACAGCCGTTGCGCGTCTTCCACCCCAGTTCCTGCCAGACGGCTTCCTGGCTCTTGAGTTCCCGGCCCTTGATCAAGCGGCGCACATCCTCATGCGTCAGGTCGCAGCACCCGCAGATGGGCTGCGCCGCGGGCATCTGGAAGTCGTCGCCCAGCGTGACCTGCAACAGCTGCTCGACCAGCCCGGTGCAGGTCCCGCAGGAGGCGCTGGCCTTGGTCTGTGCGCGCACCGCGCCCAGATCGGTCGCGCCGCCCGCGATGGCGTCGGTGATGGTGCCCTTGCAAATGCCGTTGCAGCCACAGATTTCCGCGTCACGCGGCAATGCTGCAACGGCTGAGAGAGGGTCCGATGCGGCCCCCCCCTGGTAGGCGGGCCCGAAAATCAGCGTCTCGCGCATCTCCGAGATGTCCTCGCCCGACTGGATGAGGCCGAAGAACCAGTTGCTGTCGGCGGTGTCGCCGTACATCACCGCGCCGATCAGCCGATCGTCTTCGATGACCAGCCGCTTGTAGATACCGCGCGCCGGGTCGCGATAGACGATGTCTTCGCGCCTCTCGCCCTCGGCGAAATCCCCGGCGCTGAAAAGGTCGCAACCCGTGACCTTAAGCTTGGTCGACAATTCCTTGGGCGTGAAAGCGGCGTCGTCCCCTATCAGCGTTGCGGCCACGACCTTGGCCTGATCGTAAAGCGGCGCGACAAGCCCGAAAACCGCGCCGTCATGTTCGATGCATTCGCCGACCGACAGGATGTCCTCGTCAGAGGTGATCATCTGGTCGTCGACATGAATGCCGCGCCCCACGGCCAACCCCGCCTCGGCGGCCAGCGCGGTGTTGGGGCGGATGCCGACGGCCATAATAAGCAACTCGCAGGGCAGCTCGGTGCCGTCCTCCAGCACCAGTGCCTTCACCTTGCCGTCTGCGCCCAGGATTTCCTTCGAGTTGGACGATACGCGCACGTCGATACCGCGCCGCTCAAGATCCTTGCGCAGCAGATACCCCGCCGCCGGGTCCAGCTGACGGTCCATCAGGTGGCCCATCAGGTGCACCACCGTGACTTCCATCCCGCGCATCCGCAGCCCCGCCGCGGCCTCCAGCCCCAGAAGGCCGCCACCGATCACTACCGCGCGGGCACCCGGGATTGCGGAGGCCTCGATCATCCGGTTGGTGTCTTCGAGATCGCGATAGGCGATAACCCCGTCAAGGTCATGGCCCGGCAGCGGAATGATGAACGGATTGGAGCCCGTGGCGATCAGCAGCTTGTCATAGGCCACCGTGCCGTTCTCTCCGGTCACGGTCCTGGCGGTCCGGTCGATGGCGGTCACCTTTTCCCCGAAGCGGCAGGTCACGCCATGATCGGCGTACCAGGTCTCGTCATGAGTGATGATCTCCTCGTAGGATTTCTCACCCGATAGGACCGGCGACAGCATGATACGGTTGTAGTTGCCGCGCGACTCGGCGTTGAACAGTGTCACGTCCCAGCCGTGGGGATCCGCGTCGAAGAGGTGTTCGAGCGCGCGGCCCGAGGCCATCCCTGCGCCGATCACCACGAGTTTCTTGCGTGTCATGGCATGGTTCCTCTCAATTGTACCAGGCGACGATGTGGGTGAGCGTCTCGCCGCGAAAGACCGGCAGGCCGACGAAACTGGTGTAATCTGCCGGAAGACCGGAGCCGCCTTGCGCCACGACCGGCAGGCCGGAGCCGAGCACCTGGCCCACCACGCCTTTCCATGCGGTGGCGGTTGGCGCCTCGGTGCGCGTGCCGTCGCCGTCATCACGCCAGAGCGGCCCCTCGCGCTCGCAGATACCGTCAGCCAGGAAGGCGCGTGCGTCCCGCGCGGCGCGGACATTCCAGATCTCGAAACGGCGGGCGATCGGCGTGCCGCGCGCGGAAAGAAGCGTCAGCACGCAAGGATGCTTTGCCGGGGTCGCCACCGGAAGACCAAGCCCCGTGGTCAGCCCGGCCTTTCCTGCCGCAGTGGCACGGATGAACTTGTAACCGGAGCCAAGGTCGCGCATCAGGATCGGCGCTTGTGCCGTCCAGACCGCCCCCGGCAGGCCCTGCCCCTTGGGAAAATGCGTGTGTTGCGAGACGAACTCGAACTCTTCGGCGGCTCCGAAATACCCGTCATCGAGCATCAGCATCCCGCTGCGGTCTTCGGTCCAGACCTCGATGGCGCCGATACGGGCCTCGTCGTCACCGCAGAGAACGACCAGCACGGCCTTCAGCGTGGCCCCGGCAAAGACCGGCACGGCGACAGCGCTGGTCAGGCCGGCCTCCTTTGCGGCCTCGATACGCCGGAAATACGACCCGTCGAACCCCTTGAGCACGACCGGCCGCGCCTCGTTCCACGCCTTGCCGGGCAGGCCCTCGCCCTTGGCGAAACTGGTCTTGCGAGACGCCTCCTCGAAAGCGGAAAGGCCGTTATAGTCTCCGCCTGCCAGCACAAGCCGGTCGCCCTCGGGCACCCAGACCTCGCAGACCTGGATGAAAGTATCGGTGGCAGCTTGCGCGACAGAATCCATGGCGGGTGTCTCTGTGACGGGCGCGGTCATGCCGCAGCCTTGCGCGATGCGCCGGTTTTGGGTTTCGCGCCGTGCTCGTATTCTTCGAGAAAATCGAGCACCTGCTGGCGGTAGCGGTAGTAATCCGGGTGCGCGAGCAGCGCCTTGCGGGTGCGCGGGCGCGGCAGATCCACCTTGGTGATGCGGCCGATGGTGGCCTGCGGGCCGTTGGTCATCATCACCACACGGTCGGCCAGCAGGATCGCCTCGTCCACGTCATGGGTGACGCAGATCGCCGTGACCTTGGTGCGCGACCACACCTCCATCAGCACTTCCTGCAATTCCCAGCGCGTCAGGCTGTCGAGCATCCCGAAGGGTTCATCGAGCAGCAGCAGCTTGGGCGAGAGCGCAAAGGCGCGGGCGATGCCGACCCGCTGCTGCATCCCGTTCGACATCTCGCAGGCGGGCTTGTCCATCGCATCGGCCAGCCCGACGCGTTCGAGGTAGTATTCCACCACGTCCTGACGTTCCGACTGGCTGGCGCGGGGATAAACCTTGTCCACCCCGATGGCGCAGTTCTCCCGTGCCGAGAGCCACGGGAAGAGGTTCGGCGACTGAAAGACCACCGCGCGCTCGGGATCGGCCCCCTCGACGTGACGGCCGTCAAGCTTGATCGCACCTTTGGAGATGGCGTTGAGACCCGCCGCCATGGTCAGAACCGTCGACTTGCCACAGCCCGAATGCCCGATCAGAGAGATGAACTCGCCCCGATCGATCTTCAGGTCGAAATCCTCGACCACGGTCAGCGGCCCCTTGGGCGTGGGATAGACCTTGTGAAGCTGGCTGAAGTCGAGGAAGCGTTCGTCGATCAGACCTTTCTGGGCGTCCTTCACGGCAGAGGGAGGACCGTGGATCGGCGTCACGTCAGGCAGATTGCGTGTGCCTTCGATCTTGGCCTCGATGCCCACATCCATCAGGTACTTGGTCACCTCGGCCCGCAGGCGCTTGAACGTGTCGTCCGTGTTCATCTCCATCCGGTCGCGCGGACGCGGGATGGTCACCGTGAACTCTTCGCCCAGCGTGCCTTCGGGGTTCAGCGCGATGATCCGGTCCGCGAGGATGATCGCCTCGTCCACGTCGTTAGTGATCAGCACGCAGGTCTTTTGATCCGCCTGCCAGATCCGCTCGATCTCGTCGGCAAGATTGGCGCGTATCAGCGCGTCGAGCGCCGAAAGCGGCTCGTCCAGAAGCAGCATCTCGGGGTTCATCGCCAGCGCGCGGGCCACGTTGACCCGCTGGCGCATCCCGCCTGACAGTTCCGCCGGACGGCGCGCGGCGGCATGGGACAGGCCGACCATGCTGACATAATGGGCGACCTTTTGGGCACGCTCGGCGCGCGACAGGCCCGGAAAGACCGAATCCACCGCCAGCCCGACATTGCCGTTCACCGTCAGCCACGGCATGAGCGAATAGCTCTGGAAGATCACACCGCGTTCCGGCCCCGGGCCGGTGACGGGCGCGCCCTTGAAGGTGACGGTGCCCTTGGTCGGGCTTTCCAGCCCGGCCATGAGGTTGATCAGCGTCGTCTTTCCCGTGCCGGAGAAGCCCAGCAGCACGAGGAATTCGCCCTCCTGCACCTCCAGGTTGATGTTCTTCAGCACATGGGACGCGTGCAGGCCGGTGCCGAAACTTTGGCTGACGTGATCGAGTTTGAGAATGCTCATGACATTTTCCTTTTGCGCTACCGCTTCGCTGCTTGAGCGCGGGTCACCGATTGTTCGTGAAGGTGAAAAGGGACTGAAGCGCGTACATCACACGATCCAAAAGGAAGCCGATGATGCCGATGGTCAGAACAGCGACCATGATCCGGGCGAGGCTCGACGAAGACCCGTTCTGGAACTCGTCCCAGACAAATTTGCCCAGGCCGGGGTTCTGGGCCAGCATCTCGGCGGCGATCAAAACCATCCAGCCCACGCCCAGCGACAGCCGCAGGCCGGTGAAGATCAGCGGCAGGGCCGAGGGCAGGACCAGCTTGGTGATCTTGGTCCAGGTGTTCATCTTCAGGACTTTCGAGACGTTCACCAGATCCTTGTCGATCGAGGCCACGCCAAGCGCCGTGTTGATCAGCGTGGGCCAGAGCGAGCACAGCGTCACGGTAACGGCGGAAATGATGAAACTCTTGGGAAAGAGACCCTCGTCGGTCGCGGCCAGCGCCGAAACGATCATGGTGACGATCGGCAGCCACGCCAGTGGCGAGACCGGCTTGAAAATCTGTATCAGAGGGTTGAGACCCGCGTTGGTGGTCGGTGACAGCCCCGCAAGGATGCCCAGCGGCACGGCCACCAGCGTGGCCAGCAGAAAGCCGAAGAAGACCGTCTGGATCGAGGTCCAGATCTGCTGGTAGTAGCTCGGTGCGCCGGTATAGGCGCGTTCCTTGGGGTCCCGCCCGCTGGCGATCAGACGCTCGTTGAGCTGATCGACCTTGGCCTGGAACTCGGCCCGCTTCTCTGCCTTGGCGACCGCATCCTCATGCAGGTTGACCGTCTCGTCCCAAACCTGAGCCGGGCCGGGCACGGCGCCGAGCGAGGTTTCGACTTTCGGCGCAAGCGCGGCCCAAAGGAACAGGAACGCAGCGATGGCCAGCAGCGGCACGGCAAGAAGCCGCCAGATTTCCTTGGCCTGCGCCCTGGGGTTGTCGCCTGCCGCGGCCCTGAGGATCGGCGTGGCCCAGCTCAAGCCAAGGACCTGAAACCATTTGTCCGCGGTGTTGATGCGGGTGAAGAGCCGCGCCCGGCGCGCTTCGCGGTCTGCGCTCTCGGTGAAATTCGGATCGACGGTGGTCATGAAGGGGGTCCTTGCTGCGAGAGTGGCTAATGGGCCGGACATGTCTTGCGGGGCCTCCCGGCGCGTTGGACGAGCGGCCCGGCCTGTCGTCAGCCTTCGACTTCGGTGCCAACCACGATTTGCTCGCCTTTCAGGCCGATGGGCAGACTGTCGAGATAGGCGTTGGGAGACTTGCCGTCGTAGGCGATGCCGTCGATGATGTCCTCGGCCGGGGTCGGGGCCTTGTAGCCGTCGCTGTCCCACGGAAAGTCCGCCTCATCGGCTAGGCCTTCGTCGACCAGCATCCGGGCGGCTTCGAGGTAGATTTCGGGCTTGTAGACCGAGCGGGCGACCTCGTCGTACCAGCTGTCGGGTTTGGGCTCGGCGATCTGGCCCCAGCGGCGCATCTGGGTCAGGTACCAGATGGCATCCGAATAGAACGGATAGGTCGCGTTATAGCGGAAGAAGACGTTGAAATCCGGAATGTCGCGCTTGTCGCCCTTCTCGAACTCGAAAAACCCGGTCATCGAGTTGGCGATCACCTCGGCATCCGCGCCCACGTACTCCGGGCGGCTGAGGATCTCGACCGCTTTCTCGCGGTTGGCGTTGTCATTCTCGTCCAGCCAGATCGCGGCACGGATCAGCGCCTTGGTCACCGCCAGCGTCGTGTTGGGGTTTTCCTCGGCGAACTCGGCGGTGATGCCGAACACCTTCTCGGGATTGTTCTTCCACAGCTGGTAATCGGTGATCACCGGCACGCCGATCCCCTTGAACACCGCCTGCTGATTCCAGGGTTCGCCCACGCAGTAGCCATGGATCGTACCGGCCTCCATCGTCGCGGGCATCTGCGGCGGTGGCGTGACGGACAACAGGACATCCGCGCCGATCTGGCCCGAAATATTCTCCTGGCTGTAATAGCCCGGATGCAGCCCACCGGCGGCCAGCCAGTAGCGCAGTTCGTAATTGTGGGTCGAGACCGGAAAGACCATGCCCATGTTGAATGGCTTGCCCTGCGCCTTGTAATCCTCGACCACCGGCGCCAGCGCCTCGGCCGAGATCGGGTGCTGCGGGCGGCCGTCGTCCATTTTCGGAATATGCGGCAGCATCTGGTCCCAGACCTCGTTCGAGACCGTGATTGCGTTGCCGTTCAGGTCCATCGAGAAGGGCGTAATAATGTGTGCCTCGGTGCCAAAGCCGATGGTCGCGGCCAGCGGCTGGCCGGCCAGCATATGTGCCCCGTCGAGCTGCCCGTCGATCACGCCGTCGAGCAGAACCTTCCAGTTCGCCTGCGCTTCCAGCGTGACGAAGAGACCCTCGTCGAGGAAATACCCCTGCTCGTATGCCACGGCGAGCGGGGCCATATCGGTCAGCTTGATAAAGCCGAAGGTCAGTTCGTCTTTTTCCAGCTCCAGCATCTCGGCCATGGCCGGGCTGGCAAGTGCGGTCGTGGCGGCGAGGCCGCAGAGAAGGTTTTTCATTCTTCATCCTCTCGGTGCGCCCGGACTGAAGAAAGAAAGCCGGGCGAAAACGCAAAAAGGCCGATCACTGACCCCCGACACGTGTCGGCGGAAAGCGAGCGACCTTGCTCATAACCCTGTCATCGGGAAAATTTCGTCCGGACCACGCCGTTGCGGTCCGATGCCACCTTAATGCGGCGCCGCAGCATCGAAATGCCAGAATTTTCCGGCTCGAGGCATGGTTTTTCTCTGCCCTTCAACGCGACAGGTCAAAAAATAGTCACTCTATCGCGTCCGGGTCGAAAATCGCGCCATCGAAAAAACGATCTGGCAGCAGATTCAGCCTTCCTCGCGACGAGCCGACAGCGGTCGGATGCAGAATCGCCCCCTCAACCTTTTCCGAGGCTCCCGGCATGTCGGCGTCTGTCTGCGTCATGTGACGACGGTACAGATCGGACCGAAAGACAGAGGCCGCCGCGGCAAGGCCGGTCCGCGTTTCGTGGGTCAAGCCCAGCCTGTGGGCGATCCATTTCGCCTGGCTGCGCCATGGAAAACTGGCGGCGGCCCCGTGAAAGCGCAGGAAGCCATCGCAGTGCCGCTGTTCGCCATGCCCGGAAAGGATCATGCGGCCGGACAGCGCCCTGTCTATCAGTTCCGGCGGCAAGTCGAGATAGGTTTCGCGCGACAGGATCTGGGCTGCGGTGATGTGGCTGCCGGGCTTGGAAAGCCAACGACTGGCTTGCCAGACTGCACGGATCAGCCGGCCAAGCAGGTCCGGTTCGGTTTCGGCCCAGTCGGTCCGCGTGGCCAGCACCTTTTCCGGCGCACCCTGCCAGATCGCCTGCCCCGGCAGAAGAAGCGCCCCGACGCCGCGGTCCACCGCAACAGAGCCCCAGGGCTCCCCTACGCAGAACGCATCAATGTCTCCCGCTTCCAACGCCTCGGCCATAAGCGGCGGCGGTACGGTGCGGATCTCGATACTGTCGAGGCCCAACTCCGTCCGTTCAGCCCAGTAACGCAACAGTTCCACATGCATGGAAAAGGGAAAGGGAACGCCGAAGACCAACTTGTCGGCATGTACCGCTTTCATCGCCGAGGCTGCGGCGCGCGCATCCGTGAAGTCGAAGGCGAAGCCGGTGGCGCGCAGCCTGGCCTCGAGAGGACGCCCCACGCCGATCACGTTGCCGTTGACAGACAGGACGCAAACCGCCGAAAGCGCGGCCCCCATACCGCCCAGTCCCATGCTCATGGCCACAGGGACCGCAGACAGCATGTGCGCCGCGTCGACCCGGCCAAACCCCAGCATGTCGCGCAATGACGACCATGACGGCGCGGGCACGAGGTCCAGCCCGATCGCCTCGTCCTCTGCAAAGCCAAGCTCATGGGCGACGATCAGCGGCGCCGCGTCGACCAGCGGCATGTAGGCGACTGGGATGGTGACGCGCCTCATCCCAGCAAACCCGCAGCGGTGACAAGCGCCTCGGCGACGTCGGCCACCTTTCGCCCCTGATCCATCGCGGTTTTGCGCAGCAATGCATAGGCTGCGTCCTCGTCGATCCCCTTGGCCTTCATCAACAGGCCCTTGGCGCGATCGATCACCTTGCGCTCTTCCAGCGCCCGTCGGGTTTCCGCCAGCTCATTGCGCATCTGGCGCACGATGCTGAAACGGGCAATTGCGGTGTCGATCACGGGCTTGATACGTTCTGGCGCCAACCCGTCGACGACATAGGCCGACACGCCAGCCTCGATCGCCTCCCGTGCCAAGCCGCCGGCCGCTCCCGAGACGAACATCGCCACGGGCCGGTCCAGCGGACCGGAAGCCAAAGTCAGTTCTTCCATCATGTCGCGGGTCGGGTTGTCGATGTCGATCAGGACAATATCCGGTGAATGCTCGGCGATCTTGCGTGCAAGGCTCGTGTAGTTTCCGATCACGTGGACATCGCAATCGCCGGTCTGCTCGAGCGCATCGACGATCCCGGTCGCCCGGTCGCGATCTTCTTCCACTACCGCAATTGTGAGACGGGCCTGCATAAGTCTTTACTGCAACCGGGCTACGCAGCACTCAAGAGAACAGATTTCTTTTCCGGCGAGCCAGTTCGCTTTGAAGGATCGATCAGGCTTCTGCGTCCAAATTTTGGGCAACTGCAGGTGTCGTCGAAGCGCGGCGGGCATCAATCCCGGCTCTCATGTAGCTGCTTCGCGGCAAACAAAAACCCGGTAACGTCAGCTTTGGGCCGATTGCGTTGATCCGATCAACGGGTGGGAAGCCTTCATTGCTGCTTCCGCCTCTTTCGGCGCTATTTTGACACGAAGCAGCCGGTGAGATCGATGATCCGCATCAGTTGTTTTGATGTTAGTTCGACGCCAAGATAGAGCGCTCCCTTGCCGACAGCCCATGTTGCGTCGATGACGCGTCCGGATGTGGGGCAGGGGTTCCAGGCGTGATAGAATGGCAGCGCGCCCAGCCTGTGGTCCAACCGTAGCCTTCCCAGCGCTTGCCGTTCTTGTCACGCGAAAAAATATGCGCGCGCCTACAAATTCTCAGAAGTCGAGATTCTCCACGCTCAGCGCGTTCTGCTGAATGAACTCACGCCGCGGCTCCACCACATCTCCCATGAGCTTCGTGAACAGGTCGTCGGCCTCGGCTACGTCATCCACTTTGACCTGCAGGAGCGTGCGGGCTTCGGGATCCAGTGTGGTCTCCCAAAGCTGGTCAGGGTTCATTTCGCCCAATCCCTTGTAGCGCTGCAGGGCCAGTCCCTTTTCGCCTTCCTTGAGGATCGCATCCAGCAGGTCCAGCGGACCGTAAATGGCCTGGGATCTCTCCTTGCGATGCAGGGTTGCCGGCTCGTTGTAAATCTCGCGCAGGCCCTTGGTCAGCTGGCCCAGCCGCTTGGCCTCTCCGCCGCGCAGGATGGGGCCGTCCAGCGTACGAACCTCCTCGACGCCGCGCAGCACACGGGCAAGGCGGATGCCGTGATCCTGCGTCTGCCGCCCCTGCCAGCCCCGCTCGTATTCCAGCGCAATAAGGTCCAGCCGCTCGGCGACGGCATCGGCAACCGATTGGATGTCCGCATCCGCGCGGCCCGTCTCGAACGCCTCGGCAATCGCCGCCTGTTCCAGAATGTGGCGCGGGTAATGTGTTGGAAACGCATCGAGAATCCGGTTTGCCTGCCGCGCTTCCTCGACAACCCGAACAAGGTCCTGCCCGGTGATGTCCTCTCCGGATCCGAGGCGCAGCACGGCGTCTTCCGTGCCTTGGGCGATCAGGTAATCTTCCAGTGCCGGCGTGTCCTTCAGGTACACCTCTGACTTGCCCCGGCTGACTTTGAACAGCGGCGGCTGCGCGATGTAGAGGTATCCGCCTTCGATAAGTTCGGGCATCTGACGATAGAAGAACGTCAACAGCAACGTCCGGATATGCGCACCGTCCACGTCGGCGTCCGTCATGATGACGATCTTGTGGTAGCGCAGTTTCGAGATGTTGAACTCGTCCCGCCCGATCCCGGTGCCCAGCGCCATCACGAGGTTCCCGATTTCCTGGCTCGACAGCATCCTGTCGAAGCGGGCCCGCTCCACGTTCAGGATCTTGCCGCGCAGGGGCAGAACCGCCTGCGTGGATCTGTCCCGCCCGGTTTGCGCCGAGCCCCCGGCGCTGTCACCCTCGACAAGAAACAGCTCTGTCTTCGACGGGTCCTTCTCGGAACAATCCTTCAGCTTGCCGGCAAGGTAGTTCACGTCGAGCGCCGTCTTGCGCCGCGTCAGCTCGCGCGCCTTGCGCGCCGCCTCGCGGGCCATGGCGGCTTCCATGATCTTGCCGACGATCATCTTTGCGTCGTTCGGATTCTCCTCGAACCATTCCGACAGCTTTTCGTTAACCAAGCCTTCCACCGCCGGGCGCACCTCGGAACTCACCAGCTTGTCCTTGGTCTGGCTGGAGAACTTCGGATCCGGGACCTTGACCGACAGCACGCATGTCAGCCCTTCACGGGCGTCATCCCCGGTGAAGGTGATCTTCTCTTTCTTGGCGATACCGCTTTCGGCGGCATATTTCTGCAGGACACGGGTCAACGCCCCGCGGAAGCCGGCAAGGTGTGTGCCCCCGTCCCGCTGGGGAATGTTGTTGGTGAAGGGCAGGACCGTCTCGTGATAGCTGTCGTTCCACCACATCGCGACCTCGACGCCGATGTCATCCCGCTCGCCGGTCACGAAGATGGGGTCGGTCATCAGCGGCGACTTACTGCGGTCGAGGTAGCGTACGAATTCCTGTACGCCACCGTCGTAATGCAGTTCTGTTTCCAGCGGCTCTGCAGGCCGTTCGTCGCGCAGGATGATGCGCACGCCGGAGTTCAGAAAGGCCAGTTCGCGCAGCCGTTTCTCCAGTGTTTCAAAGCTGTATTCGAGATTGGAGAACGTATCGAGCGATGCCAGGAACCGCACTTCGGTACCGCGCCTGCCGGCCGCGTCGCCGACGACTTCCAGGTGCTTGGCGGTCTCGCCGCGCTCGAAACGGGCGACATGTTCCTTCCCCGCGCGCCAGACGCGCAGTTCCAGCCAATCGGACAGAGCGTTGACCACCGACACGCCGACACCGTGCAACCCCCCGGAAACCTTGTAGGAATTGCTATCGAACTTCCCGCCCGCGTGCAGCTGGGTCATGATGACCTCGGCGGCGGACACGCCCTCTTCCTCGTGCATCTCGACCGGGATACCGCGTCCATTATCGCTGACCGAAATGGAACTATCCTTGTGGATACATACACTTACATGGTCTGCGTGGCCGGCCAATGCCTCGTCGATGCCGTTATCGACGACCTCGTACACCATGTGGTGCAGGCCAGAGCCGTCATCGGTGTCGCCGATATACATGCCAGGGCGCTTGCGAACAGCTTCTAACCCTTTGAGAACCTTGATGGAATCGGCGCCATATTCTTCGGGGGACGCGGCGGGTTCTGCCATGCAGATTATCCTTCGTTCATTTTCGTATTTTATACGATTTCCGGGGGGGAATGTCACGCGATAGACACAATATTTTGTGGTTAACGATCAGTACCTTAATATCGGTATTGCGTCGGTATCCGAGTGGCATCGCGTCGGTGTCATTCTCGCCGTTTCAGCGCTGGTTAACGCACGAGATCGCATCCGTTTCGGTCACCTCGAAAACCTGCGCCCGGTCGCCCAATTCCGAAAACAGCTCCGGCCCCGTTCCCGTCATCCAGGCCTGGGCACCCAAGGCGCAGATCTCGTCGTAGAGCGCCGCGCGGCGGGCGGCGTCCAGATGTGCCGCGACCTCGTCCAGAAGCAGGATCGGCGGCGCGCCGAAATCCTGCGCCAGCGCGCGCGCGTTGGCGAGGATCAGCGACACCAGCAGCGCCTTCTGTTCGCCGGTCGAGCACTCGGCCGCGGGCACACCCTTGGCGGCATATACGCCGTAAAGATCGGCGCGGTGCGGGCCCACGAGCGTACGCCCGGCCGCGATGTCACGAAAGCGGCTTTCGGACAGGGCATCGCGGAAATCGGACTCCGTGCCGGGCATTTCGCCTTCGGTCATGGTCAGCTCCAGCTCGGCGACGGGAAAGGCCGTCTCGGCCTGCGCCTGCGCCTCGGCGAGCTGTTCCAGCGCCGCGACGCGGTTGGCGTGGATCGCGGTGCCTGCCTCGGCCATCTGCCGCTCCAGCGCGACGTACCAGTGACCATCGCGCACCTGGTCCTTCAGCAGCCGGTTGCGCTCGCGCATGGCCTTTTCATAGGCCAGCGTCGCCTCGGCATGGGCGGGCACGAAGCTGAGCGTCATGCGGTCGAGAAAACGCCGCCGTCCCTCGGCCCCCTCGATCCACAGCCGGTCCATGGACGGGATCAGCCACAGCACACGCGCGACACGGCCCAGCGCGACCTGCGAGGCGGTCTTGCCGTCGATCCTGAGCTGCCGCGCGCCGCCGTCCTCTGACCAGGTCTCGATCTCGTGCACCTGGTGCATCGACCGCAGAACCCCTGTCAGCTTCCATCCGATCGCATCGGGCCGCCGCGCCATGTCCTGTGCCGCCGCGCGACGCAGGCCGCGCCCGGGTGAGAACAGCGAGACGGCTTCCAGGATGTTGGTCTTGCCCGCCCCGTTCGGCCCGTAGAGCGCCAGGGGCCGCGCATCCGCCTCGATCCGCACGCCCTTGTGCGAGCGGAAATGCGAGAGGCTGAGCGATGACAGGTACAATCCGGTCATTCAGAGCACCACGTTTTCTTGAAAGAAAACGACACGGAAAATTCAAATTTTCCGACCCGGAATTTTTGAAAAATTCCGGCCCGCGTCAAACGCGCATCGGCATCACGACATAGACCGCGGAAGTGTCATTGCCTTCGCGCATCAGCGTGGGATCGCCGGACGAATTGAACATGAACACGGCATTCTCGCGGTCGACCTGGCTGGCGATTTCCAGCAGGTACTTGGCGTTGAAGCCGATTTCCAGCCGTTCGTCGCCATAGGCCACGGCCAGCTCTTCCTCGGCGGCGCCGCTGTCGGGGGCGTTGACCGACAGGATCAGCCGGTCCTCGTCCAGCGCCAGCTTCACGGCGCGCGAGCGTTCGGAACTGACGGTGGCGACACGGTCGACGGCCTGGGCAAACTCGTTGGCGTCGACCTCCATCTTGCGGGTGTTGCCCTGCGGGATGACGCGGGTGTAGTCGGGAAAGGTCCCGTCAATCACCTTGGATGTCAGGGTGATGTTGGGCGTGGCGAACCGCACCTTGGTTTCGCTGACGGACACGGCGATGGCCATGTCGTCATCGTCCAAGAGCTTGCGCAGCTCGCCCACGGTCTTGCGCGGGACGATCACGCCCGGCATCTCCTCTGCGCCCTCGGGCAGGTCGGCGTCGATCCGGGCCAGGCGGTGGCCGTCGGTCGCCACGCAGCGCAGCACCTTGCCGCCCTCGCCATCCGAGACGTGCATGTAGACGCCGTTGAGGTAGTACCGCGTCTCTTCCGTCGAGATCGCGAATTTCGACTTGTCGAACAGCCGGCGCAGCACCGGCGCCTTGGCCGAGAAATTGCAGGAATATTCCGACGAGGCCATGACCGGGAAATCTTCCTTGGGCAGGGTCGCCAGCGAGAAGTTCGAGCGCCCCGCCTCGACCGTCAGGCGCCCCGAGGCGCCATCGTCGGTCAGCGTCACGAGCGCCCCGTCGGGCAGCTTGCGCACGATTTCGTGCAGCGTCACGGCAGAGACGGTCGTGGCGCCGGCGCGCTCGACCTGGGCCGGGGCCTTGTCGACCACCTCAATATCGAGGTCGGTCGCGCGGAAATGGACAGCGTCGCCCTCGGCCTCGATCAGCACGTTGGCCAGGATCGGGATCGTGTTGCGCCGTTCGACCACGGACTGGGCCTGCGAAACCGCCTTGAGCAGCGTTCCGCGTTCGATGCTGAGTTTCATGCCCTCGCTCCCTGCGTGCGTGCCTCTGCCGGGCACCGGGACCGGCACGTTAGCAAGTTTCGCCTTATGCTCAAGCCTTTTATTGCGCCCTTAACCCTCAAGCGCGCGGCGCAGAATCTCGAGGTTGTCGGCGATGTCGCTGTCCTGCGCCCGCAACTCCTCGATGCGACGCACCCCGTGCATGACCGTGGTGTGATCGCGGCCGCCGAAGCGCCGCCCGATCTCGGGCAGGGAGCGCGACGTCAGCTGTTTGCACAGGTACATCGCGATCTGGCGCGGGCGCGCGAAGGTGCGCACCCGCTTGGGCCCGATCATGTCGCTGAGACGGACATTGTAATGCTCCGACACCTTGCGCTGGATTTCCTCGATCGAGACCTTGCGTTCGGACGCGCGCAGGATATCGGCCAGGCAGTCCTGCGCCAGTTCCATCGTGATCTCGTGTCCGACAAGCGAGGCGAAGGCGTAAAGCCGGGTCAGCGCGCCTTCGAGGACGCGGACGTTGGTGGAAATGCGGTGCGCCAGGAATTCCAGCACGCCCTCGGCCATTTCGAGGCTGGGATACTGCTCGGCGAAGCGGTCCGCCTTGGATTGCAGGATCCCAAGCCGCAGTTCGTAATCGGTGGGGTGCAGGTCGACGACGAGGCCGCATTGCAGGCGCGACTTGATCCGCTCTTCGAGATTGGCGATTTCGCCCGGCGCGCGGTCGGCGGAGATGACGATCTGCTTGTTCTGGTCCACCAGCGCGTTGAAGGTGTGGAAGAATTCCTCCTGCGTGCTGTCCTTGCCGGCAATGAACTGAACGTCATCGACCATCAGCACGTCGACCGAGCGGAACAGCTCCTTGAAGTCCATCATGCGGCGGTCGCGCAGGGCCTGCACGAAACGGTACATGAACTGTTCGGCCGACAGGTACAGGACGTTCAGTTCCGGCTGAGACGATTGCAGTTCCCAGGCGATGGCGTGCATCAGGTGCGTCTTGCCCAGCCCCACGCCGCCGTAAAGGAAAAGCGGGTTGAAGGTGACGGGCCCGCCTTCGGCGACGCGCTTGGCGGCGGCATGGGCCAGTTCGTTGGGCTTGCCGACCACGAAGCGGTCGAAGGTGAACCGCTCGTCCAGCGGGGCGGAAGACAGCACGTCGTCGGTCAGGCGGGTCGCGGTGCGAGCCGGCTCGGCGGCTGTCGCGGGCGCGGCTTTCGGTGTCGCGACCGGCTTTTGCGTCGAGTTCGCGGCGACCTGGAAATCAATGCGGCGGATGGAGGGCGCGAAGCCGTTGACCTTGAACAGGATCAGTTCGCCGAAGTTGCGCGAGACGTAATTGCCCTGGAAGGTCGTGGGAACCTTGAAGGTGACCACGTCATCGCTGATCGCGGTCAGTTCCAGCGGCTCGATCCAGTTGGTGAAGTTGTTCTTGCCTATCGTCTTGAGCAGGTCCTGTTTGATCTGGCCCCATTGTTCTTGCGTCATGTTTGCCCCGTTCCGCGGTCAACTCGTTTCGCCTCGACACGCCCTCGACTGGCGCGCCCCTCAATAGTTGCGATCGCAGTTCGGTCGGCAGCAGACAAAGCATCGCCGGCCCGGCGGCACGGTGTGCCGCCGACAAGCCTTGATGGCATTTGTCCGGGCGCAATCAAGGGCGTGTCCCTACTCGTCCCCACAAGCCAAGGGCGGGCGCCGCAATGATCGCGCGAATTGCGTTGGACAATACGGTACCCCGACATCTGTCGTTTGCACCGGCGCGACCAGAGCAGTCGGTCGCGTCATCCGGTGCGGGTTCCTGTCCCCCCAAGCGTGAATCGCCTGGTGAAATTAGCAATTGAGTCAGCGCAACAGCAACTGTTCTTAGCGCTTGACACGAGCTTTCCGCGAAAAAAGATCAATGGTCCCGAGTCGTTCTCAACCATAAAAAAAAGGTGCCGGACGATTCGGCACCTTTTCCTTCAATAGCTTAGTGTCGTCGCTCAGCCGATCGATTTGATCCGCGAAGCAAGCCGCGACATTTTCCGCGAAGCGGTGTTTTTATGAAACACTCCCTTGGAAACGCCGCGCATCAGTTCGGGCTGCGCGGTACGCAGTGCGTTTTGTGCAGCTTCCTTGTCGCCGGACGCGATTGCTTCCTCGACCTTGCGCAGGAATGTGCGAATCCGCGAGCGGCGCGCCTTGTTGACGCTGAGACGGCGCGCGTTCTGACGCGCACGTTTTTTGGATTGAAGAGTGTTGGCCATGGTGTGAACCTTTTCGGGTCTGTCATTTCGTTTCAAGTGTGCACGACGACAACCCGTTCCGGCAGGCCGAGGGCCGGAATGATTCTGGCCAGAGCGGGCCGCACGCGCATGTATGGCGCAGGCGTATAGCGGCAAACCTCGCGAAAGCAAAGCGGGAATTGATGAAAACCGCTTTCGCCCGCCTCGCGCGCCCGGCATGATCCGACCGACGCAACCGGAGAAACCAAGATGACCCTTGCCCACCGGAACTGGGTGCCCGCACGAAGCGAGACCCTGGTTCAGACCATTGCGACCCGAACGGGCTCGGAAACCAGTGCCGCGATTGCCACAAGGATCGAGGCCCTGGCCGAGGAAAACCGCAAGATCCACGAGCGCGACTGTTTCAACCTGAACCCCGCCACGAACGTGATGAATCCGCGCGCCGAGGCGCTGCTGTCCTCGGGGATCGGGTCGCGGCCGTCGCTGGGGTATCCCGGCGACAAGTACGAGATGGGCCTTGAGGCCATCGAGGAGATAGAGGTCATCGCCGCCGAATTGGTCGCCGATGTCTTCCAGGCGAAATTCGCCGAGATCCGCGTGCCGTCCGGGGCGCTGGCGAATCTTTACGCGTTCATGGCGACCTGCAAGCCGGGCGATACGATCATCGCGCCCCCGGCCGCGATCGGCGGGCATGTCACGCACCATGCCGATGGATGTGCCGGCCTGTTCGGTCTGCGCACCGTACCGGCGCCGGTCAACGCGGATGGGTACACGATCGACCTGGACGCGCTCGGGGAAATCGCCCGGAAAGAGACACCAAAGCTGATCACCGTGGGCGGGTCGCTGAACCTGTTCGAGCATCCCGTGGCCGAGGTGCGCGCCATTGCCGACAGCGTGGGCGCGAAGGTCATGTTCGATGCCGCCCACCAATGCGGGATCATTGCCGGGCGCGCGTGGAAGAACCCCCTGGCGGAAGGCGCGCATCTGATGACGATGAGCACCTACAAGAGCCTTGGCGGCCCGGCGGGCGGCGTGATCGTCACCAACGAGCCCGAGATGGCGGAACGGCTGGACGCCATCGCCTTTCCCGGGATGACCGCGAATTTCGATGCGGCCAAGTCGGCGGCCCTGGCGGTGTCGATGCTGGACTGGCGCGAGCACGGAACGGCCTATGCGCAGGCGATGATCGAGCTGTCTCAGGCGCTGGCAGAGGCGTTGGCCGCCAAAGGCCTTCCGGTTTTCAAGACGCCGAACGGTTACACGAATTCGCACCAGTTCGCGGTCGAGGCGGCGCAGTTCGGCGGCGGACAAGCGGCGTCGAAGACCTTGCGCAAGGCCGGGTTCCTGGCCTGCGGAATCGGCCTGCCCATCGCGGAGGTGCCGGGCGACATGAACGGTCTGCGCATCGGCACGCCCGAGCTTGTTCGCTGGGGCGTCACGACGCAGGACGCGCCGGCGCTTGCCGAGCTGATCCATGCCGGCCTGACCGGAGAGCCCGAAGCCGTGGCACCGCGAACGCAGGAGATGCGCAGACGGTTCGATACGCTACATTTCGTGATCTGAAACGGGCGGGGGCCTACCGGCCCCTGCGCCTTACTTGTCGCGGAACTGGGCTTCGCGTTTCTCGGCGAAGGCGGCCATGCCTTCCTTCTGATCCTCGGTCGCGAAGAGCGAATGGAAGACGCGGCGCTCGAACAGCAGGCCCTCGGCCAGCGGCACCTCGTAGGAGCGGTTGACCGCTTCCTTGACCGCCATGACGGTGATCATGGATTTCTCGGCGATCTTGCCTGCCGCCGCCATCGTTTCTTCCATCAGCTTCTTGGCCGGAACCACGCGGCTGACGAGGCCCGAGCGGTCGGCCTCTTCGGCATCCATGAACCGGCCCGTCAGGTTCATGTCCATGGATTTGGATTTGCCGATGAACCGCGTCAGGCGCTGGCTGCCGCCCATCCCGGCCATGACGCCGAGGTTGATTTCGGGCTGGCCGAACTTGGCGTTGTCCGCGGCGATGATGAAGTCGCACATCATGGCCAATTCGCACCCGCCGCCCAGCGCATAGCCCGACACGGCGGCGATGATCGGTTTGCGGATGCGCACGATGGCGTCCGCCTCGGGGCCGAAAAGATTGCCGGCGAAGACGTCCACGAAGGACTTTTCCGACATCATCTTGATGTCCGCCCCGGCCGCGAAAGCCTTTTCCGAGCCGGTGATGACGATGCAGCGCACCTTGTCGTTGCCTTCGGCATCCTGCAACGCATCGACAAGCTCGCCCAGCAGCTGGTCGTTGAGGGCGTTGAGGGCATCGGGGCGGTTGAGGGTAATCTTGGCGACGTGGTCTTCTACTTCGACGATGATCGTCTCATAGGCCATGAAATTTGCTTTCGCTTGTTTCTGTCAGGTCTGAGTCATTACCATTTGAGTCGGTCGGATCAAGGTTATCTTTGACAGGTCGCACAATAGAAGCTCGAACGGCCCGATTGCACGACGCGGCGCACAATTCCGGTGCATCCGGGGCGACGGCACGGCGCGCCCTCGCGGTCGTAGACGTCGAAGCTGTGCTGAAAATATCCAAGCTCTCCATCGGCTTGGCGAAAGTCGCGCAACGACGAGCCGCCAGCGAGAATCGCGTCGTTCAGCACGGCGCGGATGATCGGCACCAGCGCCGCGACCCGCCGGGCCGAGACGCGACCGGCGCGGCGCAGGGGCGAGATACCGGCCCGGAAAAGCGCCTCGCAGACGTAGATATTGCCCAGCCCCGCGACGATTCGCTGATCCAGGAGGGCGGACTTGACCGGCGTGTCCTTTCCCGCCAGCGCGGCGACCAGGTAGGGTTCATCGAACTGGTTGCCCAGGGGTTCGGGGCCCAGCTTGGCCAGCAGCGGATGCGCCTCGGCGGTGCCGGTCGCCATCAGGTCCATCGCGCCGAAGCGGCGCGGGTCGTTGAAGGTGATGCGGGCGCCGTTGGCCATGTCGAGCACCACGTGGTCGTGCTTTTCCGCCGCGGGATGGTCGTGCACGAACTGCCCCAGCGGATCGCCCGAGATCAGGATCCGGCCGGACATGCCGAGGTGGATCAGCAGCGTCTCGCCCGAGGACAGGTCGGCAAGGATGTATTTCGACCGCCGCCGCAGGCCCAGGACCTGCCGCCCGGTCAGCCGGTCGGCCATGCCCGGCGGGAAAGGCCAGCGCAGGTCGGGGCGGTTGACGCGCGCGCTGGCGATCATCGCGCCGGTCATCGCGGGTTCCAGCCCGCGGCGCACTGTCTCGACCTCTGGCAATTCCGGCATTCCGCCCCCTCTGCGACCAAACGGGCGCATTGTAACCCGCCCCCGGCGACCTATAAGAAGGACTCGAGGATCAAACGGCAAGGCCGCGGGGATAAATGACCGGGAAAACAACGCATTTCGGATACGAGGACATCCCCGAGGAGGAAAAGGCGGGCCGCGTGCGCGGCGTGTTCGGGTCGGTCGCGTCGAAATACGACGTGATGAACGACGCGATGTCCTTTGGCATCCACCGCCTCTGGAAGGATGCGATGATGGACTGGCTGGCGCCGCGCGCGGGCCAGCGCCTGCTGGACGTGGCGGGCGGCACCGGAGACATCGCCTTTCGCTTCCTCAAACGCGCCGGGTCGGGGCACGCCACCGTGCTGGACCTGACCGAGCCGATGCTGGTCGAGGGGCGCAAGCGGGCCGAGGCGGAGCAGATGGCGGCGAGCCTCGACTGGGTGGTGGGCGACGCGATGGCGCTGCCCTTTGCCGACAACAGTTTCGACGTCTACACGATCAGCTTCGGTATCCGGAACGTGACCCGCCCGCAGGAGGCCCTGAACGAGGCCTTTCGCGTGCTGAAACCCGGCGGGCGGCTGATGGTGCTGGAGTTCAGCCAGATCCCCAATGACCTGATGCAGAAGGTCTATGACCTTTATTCCTTCAACATCATTCCGCAGATGGGCCGGGCCATCGCCGGGGACCGCGACAGCTATCAGTACCTGGTGGAATCGATCCGCAAGTTCCCGGACCAGGAGACGTTTCTGGGCATGGTGCGCGACGCCGGGTTCGAGCAGGCCAAGTATCGCAATCTCAGCATGGGAATCGCCTGCCTGCATTCCGGCTGGAAGATCTGAGCCATGCGCGGGCCGCACAATATCCTGCGCCTGATCCGCACGGGCGCCACGCTGGAGCGCACCGGCGCCATGGGCCTGATCATGGACGCGATGGACGCGCCGCCCTTGGTGCGCGGGACCATGCGGTTCCTGGCCTGGCCGTTTCAATGGCTGGGCTACAAGGGCGATACCAGCATGCCGCCCGCCCTGCGCGCGCTGACGGCGCTGGGCCCGGCCTATATCAAGTTCGGGCAGGTCTTTTCGACCCGGCCCGATATCGTCGGCGATGCCCTGGCGCAGGAACTGCGGGTGTTGCAGGACAAGCTGCCGCCCTTCGATGCCAGCGTCGCCAAGGCCAGCGTGGCCAGTTCGCTCGGGCAGCCTGTCGACGCGATCTTCTCCGAGTTCAGCGCACCGATTGCCGCCGCCTCGATCGCGCAGGTGCACAAGGCGCGGCTGCGCGATACCGGCCAGGACGTCGCGGTCAAGGTGCTGCGGCCGGGAATCGAGCGGGCCTTTCGCAGGGATATCGACGCGTTCTATTTCGCGGCGCGCATGATCGAGGTGCTGTCCCCGTCCGCCCGCCGCCTGAAACCCCGCGACGTGATCGCCCATTTCGAGGGTGTGGTTAACGGAGAACTCGACCTTCGGCTCGAAGCGGCCTCGGCCAGCGAGTTCACCGCCAACACAGCCGAGGACGAAGGTTTCAGCCTGCCGGCCGTCAACTGGGATATGTCGGGGCGGCGCGTCATGGTCATGGAATGGGCCGACGGCGCGCCGATGGGCGACAACGCCGCCATCGATGCCGCCGGTCACGACCGCGCGGAACTGGGCGAACGGGTGCTGCAGCTTTTCCTGAAGCATGCGCTGCGCGACGGGTTCTTTCACGCCGACATGCACCAGGGCAACCTGAAGGTCGCGCCGAACGGAGATATCATCGCCTATGATTTCGGCATCATGGGGCATATCGACGAGTACACCCGCCGGGTCTATGCCGAGATCCTCTACGGGTTCATCAAGCGCGACTACCGCCGCGTCGCCGAAGTGCATTTCGAAGCCGGATACGTGCCCGCCGACCGCGACGTCGATGAATTCGCGCGGGCGCTCCGCGCCGTGGGCGAGCCGATCTTCGGCATGGACGCCTCGAAAATCTCGATGGGGGGGCTGCTAAGCTATCTCTTTGAAGTGACCGAGAGATTCGGGATGGAAACCCGGACCGAGCTGATCCTGCTGCAACGCACGATGGTGGTGGTCGAGGGCGTCGCCCGCAGCCTGAACCCCCAGACCAACATCTGGCAGGTCGCCAAGCCCGTGGTCGAGGATTACATCCGCAAGAACATCGGGCCCGGCGCCGCCGTGCGCGATTTGCGCCGCACGCTGATGGTCGTGTCGCGCTATGGCCCTCGCCTGCCGCAGATCGTGGAAAGCGCGTTGATCCGCCAATCCAGGCCTGCGCCGGAACCAAGGCAGGGCCTGCGCTGGAAATCCGTGTTATGGCTGGGGCTCGGCGTCGCGTTCGGCACGATGGCGACGCTGCTGGCGACGACCCTTTTCTGAGACGTGGTTTTGATGTGACTCCGCCCGTGTATCAAGTTGCAAACCACCGCCAAGGGTGTCGGAATCAAGGTTGCCTCGCTATCCTGCAGGGGACGTCAAAGGAAGGATACGCGCAGTGATCCGTACATCGACACGCGTTCTGATCACGCTCGGATTGCTTGGCCTCCCCGGCCTCGCGCTGGCCGACAACCTGAAAACGCTGACGACCAACAATTACGGCGTGCCCGGCGGCCTGATCGACATGCCGACCGCCGAATCAGCGCCGGACGGGCAATTGTCGACCAACGTCACGTATTTCGACGGGTTTTACCGCGCGACCCTGAGCTTTCAGATCACCGACCGCCTGACAGGCAGTTTTCGCTACGCGGGGACGGAAGGCATCTCGCCGACCTTTTCGACCTATTACGACCGCAGCTTCGACCTGCGGTTTCGCGTGTTCGACGAGACCGACTGGACACCCGCGGTCTCTGTCGGCCTGCGCGATTTCGTCGGCACAGGGCTGCTTTCCAGCGAGTATGTCGTCGCCACCAAGTCGATCGGGGACCGCCTGCGCGTGACCGGCGGCCTCGGGTTCGGGCGGCTTGGCAGCTATGCCAGTGACGGCAGCATCGGGTCGCGGGCACCCTTCAGCTTTGCCCAGGCCGGCACGGGCGGCCAGTTCAACGTCGACGACTGGTTCCAGGGCGACTACGCGTTCTTCGGCGGTGTCAGCTATCAGGCGACGGACAAACTGTTGCTGAGCGCGGAGTATTCCTCGGACAATTACGACACCGCGCAAGCGGCAGGGGTTCTGAAACGGTCGACCCCCTGGAACTTTGCGCTGTCCTATCAGATCAACGATGGCATGGCCTTGCGGGCGTTTGCCCTGCATGGCGAAGAATTCGGCGCCGCGCTGACCTTCAGCCTCAACCCCAAGACTCCGTCGGTCAAAGGTGGCACCGAGCTGGCGCCCCTGCCGGTCGCCGTCCGTGGGCCGCGCAGCGCCGAAGACCTTGGCTGGACCACCCAGCCGGGCCGCGAGAAGGCGATCACCGCATCGTTGGAAAACAGCCTTCAGCAATCCGAACTGGACCTCGAGGGCGTGACGCTGAACGCTCGCAGCGCACATGTCCGCATCCGCAACGAGAAATACGATGCCACGTCGCAGGCGCTGGGCCGGACATTGCGCGTCATGAGCCGCGAATTGCCGGCTTCTGTCGAAATGCTGCATGTGACGCTGATCGAGAACGGCATCCCGGCGAGCACGATGAGCTTCAGCCGCACCGACCTGGAACGGCTGGAACACAGGCCGGCGCGCGAGGCGCTCGCCGCCGCGCAGTTCAGCGATACGCTGCGCTTCGGCGACTATCCCGACCCGTTCCCCGAGGTCTATCCGCGCTTCGAATGGTCGATCGGTCCGTATCTTCGAACCTCTCTGTTCGATCCGAACGATCCGCTGCGCCTGGATCTTGGCGTGCGGGCGAAAGGCAAGTATCACCTGGGGTCCGGGTGGGTGCTGTCGGGGTCTGTCGGTCAGAAGGTGATCGGCAACCTGGACGAGGCGGCGCAACCCAATAATTCCCAGCTGCCGCGGGTTCGGTCCGATACCGCGCTTTACAACCAGACGGACGAACCGTTCCTGGAGCACCTGACAGTCGCCAAGTACGGCCGGCTTGCGCCCGATTTCTACAGCCGTGTCACCGCCGGCTATCTGGAGCGCATGTATGCCGGCGTTTCGGGCGAGGTCCTGTGGAAGCCGGTGAACAGCCGGTTGGCGCTCGGGGCGGAGCTGAACTACACCCATCCGCGCGATTTCGATCAGCAGTTCGGACTTCGGTCGCGGGTCACGCCGGGCGGCACGATCCCCGAGTTCAACGGCCATGTCTCGGCCTATTACGATTTCGGCAACGGCTTTCACGGCCAGTTGGACGCCGGTCGCTACCTGGCCGGCGACTGGGGGAGCACGATCACCCTTGACCGCGAGTTCGCCAACGGCTGGAAGATCGGCGCGTTCGCCACGTTCACCGACGTGTCGTCGTCGCAATTCGGCGAAGGGTCGTTCGACAAGGGCATCCGCTTTACCGTTCCGCTTTCGTGGCTGCTGGGGCAGCCCACCAAGCAAAAGGCCAGCGGCGTCATCCGCCCCCTGACCCGGGACGGCGGTCAGCGGCTTGAAGTGGACGGACGGCTTTACGAAACCATTCGCGGATCGCATCGCCCCGAAGTCGCAAAGAGCTGGGGGAAATACTGGAGATGACGCGTATATCTAAGCATCTGCTCGCCGCCGGTCTGATCGCGGTGCTCGGCCTGACGGCGTGCACCAACACGCGGCAGGAATCATCGATCCTGTCCGTCGGCAAATCGTTGATAGATTCCCGCCGCGCCCAACCCGGCGCCAAGCCCCAGGTCGACGACGGCATCGTCCAGCGCGAGATAGGCCGCGCCCTGCAATCGACCGACGGTCCGCTTGCCCTCATGCAGATCGAGGGGACCGGCAGCGTCGCGGTGCTGCGCGTGATCGAGACCAACGGCCCGCATTCCACCTGGGCCGCCTGGGGCACCAGCGAACGCCGCAGCGTGTCGACACGCGGCGGGGTCATCACGTCGACCCGCGGGCTGGGCACCGACCTGATGTCGTCCAGTATAAACGGGTTGCTGACCATGGTGTCGCGCCGGCAGGACGGGATCGAAAGCCAGGTTCTCAGACATCTGGACGGCGAAAACCAGATCGAGGAAACCCTGGCCTATTGCGCCTTCACGCCGGGCCCACGTCAGGACTATGCCGCGGGCGCGCTGCGGCTGCAGGCAACGCGGGTCGACGTCTATTGCAAGTCCGACACCGGAACGTTCAGCAATTACTACCTGGTCAGTCAGAACGGCCGGATCGTCAAGTCGCGCACATGGCTGGGCGAGGGGTTGGGATACTTCACCTTGAGCCATCTGCGCTGAGACCTGAAGCGTTTCGCCTGTTCCCTGAGCCATCGGCGAAAGGCGAAACGCGTGCAACGATTGGCTGTCATGCTGCGTTTCGCGAATAAGCTGTAATTCGGATTTATCGAGAAACGCTTTAGCGACGTGCCGGGTGGCGCCCGGGTCAGCGAAAGATGGGAAAGCAAAAGAAAAGCGGGCCCGAAAGCCCGCCTTTAAATCGGAATGTACCGCACGTGCGGTTTTATCAGTTCGCCACCAGGCTCGTCGTGGAGGACGACGAGTCGTCGGCGAGGGCGACGATCAGGCCGGCAGCGACAACGCCGACGACAACGTAGGTCACGCCGCCGATCGACAGCAGCGAGCCTTCCTGGGCCTGGGTCGACACGAACGGATCGTTCGTTGCGGGTGCGTCCTGAGCGGCGGCCGGCGCAACCGAGGCTGCGACGACAGCAGAGGCAGCGATGAGTGTCGAAAGTTTCTTCATGACAGTCTCCAAGTGATAGGGTTGCACGATGCCGAAGCACCACATTTCACGCCCTGTATCTCATATCTGGGCCGGAATTGAAACCTTATCTGCGGGCCGGCGGGCAAATCCGCGGATTATTTCGACGCTGTGACCAATACGCCAATTTATTGATCCGGTCGCGGCAGACGGAGACCCAGCAGCGACGCGGCACCGACCTCCTGGCCGTTTTCCATGACCAGGATGGTCTGGCCTGCGTCAATGCGCGCCTCGATGATTCGTCCGTGCACCTCGACCGGCGTCGAGGCGACGACCTCGGCACCCGAGAACGATTCGACCGTCACGTCATAGGTGCCGGGCGCCAGCACGGTGCCCGAAGCGTCCGTGCCGAGCCACGCGATTTCCTCTCGGTCACCGGACACCGCGAGGCGCTGGACCTCGGTCCCGAGACTGTCACGCACGACAAGCTCGTGCCTGTCGGCCAGGCTGTCGCCCGCAATCGTCAGCCTCACCGGCGCGCCCTCGAAGACCACGGGCGCGACCGCCCGCCCTTCCATGCCGATCCAGCCGGACAGTTGCGACACGCCCATGAGGCTCATCTGGGCACTGAGCGCCGCCAGCAGGTCGTTGCTCTTGACCTGTTGTTCAACGCCCGAGAATGTCGCCAGCTGTGTCGCGAACTCGGTCGACTCCATCGGGTTCAACGGATCCTGGTTCTCCATCTGGACGGTGAGCATTTTAATGAAGGTCTCGAAGTCGGAGCTGAGCACGGTCGAGGCGGAGCGCGACGCCTGTGCCGCAGCCGCGCCGGTCGCAGAAGTGGTTGAAGCAACGTCCATTATTTTGTCCTTTCAGAGGGTCAAAGCCGAATATCGACGCGATCGAGCGCTATGGATGCGTGCCCGACCTGCGGTTGCGTGGCCGGTGCCTGATCCTCGGTCAGCGCCGCGTCCGCCGGCCCGATGGCACCGCCCTCGGGCCCATGGGCCTGGCCGGAGCGCGGATGTCCGCTTTGGCCGAACGAGAACTGGGCGGCGCCGTAGCCGATATCGCGAAAATCCTGCGCAAGCATGTCTGCATGCCGGCGCAGGAGGTCGAGCGTTTCGGGGCGGTCGGCCATCACGCTGACAAGGACCCCGGCATCGCCGGTCTGAAGGCTGATCCGCACGCGCCCGAGTTCGGCCGGATTCAGGTGAATCTCGGCGGATTTGTCGCCCGCACCGCGGAACCCCGTGGTCAGCTGTTCGATCACGTGGCGCGGCAGGTCAGGACCGCGCATCGCCGCCGCAAGGGAGCTTTGGCGCAGGGGCGCGCTGGTCTCGACCTGGCTCGTGTGGGCGGTGCTAGCGGTTCGGCCCGTTTCATCCAGCGTGTCGCCGATGCGCTCCTCTGCGGGCAGAACCGGGTTGCGGGCTGCAAAAACCGGGGGGGTGGGCGCGACGGGGGCCGCAGGAGCGGCCACGGCCGACGGAGACGGTGCGGACGGGGCCCCCTCCATCTTTTCTGCGGGCGCGACTGTTCCTGGCGTCGGCCGCGCCGCCTTGTCCAAGGCCTGTTCGGGCCGAACCATCGACGCGGGCGCAATGTGATCAATTGTTCCCGCCGGGGCGCGCGCTGGCGGCTTGGCCCGTGTCAGACCCTGGTCCGGCCGACCCTGAGGGGCCGGATGGAACGGCGCGGGTTGCTCGCTGCGTGAATACGGACGGTTTGCTGACCCCGCATCGCGGTTTTCACGCCCGGTGTCGCGCACCATCGCCGCAGGCCTGCCTTCGGTTTCATGTGAGGGATCCGGGCGCGTTTGGCCGGCAGGGACATCCGGGCTGCCCGCTCGCGCGATCCGCGGCGCTGCATCATTTGAGGCGTTGGCCGCCTGCGTGTCCAATGTCGGACGGGCCGCGCTTGGCGCGGGTTCGCCATCAGCGGCCCGGGCAACGGTGGCCGGGCCATCCGCCGGGTCGACGCGCGAGGTCGCCGTGATCACGGACGATTGAGGCGACTCACCCGGTGTCAGCGACGGAACGCCCGGCCCATTCGCAGCGGTTGCCGACGGGGACACCTTGGCGTTCTTCGCGACGGACTCGGTTATGTCAGGGTCGACGCTGCTGGAAGCTGCCTGCCCCAATTCCAAGGCCGCACCCTCCGCGCCCTGTCGCCGCATTGCCGGTGACGGCATCTTTGCAAGCAGGTCAGCGCTCGAGGACGCAGGACGATCACCCGCAATCGCGCCGGGCACTTTGTGGGTCGGCCCGACGTCCTCGGACGGATTCCCCGCCGGATCCGCTTGTCCGCCCGGTCCACCAAAGACGGTTGCCGGGTCGCGAGCCGCGTCGGGGCCAGCCGCATGCGACGAGGCGACCTTGTCTTGCCGCGATACGTGCGCGGCTTCTGCGGACGCCTGTGCGTCTGGACCCTCTGCAACGGAGGTGTCGGGACGACCTGTTGCAAAGCCTGCATGAGGATCCGAGGTAGTCGGATCGTCGTTCGGCAGCCCTCCGCGCCCCGCGCCTTGTTCAGTCGGCGCAGGCAGATCGGCGGGAAGGTCGTCAGGACCCCCGACCGCTTCCGCAACGGCGGGCGGAAAGAGCGACGAATCCTTGCGGTCATCCGTACTCGGATCTTCAACCGACAACTCCGACACCTCTTCATCTTGCGCCGCCGGATCCTCTTTCGTGTCAGGGAGCGCAGGCACGACGGGCCGTGCGGTATCGTTTACCGCACCCGCCTTATCGCGGGCGCGCATGTCCGTGAAAACGGTCGCAAAACTGCGCCGGTCGGCCCCTCCGGGCGTGTTGCCTCCCTGAGCCGGATCGGTCCCCTGCCTGGGAGTGCCAGCGCGGGAATGGGCGGTCGTGGCGTCGCCGGTCGGTAAGTGAAACATCGAAAAGCTCCGGGATTTCTTCCTCAGCCCGGGAAACTTCGCAGATCGGAATTACCAGTTCTTTACCGCTTTGATGTCAAATGGCGGAAAGTTCACTGCATTGGAGGAATTCTGGTGACGATTTTTTTACCCATCGGGCCGAAACTCGACCCACAAACAACGCAGCCTGCGACACCGGCGGACGCGCGTCGTCACGCCGCCGCGATGCAGGCCGCCCAGAAGCTCGAGGCGACTTTCCTCGCGGAGATGCTCAAGGCCGCCGGCCTTGGTGAGCAGGCCAGTTCGTTTTCCGGCGGCACGGGCGAGGACCAGTTCGCCTCGTTCCACCGGCAGGCCCTTGCCGACAGGATCGCGCAAGCAGGGGGCATTGGTCTGTCCGAACATTTTCTGAGGTCAATCATGGAGAGACAAGATGAGTGAGACTTCCGCCCAAACCCTGATCGATGAGCTGGACCGGCTGCTCGATTTCGAGCGCCAGGCCGTCCTGGACGGCAACCTTCAGGAAATGTCGGACATCATCAGGAAAAAGGAATGCCTGATCGACGCGCTGAGCGATCTAGATGCGTCACATGCCGCCCCGATGTCCGAGATCCAGGACAAGCTCACGCGCAACCAGACATTGCTTGACGGCGCGCTGCAAGGCATCCGGCGCGCGTCGGCACGGCTTGCCGCGGTGAGAAAGGTGCGCCGGACCCTCGAAACCTACGGCGAGGACGGACAGAAGAAGACCATCGACGCACGAGTCGCGCGCCAACTGGAGAAGCGGGCATGAGGCTCGAAGCCGTTTGGCAATCATTTGTCTCAAATGCCCTTCAAGCGAGCGGCCGGCGTTAAGGGTCTCTTAGCAATTCAACGGCATTTCTCGGCCTGCGTCCGGAAACGGATGGCGCGATGCGGATCAGACGCATCGCACACGTCAGAACGACTTTCGAGGCACCCGCGTGACAGCGGTGCAATTGGACCGGCGCAAAGCGCCGCAAGTAAAGGAACATGCTATCGCGACCTTCCAGGCACCGCCATGGTGCCCGTCACCGCCCGTGACCTTTTTCCGTTTGATGATGACCGGCGCGGCGTTGTCACCAGACGCACTCATCTCACCACCTATTTACTCACCCGAAACAATCGTTAGCAGACCGCGGCTTACTCGATTGTTAACAGATCAATTTTTCCGCGTTATGCGGCGGCGGATCCCCGCGGTGAGACCAGAGCATTTGAGGCAAATGCGCTGCACTTGGCTTTTGAGATTCCCTTGGGGAAATGGTATCGAGGGGAAGATCGCGCCAGTATGGCCGAAACCAATTCCAGTGACACGTGTGGTGCGTAGGGAGCACGTGGGGCAACGGAGGGTATCGGCAGATACGCGCGATACCCTCCGTACGATTTTTCCGTGCGAACCTGCGAGAGATCTGCACCTAGGGCGTCAGGCCCGCCATCCCGCAGATGATGGTCCACTCGTCCTCGGTCACGGGTTGTACCGACAGGCGAGAGTTGCGCACCAACACCATGTCGGACAGGCGCGGGTCGTCCTTGACCATGTCCAGGGTGACCGGCGTCTTCGCGGCCTCCAGCGCCTTGATGTCCACGCACTCCCAGCGGTCGTCCTCGGTCGTGCTGTCGGGATGCGCTTCGGCGATGACCTCGACGGTGCCGACCACCGCCTTTTCCGTTTGGCTGTGATAGAAGAACCCGCGGTCACCCACGGCCATGTCACGCATGAAATTGCGCGCCTGGTAGTTGCGCACGCCGTCCCATTCCTCGCCGGCATCCCCCTTCGCCACCTGCTGGTCCCAGCTCCAGGTCGACGGCTCGGATTTGAACAGCCAATAGCGCATGGCTCAGATCACCTTGTTCCAGGGAATCAGCTCGACACTCTCGAAAAGGTCGGCCGCCTTGTAGGGGTCTTTCGCGGCCCATGCCTCGGCGGCGGCCATGTCCTCGACCTCCAGGATCACCAGTGACCCGATCATGCCCCCCTCGGCATCCAGGAGCGGGCCGGCCTGGCTGACGACGCCGCTTTCCTTCAGATAGGCCACGTGCTTGTCACGGTTGTCGAGACGGGTTTGCAGGGCGCCGGGCTTGTCCCGGGCAATCAGGGTGATCAACATTCATTCTTCCTTCAATGGCCGTTGCAACAGCATATCGACGGCATCGCGCACGTTCAATTCACCACCGACCAGCCCGGTCACGACGCGGGTGATCGGCAGGTCCAGGCCGGTTTCTTGCGCCATCTCCGCCAGCGCCTGGGCCGTCGCCGCGCCCTCGACCGTCACACCGCTGTCAAACACATCTCCCGCGCCGATGCTTTGACCAAAGCGATAATTGCGCGACTGCTCTGACGTGCAGGTCAGCACCAGATCGCCAAATCCCGACAGCCCGGCCAGGGTTTCGGCCTTTGCGCCATATTTCTCCGCCACCTTCACAAGCTCGGCGAAACCGCGCGTCATCAGCGCCGCCCGCGCGCTCTCCCCCAGCCCGGCACCGATCGCCACGCCGCAGGCGATGGCGATGACGTTCTTCAGCGCGCCACCAAGCTCTGCGCCGATGACATCCGTGGTGCGATAGAGCCTGATATTCGGCGTCGTCAGTCGCGTCTGAAGGCGTTCGCCGGCGCTCTCATCTGCGCATGCCAGGGTCAGCGCGGTCGGCAGGCCCCGGGCGATATCATGGGCAAAGGACGGGCCGGTCAGGGTGGCGGGAATGGCGTCGGGCACATGCTCGGCGACGATCTGCGTCGGCCTCAAGCCGGTGCCGCGCTCCATCCCCTTGCAACAGGCGACCACGTGTTTGCCCGCCAAGGTTTCGCCGCAGGTCTCCAGAAAGCGTCTCAGCTTTTGCGCCGGGACGGACAGCAGCACGATTTCGGCCTGCAATACAGTCTCTATATCGGCTGAAACCGTGATATTTTCCGGCAGGTCGACGCCGGGCAGACGTCGCGCATTCTGCCCCGACGCGTGGATTTCGCGCACCTGCTCGGCATCGCGGGCCCACAGGGCCACCGGGCCGTTTCGGGCCAAAGATACGGCCAGCGCTGTTCCGAATGCACCGGCGCCGATCACCGCGATCATGCCTTTGCCCCTTTCTTTCCCCCGCCCAGAAGGGACGGGCTGCGTTGGTCCAAGGGCCAGCGTGGACGCGCGGCCAGGGACATGTCGTCAATCCGCCCCGCGCGAAAGAGTTCCCCGCCGGCATAGGCGATCATCGCCGCGTTATCCGTGCAAAGCGACAGCGGGGGCGCAATGAAAGCCACGCCGAATTCGCTTGAAACAGTCTCTAATCCACTGCGAACCAGTTGGTTCGCGGCCACGCCACCGGCCACGGCCAGCGCCGGCGGCGCGGACAGGATCTTGCCGGCCTCGGTCAGGGCACGCCGCGTCTTTTCCTGCAGCACGTCTGCGACCGCACCCTGGAACCCCGCGCAGAGATCGGCCCGGTCCCGCCGTGTCAGCCCGCCCTTCTCGGCGATCACCTCGTCCCGGGCGCGCAGCAGCGCGGTTTTCAACCCGGAAAACGACATGTCGCAGCCGGGCCTGTCCAGCAGGGGCCGGGGGAAACGGAACCGCCCCGCATCGCCCGCCTGCGCCTCGCGCTCGATCATCGGGCCGCCGGGCTGGGACAAGCCCAGCAAGCGCGCGGACTTGTCGAACGCCTCTCCGGGCGCGTCGTCGATGGTGCCGCCCAGCCGCGTGAAACGGTCGCTTCCCTCGACCAGCAGGAACTGACAATGACCGCCCGAAACCAGAAGCATCACGTAAGGATAGGCCAGACCATCCGTCAGCCTTGGCGTCAGCGCGTGCCCCGCAAGGTGGTTGACGCCCACGAGCGGCAGCCCCCGCGCGGCGGCGATGGCCTTGCCCGTCATCACGCCTGAAAGCACGCCCCCGATCAGCCCCGGCCCCGCCGTCGCGGCGACGAGCTGAATGCGATCCAAAGCCGTTTCAGCCTGTTTCAGAGCCTCATTCACCGCGATATCCAGCTTTTCGGCATGTGCGCGTGCGGCTATTTCCGGAACGATGCCGCCAAAGGCGCCGTGCAGGTCGTCCTGCCCCAGAACGACCGACGACAGGATCTCCGCACCGTGCTCGCGCATCCGCACGACCGCCGCCGCGGTGTCGTCGCAGCTGCTCTCCAGCCCGAGGATCGTCAGGTTGTCCGTCATTTCACGCCCGTTGCGCCACGCCCTTGTGGCAGGTAACACCGCAAGGGCGCGCAAACAACTCCGGAGCGTCCATGTCGCCCCTGATCCTCATCACACGCCCCCGGGACGCGGCAGACGCCTTCGCAGCCGACCTGGAGGATACGCTGGGCCCGGACGCGGACATATGCATTGCGCCGCTTCTGCGGATCGAGATGTCGCCGGTCCTTCCCGACCTCGCACCCTACCGAACGCTCATATTCACCTCCGCTCACGCGGTCGAAAGCGTTGCCAAGGCCACCCGGCGCCGGGATTTCGCCTGCTACGTGGTCGGCACCGGCACCGGCACGGTTGCAGCACAACACGGATTTGATCCGGTCGTGGGGCCCGGCACGGGCAAGGAACTGGCGCAGGATATCCGCAACGCCTCTGTCGCCACGCCGTGCCTCTACCTGCGTGGAGACCCCATCGCGTTCGACCTCGCGCGATACCTGAATTCCGCCGGAACAGAGACGCACGAGGCCATCGTCTATCGCCAGGTGCCCTGCGCCCTTTCGAATAAGGCGCTGGACCGCGTGGAAAGGCACGGTATCGTGGTCGCGCCGGTTTTTTCGCCCCGAAGTGCGCAGCTTTTGCTAGATGCGCTGCCGAAAGGCTCTACCTTGCATGTCGCGGCGATCAGCGAGGCCGTGGCGGGGATCTTTCCCCGGAACAGAGCGGCAAGGATCAGTGTGGCGGCGCGGCCCGACAGACCCGCGATGCTGTCCTGCGTTGCGCAACTTTGGTCTGATGCCAATCGGCTTGAGAGCGGAGGCACCGCACAGTAAGCTTTCTGGCAGGCTGCAATGGCAAGATTCGAAAGAGGTTTTCACGTGGCAAAGAAACCATCGTCCGGGGCGAAGACACCGCTCGACAAGGACGCATCGAAGGAAGACGAGACCGCGCAGCCGGAAGACACCGTTAAAGCCACCGACAACGACACCGTCGCGCCCACAGGCGATGACACGGTCGAGGCGTCCGGCGCGGCCACCGATCCGACACCGGACACCAAACCTGGCGACCACCCCGGCATCGACGAACCTGCATCGGGGCAATCCGAAACGACCGCGCACGACGCGATGACGCATGACGCTATGAGCAAGAGCGACGGCGACACCGACGAACCTGCCGCCGATACATCCGGTACCGATACGCCCGCGCACGACGCGACGTCGGAAACCGCCGCGAAGATCGAGGCCGACACCGACGAGACCTCCGGCGACGGAGCCTCCGACGGCGAAACCTCCGACGCGGCAGAGTCCGGGACCAGCCCCACCGCGACCGAACCCGCCACCAGCCTGCCCGCCACGGCACCACAGCCCGCCAAGGGGGCCGGCGCCGGAAGCATGATCCTGGGGGGCGTCGTTGCGGGCGCCATCGGTTTTGCCGCCGCCTATTTCGGCGTGGCGCAGCAAGTCATCCCGCGCGACGAGGTTCTGATCGGCGATGTCGGCGCCCTCAACCAGAGGGTCGAGGAGCAGTCCGGCACGATCGACGCCCTGACCGAGAAGGTGGGCGGCATCACCAATACCGATGACAGCGCGCTTCAGGCGCAGGTCGAAGCGCTCGGAACATTGTCCGACCGCGTGGCAGAGACAGAACAACAGATCGAGGACCTCGCCGCGCGGCTGGGCGATGTCGAGCAGCGCCCGGTTTCCGAAAGCGCGGACGCCGCCACCATTACCGCCTACGAGAACGAACTGAATGCCGCGCGCGAGGAATTCGCCGCGCAGCGCGCCGAACTCGAGGACTTGATCGCGCAGGCCAAGCAGACCGAAACCGTCGCCGACGAGGCCGCGGTGGCCGCGATGCAACGCGCCGCGATCAGCCGCGTTCAGGCCGCGCTCGACAATGGCACCGGGTTTGCCGGCGCGGTGGCCGAGCTGCAGGACACCGATGTCGAGGTGCCCGATACCCTGACCTCCGTCGCCGAAGAGGGGGTCGCAACCCTGTCCAGCCTGCAGGAAAGCTTTCCCGACGCCGCCCGGGCCGCGCTGGATGCGTCGCGCGACGTCACCGGCGAAGGCACCGGGTTCAAGGGCTTTCTGAAGAGCCAGCTTGGCGTGCGGTCCCTGGAACCCCGCGAAGGGGACGATCCCGACGCGGTGCTGTCCCGGGCCGAGGCCGCCGTGCGCGACGGCCGGCTGCAGGATGCGCTGGCGGAAATCGAGACGCTGCCCGAAGAAGGCCGCGCCGAGCTGTCCGACTGGGCCGGCCGGGCGGCAGAACGGCTCGAAGCGGTGGGCGCGGCCCAGTCGCTGAGCGAGACATTGAACTAAGGCCGGGGGGAATTCAAAGAATGCTGTGGTCCGTCATCAAGATCGTCCTCTTCATCGGCCTCGTCGCCGCGGCCAGCTGGGGCGCGATCTACCTGCTCGAACTCGACGGCGGTGTGCGCATCGTCATGGCCGGGCAGGAATTCAACCTGACCCCGCTGATGGCCGTGATCGCGCTTGTCCTGCTCGTCATCGCCGTCTGGCTGCTGCTGAAGATCGTATCGCTGCTGGTCGCCGTGCTGCATTTCATCAACGGGGACGACACCGCGTTGTCGCGCTATTTCCAGCGCAATCGGCAGGAGAAAGGCTATCAGGCCCTGTCCGAGGGGATGATGGCGTTGGCCTCTGGCGAGGGCGAACTGGCCATGGCCAAGGCCGGCAAGGCCGAGCGCTATCTCAACAAGCCCGCGCTGACCAATCTGATCACCGCGCAAGCCGCAGAGATGTCCGGCAACCGCCGCAAGGCCGAGGAGACCTATAAACGCCTCCTGACCAACGAGAAGACCCGTTTCGTGGGTGTGCGCGGCATCCTGCGTCAAAAGTTGGCCGACGGCGATACCGACACGGCGCTGAAGCTGGCCAAGACCGCCTTCACGCTGAAGCCCAAGCACGAGGAAGTGCAGGACACGCTGCTGAAACTGCAGGCGCAGACCGGCGACTGGAAAGGCGCGCGCGAAACCCTCAGTGCCAAGCTGAAATCCGGGAACCTGCCGCGCGACGTGCATCGCCGCCGCGACGCCGTGCTGGCGCTCTCCGAGGCGCGCGACATCCTGGACGAAGGCAAGAGCATCGAGGCGCGCGAGGCGGCGATCCAGGCGAACAAGCTCTCGCCCGATCTCGTACCGGCCGCCGTGCTCACCGCCCGCGGCTACATGGAGCAGGGCAACAAGCGCAACGCCACCCGCGTGATCAAGAAGGCATGGGATGCCCAGCCGCACCCGGACCTTGCCGCCGCCTTCGCGGAAATCGAGCCCGACGAGACGCCGCAGGCCCGCATCAAGCGGTTCGCCAAACTGCTCAAGACTCATCCCGATCACCGCGAAACCCGCCTGATCGACGCCGAACTGCACCTTGCGGCCGAGGACTTCCCCGCCGCCCGCCGTGCTCTGGGGGATCTGGCCGAGGTCGATCCCGACGCCCGCGCGCTGACCATCATGGCCGCCATCGAGCGTGGCGAAGGCGCGTCTGACAGCGTGGTCAAAGGCTGGCTGGCACGAGCGCTGTCGGCCCCGCGCGGGCCGCAATGGGTGTGCGAGAACTGTCATCACATCCACCCCGAATGGGCGCCGTCCTGCAGCAACTGCCACGCGTTCGACACGCTCAGCTGGCGCGCGCCGCCGGCATCGTCGGTCGCCTCGTCCACGGGCATCGAGATGCTGCCGCTCATCATCGGCTCGGTCGAGGATCACACCACCCCCGACGAGACCATCGACGAGGATGACACGACGGAAGCGGAAATCGACGACGCCGAAATCGTCGAGGAACCGAAGCCGGCAGAGACGGAAAAATAGTCCTTTTCGGATGGGATTTGTGGTGCTATAGCCGCCCCCCACGGGGCCGCTGTAGCTCAGCTGGTAGAGCACGTCATTCGTAATGATGGGGTCGGGGGTTCGAGTCCCTTCAGCGGCACCACTTTCCAAGCAAAATTGCAATAAATTCAATATCTTGATGTGTGTTTCTCAATTTCAATCCACCTACATGTCCACCTCTTCTGTTTCTACGCGGCCCTCAGTAAGGACCGCTAGAAGCAACAAATAACGCGCTGCATATAGTCGTCCTGGCTTTCATAACCTTCTCTTGGCTCGTCGAATGTTACGTCTGTGATGGTGAGCTTGCTTGCCTTTGAAACTTGAAAACGACGCCAGCCTCTTCCGCGAGCCCCAAAAATCTGCCATGCACGAAGGCTCAAACTTCCATAGACGTCGATCCCTAGGACGTATGGCTCGGCTGTTACTATCCGCTCTTCGTACCAAAAGGTTATCACCCGTTGGTTCGTTATTGCGTCACAAAGCTCTTCTTGGGTCACAGGCAGCCTCCTATGAACCAAAAGTAGGGTTCAATATCCAAGAGCAAGCCCATACCCCACAGGTCGCGGCCACGGCGCTTCCATCGCGTTGCCGGCCAGTCGGTACGCCAATTCGACCGGAACCATTCACACGTCCGTCAGTTTGACATTGCCACCACCAACGGCGGGTCAGCCGGAAAGCTGCGCACGTCAAACCAAGTGAAACGCGTTCCATCCGGGTTACACTTGTTACCCCAGCACAGCCCCTCAGAGCCCTGCCGGATCAGCGCGGCCCGGAAGGCGTTGAGGTCGATCAGATACCAACGCTCCACAGCCGTCTGAGAAGCGTTGGCGTGGCCGTAGAACAGCCAGTCGCCCTTGCCGTTCACTATCTTGGAAAGCTCCGTCTCTGCGCCTGAGGGGAGCCGTGAGCGCACGGTGAACTGATATGGGTAGCGGTCGGCGTATCCCGGCCTGCGCACCCGAGCCGCTATCCGCATATCGCGGGCGTCCAGCATCACCAGATCCGTTGCTTGGGTCATGTCGAGCACATCGGGCGCTGCCTGCAAAAGGTGGCTGCCGACAATGCTCTTGATCTGCGGTATGAACTGGTCAGACCACTGGCGGTTAATGTCGTACTGAAATGTCATTTTTGAAATAGCCTTAATGGGGAAAGGCAGCCCACGATTGCAGGCTGCCTCCGACGACAAGGAAAAGGGCGATTTTCAGTTTTCCGCTCCTTTCACGCTCTCCACCTCATTCATGATTTCGTAAGCCAGGCGCTCGGCCATATCCAGAACTCGATCCAGTCCCTTCCAGTCGAGGCCGGAGGCTTCGTTCTCTTCGGCAACCAATGCGCAGCGCAGAAGAGAGTGCAGGTCTGCGGCCTTTGATGCGGTGTCGCGGGGTGCTTGCTCTTGCATCACGCAGCCCCGCGAGTTCTGTCCACGCCCTTCAGCCGTTCCAGCCCCTCAACGAGTGCGTTGGCACGTCGGCGCAAGTCTTCGAAAATCGGCAGCAGCGAATTGCTTGCCAGTTTGTGCTCTTGGCAGTTCGGGTCTGTGCTGTTGGTCGTGTCAGCGAGAACTTCCGCCCCGCCGATCAACCCCGCGAGGAAGACTGCATCATCTTGGAGGTCTTCGATAGTTTTGGTCATGTTTTGAATTCCTTATCGCGGACTTTGAGGCAGAAGAAGCAGTTGATCGACAAGAGCGTTGATGATCTCTTGGCGCTCTCTGCTGAGACGCTTCAATCGCTCATCTAACGTCGCAGGCTGCATCCTTTGGCTTGCTAGGTTATCTCTGGCTTTATCCATTGTCTCACTCCCCTCTCAGTCTGCTGCGTTGATCGAATCCAAAGCGCTGTTGAGCCGCATAGCCCGATCCTGAGCCTTTTCGATCATCTCATAGGCGTCGGTCGGATCACGCTCGGACAACATGGCCATTGCGGTGCTGAGCAAGCTTTCGATCACCAGCGCTTGGTCCTGCATTTCTTGCCGGCTCATTTTGCCTTTGGTCTTTTTCTTTCCCAATTTGTCACTCCTCTCCTAGTGAATGGCGTATTCGTGGACCGCACCGTTGACGGCGATCCGGGAAATGGTTGCGAGGTTCACGGAGCGAGGCGCTTGGGCCTCCGCATCCCAGACGGGCATAAGGTGCGGGTGACGCTCTGCGCGGGCCTGTACGGCCTTCTGTGCGGCCTCAGATGCAGCAGAACCTTTGACGTGGTACTTGAGCGTCGCGGGCTGTACGCGCATCACGCGCTCAGTCCCGTCCTTCTTCATGAAGGTGACAGACGCTAAGCGGCCCCTTGCGCTATCAATCAGGGCGCGCTTGGCCTCCTGCGCTTCGCGCTCACATGCAGCCGTATGGGCGGCCCTGAGCGCGCGCAGCTTCTCCTGACCTTCATGGCCGAGGTAGCGGCGATTTTCGAGGTCAGTGATTTCGGCTGCAAGCTGGCTAGAGGCGCGCGCAGCAATTGTCTCTGCACCACGCCGGGATTGCTCCAAGCGCCGTGCAACAGACGCTTTCTGGCGGGCTTTGTCCCATGCGCTGACCAACGCCCGGGACATCAAGGATTTGAAAGGTTCGCCATTGCCGTGAAAACGGCGAACGATCACCCAGGCGGCCTTCATGATTTCTGCGCAGTCGTACATTGCAAATCCTCCTGTGTGCTGGTAGCATAAATATGGGGCTGATAGCATATGCTGTCAACACAAAAAATATGCTAAACGCACAAAAAGGATCGATAATGACGTCGGAGCAGTTCAAAATGGCGAAATCGGCCTTGGGTTTGAGCAACCCGGAATTGGCTGAAATCACTGGTCTACATCGGAACACTCTCAACAAAGTCGATAAGGGAGAGGGTAAGGAATCCACGGTCAAGTTGCTCCAGATGACGCTCGAAAGCCGAGGCATCCAGTTCCTCGATGACGGTCAGGTGGCTACAGGGCCAGGCGTGGCTTTGAAGCCGCAAGAATAGAACGACTACTAGCCATTATTTTGTCGTAAGCAGCCCTGCAAAATGAAAAATGCGGCAACCGCCAATCGCAGACGGTCGCCGCTTTCATCATAGAAATCAGTTTTAAACACTCGTTACTGATCATAACCTTTGCGATTTGTCCGTGCGCTAAATGTGGCGCTATTGTGTCTGAAATTGGCCGTTCAAGGTTATCTAAGAAACAACGTGTTTCGATGCGACAGACGGGAGAAATACCTCCAAGACCTGACCAGTTGCAAACGGTCTATTCTGACCCATGGCGCACACCTCTCATGGCGCAACACTGGCGACGACCTTTGGGTCCAGTACGGATTTTATTGAAGCCAGTAACGGTTCTTGTTGAAAATGCCCGCTCAACATTTCCGTTACCAATTTCAACGTAAAGCGTTATCGATTTGAAGAGTAATGGGGACAGAAGCCAAAAAAACTCTGTCAGAACTGTTGCCTGCTCCAACAATTCACGTCCACCGCCAACAGTTTGCATGTGAGGCTTACTCCCCGGAAATTTTCGGAGAACTGCCGCATGCCAGACCTCAGCAATAACCAAGCCATAGAAAGCTTGAACCCGCGAGAAGCGCCGCACTGGCAGATTCTCGAATATTGCCGCCATATCGGCCTACAGAAGAAAACACCCGTCTCAGGATATTGGGTCGCTCGGATCCGCAACAAGTCTCTCGGATACTACCAAAAACGTCTGATCCCCTGGCAAGCTGGAACAGGCAACTATGACGAAGCTTTGGAGGCTGCCAGGCTTTGGTTCAGTCAGCCTGAAATCGCGAAGCAAGCAGCGGATCCATTTCCGATAGGGTCAAAGCAGGATCTCAACTACTGCCCTTGGGGGGAAGTCTTCACAGTCGGCCATGCGATGCGGGACTACTTGGAGTGGAAAAGGATATCCGCAACCAAGAGCCACTTCGACTCGATGGTGAGCCGGATCAACCACCACATCCTTCCAAGGCTCGGGCAAGTCCCGCTCGAAGAATTGACGGGTCGGCACATCGTGCAATTCTCGCTCGATGTTCTGGAAACGCCGCCGAAGCGCGGCAATCAGAAAGCTGCCGAGCGGTTACCTTTGAGCGAGTTGGATCCAGACGACCTGCGCAAACGCAAGAAGACGCTGAACGCATTGATCGGTGTCTTGCGCTTGGCGGTACAACTGGCCTGGGAAAACGGCGAAACGGACTCTGAACGTTCATGGCGGTGCATCCGCAGGGTCCCATTGGCGGACACTCCGAGAACCATCTTTCTGACGCGAGATGAATGCACCAGGCTTCTGGGCTGTTGCCGCCCGGACCTTCGGAAAATCGTTCAGGGCGCTCTCTACACAGGGTGCCGTATCACTGAACTTGCCAAGCTTCGGGTCAGGGATGTGGCCGCACACGTGTTCGGCCTCTATGTCGAGCCTCTGAAATCAAGGAAGCCACGCTACGTCTTCTTACCAGATGAAGGCATGGCATTCTTTCTCGATTTATGTGCCGGGCTTTCTCCCGACGACTTGGTGTTTCGGAGGCAATCCGGTCAGTCATGGCAGAACGGTCACAAGCATCTCTTTCGAGAAGCCGCCATCGCAGCTGAGCTTCCTTCTGGTTTTGTTTTTCACGGCCTGAGACACACCTATGCCAGCCAGCTTGTTCAGGCGGGAACGCCGCTGATTGTCGTTGCTCAGCAACTCGGTCACGCCAACACTGACACGGTAAGCCGGACCTATGGTCACTTGGCCCCACAAATCCGGGAAGTTCAGGTACGCACGCATTTCGCCGCACTTGATCGGCATTTTGTCGAGCGCGCCCTGCTTCAAAAGACCGAGTTTGAAGCCCTATCGCGCTCACTTCAGGGGACCGACTGGCGAGCCTACGGGCGTATAGATCCAACGGACTCATGGCCACGTTCGAACTTCGCCACGACCGAACCCGAGATTGTTGAGATTCTCAAGGATGCGGAACGCCCGAACTAAGCTTTCGGCTGCCGTTTCGCACCGAGGACCTGGGAAACCCGAGCGGCGGCAGAATTGCTGGCCAGTATCCTCCTGCCATACCGTGCGGGCATCTCTGGTGAACTCCACCGCCCGGCCACCATGATCGAGGATAGGTCGCAGCCAATTCGAAAGGCATCGTGAACGCCTCCGACCCGCATGCTGTGAGCAGAGACGTCGGTTCGTCCTGTGCATCGCTTGATGATCCGGGAAATCGTCGCTGCGTCCATCGGGCCGACCTGAGCGTTTGCCTGGTGCTTGGTGACCAGAGGGTCATCGTTCTTGAGTTTTGCCATCTCGATCCAAGCGAGGACTGCCTGTGTGCCCGCCTCAGATAGGTAGGCATATGCGCCGTGGCCGAACTGATCGGTCTTGGATCTTGCGATGAACAGCAAACTGGATCCATCGTCTTGCCGCATCAAGTCGCGAACCCTGAGAGCGATGATTTCCGACGCGCGACACCAGCTATCCGTAGCGATCCAAAGAACGGCTTTGTCCCGGGTTTCGAGCCTGGAACTTCCGAGTTTGTCGATGGCCTTGTAAACCTCTGCCTTGCACAGTGGTGGAGCCTGACGCACCCATGCGCCGTACTTTCGCTTCACGCCCTTCAAGGCGAGTTCAACGAGCCTGTGGCGACACGGCGTCGGTTGGAACGCCGCTCGATGCATCTCCGAGATGGCCCAGAGCCTGGTTTCAATAGTGGTACAACGAACCTTGCCGCCGAGGGAATCCACGTACTCAGCCACGGCTCTCGGATCGATGGGTGGATCCGGGTCGAAGCCATGCTCGCGACACCATACCTGGAAATTGTGAGTAATCTGGCGAAAGTTGCGCAGAGTGGTCGGTGCGAAGGCAGCCTCAGAGCGCTCTCGGTATTCTCGTATCAGTTCTTCGCGGTGGTTCTTGGGTATGTCGGCCAGCTTCACAACTGTCGCCATGCGTTCCGCTTCTCGATCAAACTCACGTGCCATACTCTAGCCCTCCAAAAGCAGTTGGCGATTGGGCCAGAATACACCTGTGTCGGGATAACGGTTTATTAACCTTTCGAAGCGACACTCTCCGCACAGGAGGCCTACCGATGAGCAAGCAACGGATGGAATAAGCAGAAATAGTCACAAGACTGCCTGTAAATTGCCAGCGTGTGTGCTTAAGCAGCGGGAAATAGAAGCCCTCAAACCGTAACGGATACCCGATGCTGAAATCCCTAACTTCCGCCGCGATACTCGCAATAGCCTGCGTGTTGGGCGCTCCTTCACACGCTCTGGCAACAACCCTCAGCGGAAAGCTTGTCCATGTCCGCGATGCTGACACCATCGAGATTGCCACACGTCGTGGACGCATTGCCGTGAGGCTCGATGGGGTTGATGCCCCCGAATTAAACGAACGCGGCGGACAAGCCGGGAAGCGCTGGATGCAGAATGTCTACAGCAACGCTACGATCACTTGCGAGTTCAACGGTGAGAAGACCTATGACCGCTGGGTGGGCGTCTGCTGGGACAAGGCCGGCGTCGACCTTGGCGCAGCGGTGATAGCTGCCGGACATGCCAGGGACTGCCCTCGATACTCAGGCGGTAGGTACCGAAAATTCGAAACTCCCGAAAGCCGGAAGCACCAACAGCACAACTACTGCAAATGAAAGCCTACCCATCACATGCGCAACCTTTGCCCTTATGGCAGGTGTAGCTACGGTTTATGCATGAATTGCCGCACGCCTTGCCCTTCCTGCAAACCTTGCAGCAAGCGGCGTCGAAATGCTGGCCTTCGCGCTCCCTCGAAGCTCTCAAAAGCTGTTGGAGGACGCTTTCTTGAGACTGCTCAGCACCCCATGATGCGACCGACATAGGGCCTAGAGCGTTGGCAGGAACAGCGCAGCAGCAAAACAAGCCAACTAAAGTGGCACTCCAATTCCTTTTCATCGACAATTCTCCATGGATAAAATGAGTCACATGCTGACCCTTTCCGGCCAATGAGCCATTTGTACGTCAGGAAACGGGCGTTTCTTCAACGATTGCGCCTCTTGGGATTGATGCGCGGTACAGAAAATGCGGACACTGTGTAAACTAAGTGCCAAGCACGTAGAAGGATCATGACGATGGACGACTTCAAGTGGCAGCCAATCGGATCTGACAGTGAGGTTCTATCCAGAGAGGATGAGTTCTCTATTCAGTTCACAGCTAAAGGGCATCCGAAAATGTTCATTCGGCTGGAGAAGCCGACAGGAGCGATTGAACTGAAGGTGAGCGATTTTCTGGTTGCCGAAGATGAGACTGCTCTCGCGGCCCAGGTATTTCGCTATGCTTCTGAAGGAATGGGAATACGGCTATCGGGCAGGCGTATTCGAGCCACACATATATCCACCTCAGACTCCAATTTGGAAGTCTGTAAGGCTTTCGATATGGCAAAGGCCAGGTTCAATGCGGTTTTGGAGCGTCTGAATTTGAGCGCGGACGACTGCAAGCTTGATCGCAAAGCAGGAAGAAATTTCGACCTCGTTCTGCAGGTCGCATGATGTTCGAAAGACTCTGTAGACTGGCCGAATGGGCCAAACTTCAACGGTTGCTGTGGGCTGTGATCCTGGTCTTCGCGCTACTCGGATTTGGGATTACGACGGCAGCATTTCTCGTAGACCTGCTGGACGGTATCGAAGCTTCCTGGGCCAAGGGCGTAGTCGCGTTGATCCGCGGCTATCTCGAATTGGACGAAGATGTCGCCAGCTTTTTGCGGTCCGTTTCACTGACAATGATTGGTGTCTCCGTTCCTTATATTTTGGTTGTCTGCCAGCAACGGAAAGCGGTTATTTCTGCACTCGCTTCCGGCTATTGGGTCAATTTCCTGAGACATTTCGTTGGAGGAGAGCTCAAACTTGTCGTGCTTCCTCCAGGCCATCTCATCACCTTGGAAACAGACAGCGCCATTGTGCAGACCAAGGAACTCTTTGCCCGGCGTTGGGGTGTCGAACTCCAGGAGGAGCCTATCGCGGGCACCGGGCGTACCGCATTCGTCGTCTATCTTGATGGACAAAAGCTACCTGTTGTCGTGGATATGTGCCGAAACCTCACGGTTCTGGGCGAGATTATCGAGAATGAACTTGGCCGATTCCTGGGTGGCACGCTTTGCACAGCAGAAACCAAATTCGCCTATCTCAGCGAGAAGTACTTCAGGCATCTAGAACAAGAGTGGATCTCAAAAATGGACTTGGTGAAGACGATTGTCGTTCTCGACGGGGCAGACGATCCTAAGTTCGAACGGATTCTGCGGAAGGTATCCAAGTCGCAGCCGAGCTAAAAATAATGGAGCGGTCGCACCGTGACCTCTTCAGGTCAATTAATTGGCTGTTACCCTGTTACGAGCACAATGCCCATAACTAACGTCAGCAAGACTGCATATCCTATGTAAGCGTGGGTCCACTTCATTTCTAATGCTCTTGGCTTAAACCTCGTAAGAGCCGAACTGCGTGCCCGCTGTTTTTGTTCCGATTTTCGCGGCCGTACCTACCAAGCTCGTGAGGTCCTCCACGGTTCGCCACCAGCGCCAGAGTATGGTTATGATCCTAGTTGTCGCATTGAGCCGCTCAAGTGCTTTTTTGCGATGTCTTTCAGCCTCGTGCCTATGTCTTATTTTATACCCCGAATCGCTGGGGTTGTCGTAAGTTGCGTAGGCCGTTTCGAAGCCACGACGTTCGTGGACTTGGATAGGGCACATGGAGAAGACAATCAGATGAACCATATGCCTGTGCTCATCGTCGAAGACGATGCAGTGGTAGCACTGGATCTAGAGCTAGCTGTTATAGACTACGGCCTCCAAGATGTGAGAACGTGCAAGAGCGTTAAGGACGCTGACCGTGAGATCACGTTGCGCGCACCGAAGGTCGCAATAATTGACGTAACTATGGATTGCGGCACGCAAAGCGCGGAGGTTGCGGGACGGTTAATTCAGCTGGACTGCCACGTCATACTCCTTGCGAATTTCAAGGAAGACATCCGAAAACTTCCGCCAAGCTTGGGTTGCTGCGATGTGATCGAGAAACCTTTTCGGGATGCCGACCTGCGTGCAAAACTGGAACGCGTTGCGGATCTTGGCCTTGCCAGGGCGACAAGTTTAGATGTCGCACCGAACATCGAAATTGGCACTGGTTAAGATAATGGTCTACTAACATTTCGATGCAACACTACCCTCAAAGGGGAGCCGCAGATGACCAAAGAACGACTTGAGGCGGCAGAGCGAATCCTTGCGGGTTACGCAGCGAAGTATTGCCTCACAGGTGAAGCCAGAGCCTATTTCTCTTAACCGAGTGGTTATGCGGAAAGCGAAACCGTAAAGGTCGTTCCTTCGCCTTCAGCTGTATCGAACTCGATTTGTCCGCCGTGGTGATCAACAATGGCCTTAACGATGCTCATGCCGAGACCAGTGCCTTTTTGCGTGGCCGTGTAACTCTCAGGCGACCTTGTGAATCGGTCGAACAGTTCTTGTTGCAAAGACACTGGTATGCCTCTGCCATGGTCGCGGATCCAAAAGCCGTTTCCACTTGAGGTTAGTCCAACTTCAACCTCTCCTCCAGCCGACGAGGCTTTCACCGCATTCGATAGCAAATTGCTCAAGACTTGGAGCAAGCGAGCTTCATCGCCAACTATGGTACTTTGACCAGCATCGCCGTTCACTAAATCGAGCCTCACATCATACTGATCAGCATACGGGCGCATGTCTTCAACCGCCCTGGAAACCAGCGCGAACAGGTCAATTTTCCGGTGGTCGAAAGACAATTCACTTGAGTTGAGCTTCTCCAAGTCGAGAATGTTTTCGACAAGGTGTATCAGCCGATCAGCATTCCGGGTGGCTGCGTCAAGTAGCACCCGCATATTTTCAGGAAGCTGTTCACGTTCCATCGACAGGAGTTTCACAGCGCCATTTATCGAAGTAATCGGCGTCCGAAGTTCGTGCGATACTGTTGCTATGAGTTCGTCCTTGGCCTTGCGAAGTGCTGTTTCCTCGCTGATGTCTCGTACAACACCTACCACGCCAAGCTTTGCATCAGCGTCTCCGTTAAGAGGAGCCATGAAGACTTCGCCAGGGAATATTGATCCATCTTTCTTGCGAAGATTCATTTCGAAACGGTTTACCGCCTTCTGCATCGCCTTGTCGTAGACCCGTTCACCTTGGCGTTCGTATTCATCGACGCTGGGGTAGAGAACCGATGTGCTTTGCCCCACAAGCTTGTCTCGGTCTAAGCCGAACAGCTTCTCGCCGGACGAATTGACCATCTGGATTCTGCGCTCATCGTTCGCGGTGATGATCGCGTCCGGAACCGCCTCTACAATAGCATTGAGAAGCATGGTCTTCTCCGCAATCTCGCGTGCGCGTTCCGACTTAAGCCATTCCTGGCCCAGCCAGCGCCCGAACAGTCGCACCAGCTCGGCTTCCATAGCTCTGAATGCTTTTCGCTCGTCGGGACCGGAAAAGTTCAATGTGCCGACGCGTTCGTTGCCCACGAGCAAAGGAACGCCGATGTAACTCTCCAATCCAAAGTTCTTATAACACGGGTGGTCGGCGATTTCGGATTCGCCAGCGTGATGGAAGTAGCGCACGTCATTTGCGACCAGGGTGTGAGTGCAATACGTTTCAGCAACTTCAAAGGTCGCGCCAGGCGTGGGAGCCCAATCGGGACCGCATACGTGATGCACCTCGTAGACGCTGCCATCGATACGACTGACGATACCAAGTGGCAAATTGAGAGCATCACAGCCCAAGCGAAGCAGCCGCGATATCTTCTCATCAAGTTCGATATCGGGATCGAGCGACAGCATGAACAGCTGCCTCAAAGCGGCGTCATGTCGGCCAAGAAAGTGTCGCCACTCATCGGAAGCATGACGAAGGTCGTAATTGGACATGGGCACCCCGGCGAACTTAATATCTTGACTGGCGCAAATTTATAGAAGGATTTCTCAGGAACTCAATTCTAAGCATCTCCTTGGATAAAGACTTAGCCAAAACCGAGGGGCTCTAGGTACCGTTCAGAGAGAGAGGCACTAGCCATGCGCCGGTCTTTAGTGCTTTCTTGAACCTGACGCTGTTAGCTTTCCGCTTTATTTGCTCTACCTTATTGAATTGCGATACCACCTTGAATTGTGTCAAGAGCTTGCTTATGAGCAGCAGTCAGGCTTTGCGCCAGTAGAAACAGCCAACTCTCCGAGCAGAGATAAATAATTACGACGCAGAGATGAAACCGACGCTAGAAGTTCAACAAACCCTCACATCTTTAGAGAAATCTCTTTGGGATAAAGACCTGCACTTCGATAGTGATGACGGAAATTATACACTCTCTGCGAAGTTCGTCGAAGTTGATCGGTTTGGCCACCGTCACAGCAGAACCCAAGATTTCATGGCGGAAAAGCGTTCTCGGCTTTCTGAAATGGAAGTTCCTCTAGCAGACTATTCGGCAGAACTTGTTTCCGAAGACACCGCTATGGCAACCTACACCGTTGAGGTGCGTTTTAGCGACGTACTGGAGCTTCTCCACTGCGTTTCGCTTTGGGTAAAGGTCAATGGCAAGTGGCATTTGCAGCTCCATCAAACGACGCATCGCTGAAGGCTAGAAGCGACCGCCTGATACAGCATGCCCGCGTGTCATTACTGCCCAAATCATAAACTCAATCAGTCACCCGTCTAAGCCAATCTGCCTTCGCTGCTCAGCCACGCTTCTCAGCGCCACTCTTCGGGAACCGGCGAAACTTCAACCAGCCCGCCCAAGCCATCGCCGAGGGGCATTTCGCATAGCGGCAGACCTAGCTTACCGTCGTATTCGTGGAGCCTGAGAAGCACGGCCATTTCCAAGAAGAAACGTTCACGGATATGTGGTCCTCCTCGCGCTCTCATGACCTTCAGTTGGCAGTGGAAATGCGCGCACTCGTCCAGTCGCATTATCTCGGGAAGGTCCGCAAACTCCCGGACCAGTGCTATCAACGCAGCTTCCGAACTTGCCCCGGCGTCGTGTTGAACATATCTTTCATCCATGATCGAAGCCCTTTGGAACGCAATCTTTACCGGCTATGCCATCTACATCGCGGTGGCCCTTGTCGTATTGACCGGATGTGCAATCGCGGCGGTTCCTGATCTCATCGACGCACTCGTCGAACGCGTTTACCGGGCTTTCCGCCCCAACGCGGACAATGACAGCGTGATGAGGTTGCAAGGCGCTGTTTTCGACCAGCTTGTGATCAGTGCAACCTTGGCTGGGGGGATTGCCTTCATCTGCATAGCGGGCCTCGTTCTGCCTTGAGGCCCGCCACGCGCAGCGGGCAAGCCAATGTGGCACTACCATGCGTCGAAACCGCTTTGCTTCTCTCAAGGCCCTGCCACCGCTTCACGCAATTCTTGTTGCCTTTGGCCTAGCCCCATCAGGATCTGCGCGATAAGCAATTTGACTTCATCAGACGCTGTTGCCTTTGGCATCTTGCCGCCGCTAAGCATCAATGCCCTGGCGATTTCAGCAGCCCCCTTCTGTGACCTGTTTGAATGTGCCCGCCCTATCGCACCCAAGCCCATCGCGCTTGGCGCATTGCTTCTGCCTCGTCTGCCGTCATGCTCCCGGCTTGACCCTTAATGTTGCGACGGTCGAATTTTTGGAACTCCCGGCGTAGCGCATTCGCAGTTTCGCTGGTGTCGGCAAGATCCATCATTTGATCGACGCCTTCTGCCTTCTTCATACGGTGGTAGAGTGCGTCGCCCTCCGCAAACTCAGGGGCGTTCCGTTTTACCGCGTCGTCAAACTTGCCAAGTAGGATTGTGCCGATCCGCGCGCGCATCGGGTCCCTGTCCTGCGCGGCTGCCTGAAACATTGCCCGCACAGGCTTCACCTGGTTTCCCTCAAGACCAAACTTCGCAACGTCCTGCATTTCCTTGACGATGCGGCGCACATCCTGGTCACGGGTAATGAGTTGTCCATTCGACCGCATCAGTCCCTTCTCGCGCAGTGCGGTCAGAACCTCTGCCTCAAGCCCCTTTGCCGCTTCTGGCGAAAGAATACGCCCGCGCGCCTCTCCATTGGCGTAGAGTTGCGTTGCACGCTTTGAAAGGTCATCGGCAGATGGCGCATTCCGAACCATTGCTTTGGTTGCCGCCTTTTGCTTCCGGTGGTCGAGGCCACGCTGGACGCCACGGGCCACGGGTGCCAACGCTCCACCCAAGCCACCTGACACAGTGCCCGCCTGTACAGCCTCCGTGGCCCGGTCTTTCAAGCCACCTTCGCCCTCTGTGAAGCCGTACAACCCGCCCTGAGCGCCAGCTACAGCACCACCGCGTGCCATCAGGTGCGGCAGGTTCCGAGCACGGCCCACCCAATTAGCAGCGCCCACACCGGGAAGTGCCAGGGGAGCAATCTCTGCGGCAAGCGAAGCTACCGGGTAGTCCCTGTCGAAAACGGCCTCTTGCTGGCGAACGCGGTCCAGAGTTTCGTCGTAGCTGTCCCCTGTCAACGTGCTGCGGAGAGCTGCATCGGCTTCATCCCCGACGACGCCTAGGGTCATCGATTCACCAGCGCTGTTAAGAAACTGCCCCAGGGTCTCGCCTCGGTTCAGAGTGTTTGGGTCATCGTCGCCAAACAGATTTTCCTTGATATTGCGCACTGCCTGACGAGGCGACGGAAGAACGCCACCCATCCATTCGTTCTTACGAGGCGGTTCGTTCATCAATTCGCCAGCCAAGCCAGCGCGTGAGATTTCCGCCAACTCAGGGTCAACCGGACCGCCGTCGCCCTGCTTGGCCTTCTTCGCTCTTGCGATAGCGATAGCCAGTGCAAGGTCTCGCTCTTCGCTCCGCTCGGCGTGCGGAGCGTCTTGCCGCCCTTGCGCTTCTCTGGAGCGTTGTCGTCTGGCTACCACTTTGTCACGTATCACGCGGGCTTGCTCTGCCTTCAGTTTTTCCAGATTGCGGTCATCCTCACTTTGCAAAGAATGCTCCGCTGCTGGCGTCTGCGTGCCCTCGGAGGATACGCTTTGCCCATTGCCAAGCGGAGGCACACGCGAGGGCCATTGAAGCTGCGGGGCGTTTGCGCTGCGCTGTGCCTTACCAAAGCCAGTATTTCCGGGCACAAGCCCTCGTGCACGCGCTTCGTCCAGCATTGCTTTCTTGTCTGCGGGCAGAGTTCCTTGCCTTTCTGCCTCTAGAAGTTGTTCCCAGTTCATTATCTTGCCTTTCTGCTCTTGGTTTCTGCCTCTGCCGAGGGCTGCTCACAGTACTTCGCTACCCACTCGTCGACCGTGACGGGCTGGCAATCTGTTCCAGGAAATTCCGGGTGCGACGTCGGCACGCTTGAAATGACGTGGTTCACGCCTCCTGCGCCGCTGCGTTCCAGCATCCTGATCCGTGTCTTGATGCTCATCTCATTCGCCTCCAATGGTGATAATGGCGGGCGTGCCATGAGCGAGACGCCGTGCATCGCCTGCCCTGTAGGCGGCTGCTTGCTCTTCGGCTGTCAGCGTACCGGGATCCTTTCCGGCTGCTTGGGTCGCATATGCACGCCGCTTGAATTCTTGGGTGGTCTCTTCGGGTTTTCGCTCGAAGTGGCCAACGCCGTGGATGCTGACGGACAAGTAATCATCTCTCTCGTTGTCTCCCGGTATCTGAAGGAACAAGAGGAGCATGCCATTTGAAGCGGCGTTGCTTTGCTCAAGCTTGCGGAGGCGATTGAAAATGCTCATGCCGAACCCTCCTGCGCGTTTGGGATTATCAACCCTTCCGCGCGTTGGGCTTGCGGCCAACTCAGGTTCTTGTAGCCGTCGAGGCGGGCATTGAAGTCCTCGTGGCTTTCCCGTTCGCCCCGCTCAACTTTCGCCACGCGGTTTTGCCCCCAGGCAATGTAGCCTTCGGCCTTCTCGCTTTCGGCTTCACCATTCCGATCCTCGTACACAGTGCGGAAGATCACGGTGCTGAGGCCAGTATCGCCGCTTTGCTTTTCCAACTTTCCCAAGCGTGCCTTGATGCTCATTGCATTGCCTCCAACGCTGTTATCCGTTGTTCGAGTTCGGTCGTTTCCAGTGCCTTCCGGTAGCCCTCCACCAGCGCCATGACGCTTGCGCCTTCCAGCGGGGTTAGCTGACCCTCGGAGACGGCCTGCAGGACCGCCTGAGCGGCCTGTGAGGCGTCCTGTGCGGTTTTCATGGCCGGGAGGTCGAAATTGACCGGCGTGTCCTTCTTGGCGGGCGCTATCCGCTCCATGCAGAGACGCAGCGCCGTGGTGTCGCCGTCCAGGGCCAGTTCCACCGCCTTGCGGGTCAGGGCCTCGCCATCTGCATCGAGAAGTTCCTGCACCGCTTGCGTCGCCCGGTGCCGCGAACCTTTGGGCTTCCCAGGGTTGCCGGGGGCGAAAGTGCCGTCAGGATTGCGACCGCCCGATTTGGCTCCGCTGTTACGGTCTGCAGGCGCACATGGGATGGTCATCCAGGGTCCGAGAATGCAACACGATGTGATCATGCAATCCCTCCCAATTCGGAGGTGCCCGCGATGCTCTGGCCTCGGTTCCGCTGCCCTTGGTAGATGGTAAGTAAGGATGTCCCTAAAATGGGAACAGGAAAGCACCGAAAATGGGCGGTTTCGTTCCAATTTTGGGTACGGCCTGTACCGTTTTTGGGTACGTGTTTCATTGTGACGTTCCAAATTTTACTACGGTGCTGTTCCCATTTTGGGGACGGGGTTTTGTTTTTCCGTTGGTGCCTCGCGGGTTGTGCATCGCGGCCTTGTGGACCGAAAAATCTGCTCCCTCGCGCCACTCTTTGTAGAGCTTGCGACCCCCGTTATTCTCGGCCTGCGGCAACTCTATTTCCGTAAGTTCGAAGCTTGGAGACTTGGCGTCGCCACCAACTCCGAGCCGCGCGGGTTCTGTGACGTAAAGAAACCCTTTTGCCTGAAGGTCGTGGAAACCCCGAGCTGCGGTCTTCATATTGATACCGAGCAGTTCAGCGGCCTGTCTGACACTCAGGCGGATTTTACCGTTATTGTTGTTCTGCGGACCGCGCCACTCCAGCTTGAGCCAAGGATAGAGTGCTTGGGCTACAGGCGTTAGAGCGCGCCAAGCTGGCGTTCCCATTGTGGAGCGCAGCATCTTGGTGAAATGCTCTTTCCCGGTCTCGTTGCGCTTGTCTCGTCCCATCAGTGCCTCCCGATGAACCGCAGGAGGGTTTCGCGCTCGGCCAGCTCGATCCGCTTGAGATGGTGCAACTCGTGGGCCGGCAGGTGACCCTCGATAGCATCGCGCACCATGTCCCGGATGGTGTCAGGGGGTATGGCGTCAAGCTCTGCAGCGAACCTGTATTCCCAGCGGCGGTCCGCGGCGCTATTGCGTTTCGCAGGCCTCGTCGGCAGGTCAAGGTCAATCACTTGATCGTAGGTCAGCCCGAGATGATTGAACCGAACGGGCACATCGAACTCGGACCCGAACCGCTCGACCTTTTCTTGCAGCGACAAGGCCGCATCACGTCCGGATCGGTCGAAGTCGTATAGGGCATAAATCACCAGCGTTTTGCCGGTGTGCTGGATGTTGCTGACCGCGCCATATGCGAACGTCTCGGATGTGTATCCGCCCGTTGGCATCAAGGCCACGTCGTACTCTGACGTGACCGGGTAGATTACGCCCGCTAGCGCTGATTTCTCCAGCCATATTTCCACCTCTTCATCGCTGTCCGCCCACAGGCTCTTTCGATAGAGCTTCGCTGTGTCCTGCAGCGCCGCCTCCCAGCCGTCGAAGGTGCGAGGCTTCCGCATGTACCGGGTCGCGTCCGCAATGCAGTGATATGGCAACCTTCCGGCACGGCGCAGTTCCAGGCACTGAGCCTGCACCTTGTTGTAGCCCGCTTCGGACTTTTCGATACCGGGGATCCCGGCAACCGTCGCCGCATAGAAGAGTTGGCGAACCGTGACGGGCTTATGCTTCAATGCGTAAGCTATAAGAAAGGCCGCGCGGTCCTCCATCTCATTCTTGGACGCCCGGCGGCGTTTTATCTGGCTAGCCTGATAAATGGTCATGCCGAACCTCCCTGATCGAGCAGACCAAGCCTGTTGGCTTCCTGTTCGGCGTCGAGGAGCGCTTTCCGAAGTTCTGGCAAGAGGTCGGGCCGAATGGCAACGCCCTGCTTGCCGGGGCGCTGCTCATTGTCGTCAGCATAGAACCACACGCGAAGATTAAGGAGGTGGTGACCCCGGAACTCGTCCAGGGTCACGCGGAGGTCTTCGCGCGCATTCTTCCGAATGGTTGCGATGTGCGTCATGTGCGGCCCTCCCCATAGTGCAGGCCAGCGATGAGGCGGGCGCGGGTTGCGGACATGCCATAGAGGCGCTGCAGGCGGGCAATCTGGATTTTGAGGGCCATGATCACGCTGCACCCCCTTCGATCCGGCGCACCGTGCCGTTGAGGGAGTACACTCCGAACCTGGCGCGGTCCGTAGCCGCGTCGTTCGAATACATCTCCTTTGTGATCGGTACGCCGTAGTCGCGGCGCAGGATGCAAACCCGGTCGGAGATCCGTACCGGGCTGGCGCAGTAAACGGGCCGCTCCAGCAACGCATCGAGAATGATGCGATTGCCTTTGGCCAGCGTGATGGTCTTGGCTTGGCCGTCCTCGCCGATGATCTCGTAGCGGGCGGGCGCGGTGTTTGCGGGCATGTCGCTCCATTTGGAGACACGCAGTGCGTTCGCCGGGGGATAGTCGGTCGGGTTGTCGGTCTTTGCTTTCCTGTTCATGCTCATTTCCTTCTGGGTTGAAGGAACGGGCCGAATGCGGTAATGATTATGTGCTGCATAAACGAATACCGCCCCTGCCCGAACCTTTGGGTGGGGGTTTCGTTTAGGCGGCTTCGCGATCCGCCTTCACACTTTCGATGAGGGCCATAATCTCGGACTCGGGCCAGCGGGTCAGACCGCCAATTTTCACCGGCCTGGAGATTGTCCCGTTTGCTACGCCACGCCAAACGGTCGCGACGCTACACCCGAGAGTACGGGCCGTTTCCTTCACGCTCAAAAGGCGGTCTGTCTTACTTGAGTTCATTTTCAACACCTCGCGGTTGGTTGCGATGTGTTGAGGATGAATGAAGCAAGTCTAAAGGGCTTGTCGGTGTAAAATTTTTAACCCTACATGGGCTTGGGTGGCTCTCTCCAAGTTGCTGCAATTTCCGGGCGTTCAGCCTTAATTCTTTTCAATTGGCCAATCCAATAATGTGCTTCGTCTCGTAAGCGGACGTCAGCTTCCTTGTTGGAATGGAACAAATGCCTGATTGCACTATCACGGACATGATACCCGTTTTTTGCCAGACCTTGAGCTACCGCATCGCAAGCGCCGAACTTGCTTTTCGTTGAATCTCCACTTGAAAGCTCAAGGTTAAAAATCTCTGCTACACGCCAAGTGATTGCTATTAAGAATTGATTTCGTAACCAATGTTCTTTTCTTCGCTGTGCTGGTGGGTCTTTGAGTTGTCCGCTCAAGAACAGCGCTGAGAATACCCGCAACGGTTCAGGCAAAGCACGCCGCTCACTCAGGCACCAAGCTGAAATTTCTTGGCAAAGTTGACGCGCCCCTAATGAGGTTTCATTCATCGCGAGCAGCTTTTGCGCGGCGTTTTCTGAAAATTCCCAACCCCATTTCCCTGCATCGCTTTGGGTCCAATGAATATCCAGAGAAAGTTGAAGCAACACTCTGTCTGGGGCCACCGCTGCTTTGGAAAATCCTTTCTCAGTAAACATGAACTGAGAGGCCTCTTGAACCCAATCAACCGCCTTATCAAATGTCGCTTGCTTTTCGTCCATTTTACCTAGCTTCCATCCAGTCGCGAATTGCGCTTTCCCGCCACCCGATGGCGCGCAGGCCAAGCTTTTGGGGTCGCGGAAAATCACCGCGCTCGATCATGCGGTATATCGTGGATCTGCTTAGACCGATTGCGTGCTGCACTTCCCGGCAGCGAAGTATTTTGTCCGTCATTCTAAAACCTCTTTTTTAGGACTGCCCGCAATCTGGCACAGAAAGGTTTAAGCAGAATTAATGCCCAAAAATTAGGCAAACCGAATCACCTCACTCGTGTTCTCCCCGGTGACGTGTTCCGCCCAACGGGCCATCAAAACACGGCGTTGATCGAGGAAATCCGTGCGGCGATAGGCACGGGCAACTTTCGTTCCGGTCACGTGCGCCAAAGCCACCTCGGCAATGTTTTCCGGCGTACTGGTCGCCTCTGCGCACCAGGTTCTGAAGCTGGATCTGAAGCCATGCGGGCGGGCGTCCATGCCGCGCCGTTTCATCAGTGCGCTCATCGTCGCGTCGGAAATCACACCCTTCCGCACACTCGGAAACAGGTAGCCATCCCGCGCCAGTGGCTTGGCTTGCTCGATGACGGCCAACGCTTCTTTAGACAGCGGCACCCGGAACTCCTGCTCATAGCCTTTCTGCGACTTCATGTTTTCGGCGGGAACGGTCCACACGTCGCCTTCAATCTCATCTAGGCGGCAGAAGCGGATCGGCTTGGACCGCAGAGCTGTGAGGATTAGAAGCCTAAGCGCCAGGTGCGTGACCGTTCCATCCGAAAGGCTTTCATAGAAGCTCGGCACTTCCCGCCACGGCAGCGCCGGAATGTTCCGTGCTTCATGTCGGGACTTGCCCAGCAGCGCCTTGGCTTTTTCCGTTGCCTGAACATCCACATCGAGTCCCATGGCAGCAGCATGCTTCAAGGTGATGCTCAGCCGGTTTAGAGCCTTTCTCGCGGTGTCTGACTTCGTGTGCCAGATAGGTGCCAGGGTGTTCTTGATGTCACGCTGGTCGATATCCTCGACCGGGACTTTTCCAATCTTTGGCAAGACGTGCAGTTCGAGGGGAGTGAACCACCGGCCTGCCTTTCCGTCGCCTTTCAACTCGGCCTTCTTGGCTTCGAATGCCTCCACCGCCACTGATGACAAGGTATGGTCTTCGCGCATAGCATCGCGGCGCAGTCGTTCCCTTTCCTTGATCGGGTCTTTTCCCTCCCGCACCACGGCCCGCCAGCGCTCGGCAGTATCTCGGGCTTCTTTCAGGCTGACATCGTTCAGGGCACCGAGCCCCATTTCCCTGCGTCTGCCGTGGACAGTGACACGAAGCACCCACTGAGCCCCGCCGTCTTCACGCTTGTGGAGCCATAGACCAGCACCATCGGAATACTTGCCGGGTTTCGCGTTCTTGACCTTGGCGGCTGATAGCTTGTGTTGCGCAGGCAAATCTCTGTCCCCCTCTTAATCCACCTCTATATATAGTATAGAACGCGACAGCATGAAACAGCATGAAACAACGAAACTACCGAATTTATTGGAAAACTGTGATATATGACACGGATTGGCACTACATGATATAGGTATTCAATGCCCTTCAGCGGCACCACTTTCCTGGATACATCTCAAACCTCTCTACAAGGGTTCGTCTCCTTCGGGGTTTACTGCGCCGTCTCGACCCAAGGTGCGATATGGAACGCTGGAACCGCCGTCGCCTCGACGCAGGAATTGTCGAGCCTGCGTGAGGGATCATTGACGAAGGCCACGGTCATGTCTCCGACGCAATCGACATAAGCCAGCGCGCCGTGACCGGCCTCGGCAATGAAGAAGTGCTGCGCATTGGTCAGCCCGCGCGTGGCCTCCTTTGCCCAGCTTGCAGCAGTCTGCGTGTCCCATCCGGACCCGATTGAAACCGTGGGAATATCGCTTTCCACCACCTCGTGCCAGTTGTCGCGCGGGGCCGGTGTGAATGCGTTGCAAGCCGTGTAGACGACCGTGGCCGGGCCATCGAAAAAAGCCGTCACGTCAAAGGGCTGTTCCGCGACCGTCTGCCGGTAACCTTCCATCGTGTTGTACGGCACATCCTCCTGGCATGCGTAGAGCATCAGGTCGATAGAGTTCTGCTGAAACTCCAACGTGTGAGACTGCACCGATTGCGCAGCGTCGGCATAGACGGCGGAGACTTCTTCGTCGGTCATCGCCTCCACGATGGCAAGCAGGCGCGCAAGGTGTGGCCCCTCGAAATGCGTTTCGACAAACACCGACAACCTGTCGCGCGTGGGTTCACCCAACTGCAGCGCCGAGTATCCTTCCAGTGTCGCGCGGGCGGCATCCGAGGTGACGATCGTGTCGGGCACGGCGGCAGACATTTCGGCATCGAACAATCCCGGCATCGGGCCCAGCACGCGGTCACGGCGCAACTGACGGCGCAGGTCAGCCACGGCGATCCCGAGCGCCGTTGTGGCATCCTCGATGATCTCGGCATCTCCCAGCGCCATCTGCAGAAGATGCAACTGCTGCTCGGTCAGGTCCTCCCGCCGTGCCGCAAGAACCGCGTCCGCATCCGGCTGCGGCACAGAAAAATTCCAGTCCTTCACGACCATTTCAATCGTTGGCGTGTCTTCTCCCCGGTGCAACTCGTACACCATCGCGGGAATATACGGCGTGAGCGAGCCGAGGTTGAACCGATCGTTGCGCTGCGAAAAGAAGTTGAGCACCAGTTGCGGCGGAATGGTCGCGCCGTCGACCACCAGGTCCCCCGCCGTCGACCGCGCAATGACGTCGCGCAGCACCTCGTCCAGATCCGGATAGGCGGTGTCACAGGCCGTGTCCGCGGCGCAATCCTCGACCAACCGTTGCATCGACTCCGCCAGTGGCAGGGTCAGCGTGTCATAGAGCCGGACCCAAGGTGGCGCGACGCCGTCGATCACGGCTGACCGGACACCCTCGGGGGCGCTGCGCAGCACCTCCAGCGTCAGCTTGGTACCGTAGGAAATGCCGTAAAGGTTCCATTCCTCGTAGCCCAGCGCGGTCAGGATCATCGGCACGTCCAGCGCGTTCTGCCGCGTGTTGTATTTCGAAAGATCCGTGCCGTCCGCCTCGATCTCGGACAGGCAGTCCTTCAGGAACTGGCTGACCACGGGGTTTCCCTCCGGGTCCGCTTCCAGCGCGCCCGTCTCCTCGGTAATGACCTGGCTGACATTCTGCGCAATCTGTTCGTTGCAGACCACGCTGCCCGAAGAGATGCCCGCAGCCCGCTGATCGAAGATGATCACGTCGCGATTGGCACGAAACGGCGCAAAGGCATCCGCCATGAAGCTCAGACCGCTGTTCAGGTTACCGATCCCGGGCCCGCCATGCAGGTAAACCAGCGGGTCCGGAGCCGGATAGGTCGTTTCTGATCGCAGGATCGCAAAGGCGAGGTCGACACTTTGCCCGTTCTCCGGCGCGTCGTGATCCTCCGGCACGGTGACCGTTCCGCAAAGGATCGTCTCGCCGACGATTTCCGACATCGCCATCGGGTCGCGACAAGACACGATCTCGGCGGGGGCGCCTTCGCCCCGAGCCAACAGGGTCTCGAAATACCTCCCGTCCGGTTCGGGCGCCGTCAGGGCCATCAGCAATGCGATGATATCTTCCATCGTGAACCTCGCTTGAATGAATTGCGGGCAGAAAACGCCCCGGTTCATCGTTACAAATGCACATGTCGAAATCTTGTACTTCGGGCGACTGTCACATCGGACCTGACACAGCGGACTGCAGGTGACCCACGCCAGAGCAACGCCACGGCTTGACGGTGCAAGACCACACTACCACGTATGTCGTGATCGGTCCAAAGACGGGCCGCGCGATTGCTTTTCGTTGAGCGTCCGCATCTTTTCGCTTAAGCAGGCGCACATCGCGCGGCAGCGCCCTATATGAGTTCGAAAACAAGCGGGCGGATCATGGCCAATCACTTCTACAAATCGGACCTTCCGGACGACCTCGATCTTGGGTCCGTCGTCGCCATCGACTGTGAAACGATGGGGCTCAACCCCCATCGGGACAGGCTTTGCGTGGTGCAGCTGTCGGGCGGTGACGGCGACGCGCATATCGTTCAGGTGATGCAGGGCCAGACCAGCGCGCCCAACCTCGAACGTCTGCTGACCGATCCCGGCGTCCTGAAGCTGTTCCATTTCGGCCGCTTCGATATCGCCGCGATGTTCAACGCCTTCGGGGCACTGGCCGCGCCTGTCTACTGCACCAAGATCGCCAGCAAGCTGATCCGCACCTATACCGACCGGCACGGGCTGAAATACCTGCTTCAGGAACTGCTGGGCGTCGATATTTCCAAGCAACAGCAATCGTCGGACTGGGGCGCGCCCGAACTGAGCGACGCGCAGCTGGACTATGCCGCCTCTGACGTTCTTTACCTGCACCGGCTGCGCTCGGAACTGGACGCCAGGCTGGCCCGCGAGGGCCGCACCGAGCTGGCCCAAAGCTGTTTCGACTTTCTGCCGACGCGGGCCCGCCTGGACCTGGCCGGCTGGCCCGAAACGGATATCTTTGCGCACTGACCATGGCAACGACCGACAACTTCTACTCGCGGCTGGTGGCCTGGATGAAGATCATCCTGCCGTTGGCCGCGCTTGGCCTGTTGTCCACGATCTTCCTGATTTCGCGCCATATCGACCCGACCAAATCCATCCCCATCGCCAATATTGACCTGGAACAGCGCGCGCGCGACCAGGGCGCGACGAACGCGGCATTTGCCGGCGTGACAAGCGGCGGGGACGAGGTGACGATCACCGCCGAAACCGCCCGCCCGGCAACGGACGATCCGCGCCTGATCAACGCCGAGGATGTCACCGCCGAGATGCGGCTGTTTTCCGGCGGCATGGTGACCGTCAGGTCCGATCGCGGCGACATGCACCAGTCCGATCTGAACGCCTCGCTGATGGGCAACGTCCATATCGACACGACCACCGGCTACGAGATGACCACCGAGCGGCTGAACGCAAAGCTGGACGTCCTTTACGCCGAAACGCCCGGCCCCGTGTCGGGCACCGGCCCCGCCGGAGACCTGACCGCGGGGCGCATGGTCTTGTCCGAGGACGACGAGACCGGCGAGGCACATTTGGTTTTCACCGAAGGGGTGAAGCTGGTATATACCCCGCAGCCGTCCGAGGACCCAGATCAGTGACCCATTCGTTTCGCATTTTGTTTGCAGTCATTTTGTTTTGCCAGCCACTTGGCGCCGCCGCCCAGGGCGCGCAGGTCGCCTTCGGCAACACCGCGCAGGACAGCAGCCTTCCGGTCGAGGTCACCGCCGACAATCTGGACGTGAACCAGCAGGACGGCACCGCGGTCTTTACCGGCAACGTTCTGATCGGACAGGGCGAGATGCGCCTGTCCGCACCCCGCGTTCTGGTGGTCTACAAGAACGATCAAAGCGGCATCGAAGAGCTTCAGGCGACCGGCGGCGTCACCCTTGTCAGCGGCGAGGATGCGGCCGAGGCGTCGCGCGCCGATTACAACGTCGACACCGGCCTGATCGAGATGGAGGGCGACGTGCTCCTTGTTCAGGGTATCAACGCGCTGAGCGGTGACAAGATGTTCGTCGACACGCGTGCCGGGACCGCCCGTGTCACGGGCCGCGTCAAGACGATCCTGCAACCCGAGGACGGGAACGAGTGATGGCCCGGCCAGAGTTGCATATCGCCCACGAAAGCACCGGCCTGTCGGTCGAGAACCTGCGCAAGAGCTACAAGAAGCGCGTCGTCATCCGCGATGTCACCCTGTCCCTGCGCCAGGGCGAGGTCGTGGCGCTGCTCGGCCCGAACGGGTCGGGCAAGACGACGACCTTCTACGCCATCGCCGGCCTGATCCATCCCGAGGGCGGGCATGTGCGGATCGACGGGCGCGACGTGACCAACCTGCCGATGTATCGCCGCGCCAAGCTGGGCGTGGGCTACCTGCCGCAGGAAATGTCGATCTTTCGCGGCATGTCGGTCGAAGACAACATCATGGCGATCCTCGATATCTCGAAGGACAGCCGCCACAAGCGCCGCGAGCGGCTCGAGGAATTGCTGTCGGAATTTTCCATCGAGCACCTGCGCCGCGCCCCCGCGCTGGCATTGTCGGGCGGTGAGCGGCGCCGGGTGGAGATTGCCCGCTGCCTTGCCGCCCAGCCCAAGTACCTGCTGCTGGACGAACCCTTTGCCGGGGTCGATCCGATCTCGGTCGGCGATATCCGCCACCTGGTCGCCGACCTCAAGAAGCGCGGCATCGGCGTACTGATCACCGACCACAACGTGCGCGAAACGCTCGAGATCGTGGACCGTGCCTATATCCTGCATGACGGCAAGGTGCTGATGTCGGGCACCCCGTCCGAGGTCGTGTCGAATGAAAACGTCCGCCGCGTCTACCTCGGCGAAAATTTTCGTATATCCTGAGCGATCTTGCGCCGGGCGTCCACGCAATCTCCATTGACAAGATGCCCATATCGCGGATCAAATGAGGTATGACGCTTTCGGTTTTTGCACTGTTCGAGCCGTGCGACCCATCCTTTGGGCCGGGCCCGGGCACACAGAAAACGTCATTACATCCCTCACGGATTTGACCTGGATCAGCGCGTCTCATCGCGCCACAGGCCATTTCTGTCCGCATGTTGGAGGTTCTGAATGCGCTATCAAATCAGTGGAAAACAAATCGATGTCGGCCAGGCTTTGCAGACTCATGTCGAGAACGAGTTGAACTCCATTGTGGAAAAATACGCCGAACGGCCGACGGACGCGCTCGTGGTCTTTTCCAAGAGCGCGAGCGAATTCGTCTGCGAGGCAACGGTCCACCTGTCCACCGGGCTGACCGCCCAGGCCAAGGCCCACGCGCATGAGATCTACGCCGCGTTCGACGATTGCAGCGAGAAACTGGAAAAACAGTTGCGCCGCTACAAGCGCCGTTTGAAGGACCATCATCGCGACCGGGCGGAACCTATTGAACTTTCTCAGGCTTCCGCCTATATCCTCGCCTCCGAAGCCGATGGGGGAGAATCGGAACCCGAAAGCCTGCAGCCGGTTATCGTCGCAGAGATGGAGCATCATATTCCCTCTCTGTCGGTCGGCGAGGCAGTCATGCAGATGGAACTTGCCGGCGCCCCGGTGCTCGTGTTCCGGAATGAAGGAAAAGAAGGGGTCAACGTCGTTTATCGCCGCGATGACGGCAATATCGGATGGATCGACCCGTAAACGATCGAGCAAGCAAGGCGGAACCGGCCGCCGATGGAGCATAACTGAATGCAGTTCACTCAGATTTTGCGGCCTGACGCGGTCCGGGTCTATTCCTCCGTGTCCAGCAAGAAGCGCCTTCTGCACGAGCTTGGCAGCATTGCCGAGTCCGTCTACGGCCTCGATCCGCAAAAAGTGGTGGACGCCCTGATCGAGCGCGAAAACCTCGGACCCACAGGCGTGGGGCATGGCGTGGCCTTGCCCCATGCGCGTCTGGCGGGCATCGACTCGGTCGTGGGTGCGCTGGTGCTGCTGGACACGCCGATTGACTTCAACTCGGTCGACCGCCAGCCGGTCGACCTGGCCTTTGCCCTGTTCGCGCCCGAAGATGCCGGCGTGGAACATCTCAAGGCGCTGGCGCTTGTCTCGCGCACCCTGCGCGATCCGGCGATCTGCGCCAAGCTGCGGGCCAATGACGACCCCGCGACGCTGCACACGATCATCACCGAGGCACAGTCGGTTCAGGCGGCGTAAGCCCGAAACCCGAACATCATGTAGTCGCGCTGGTAAATGTCACTGACCAGCGTCTCGATCTCTTCGTCGTAAATCTCGTCGATCGAAAAGGGCTGATCGGGCACGGATGTGGCCGGGCGCGCGGCCGCGTCATAGCCCACCGATGCCGCCAGCCGCGGAAGCGCCTCGGCCAGTTCCTCCTCGCGCAGCACGAGATCCGGCAGGCTGAACTGCGCCATGCCCTGCATGATCGCCGATTGCGTGGCCCAGTGCGCATCCACACGGATATTCGTCTGTCCGGCAAGGTTCGCCTTCAGAAACTCCAGAAACGCCGCGAATGCCTGCTTGTGCGCCTCGCGGTCATAGCCCTCGTCCGGCATCTTGCCCGGCAGCGGCAGCTTGTGGAAATTGCGCAGCGTCTTTCGGATGTCCGCGAGACATCCCGGCCCGGTCTGCAGGATCTTGTCGCAGAACGCGGCATGGGCCCGCGCCACGGGATGCCGGACCACGGTAAAGCCGCGATGCCCCGGATGACGCCGCTTCCACTGGCGCAGGTCCTTCTGGTTCAGCTTGGTCGGCAGGTCGTCCGCCGCCACGCCATCCAGCCCCGCCAGCCAGTCGCACACCGCCGCCTCGGGTCCCGACCGGATCGGCATGTACAGCAGCGCGGCATGGGCCCCGGTCACGAAGCCCGGGACCGCCGGCCCCCGGCGCGGCTCGAAATTGGGCGTCCGGGTCAGGTTGAACGGATCGAGCCCGGCAAAGGCCTGTTCCATGTCCCTGAAGTTGGACACCTTGTCTTCCAGCCCGCTGGGATTCTGCTTTTTCAGCGACGCGTCCAGCGCCTCCAGCCGCTCATCGCTGCCCAGGAACTTCGCCAGGCCGTTCAGGACGTCGAGGTTCTGCAGATCCTCGTAGGCGATGTAGAACGCCGCCTGTCCCGACGCCTGAAGCCGGTTCAGCAGGAACACCTGGAATTCCTGCAGCTTCGTCACATGCGTCTCGAACTCGGCCCTGTCGAAGCGAACCCGGCTGTCCTTGCGCCGCTTCACGTTGGTCAGCTTCCACTGGCCCGTGGCCTGGGCGATCTTCCAGCTGACATAGCTCTCCAGCGGGTTGCGCGTCAGGATGATCTTGGCGCAGCGCGGATCGCCCAGCATCACGTCAAGGATCCGCGGATCATGATCGTGAAAGTACCGGAACCCGCCCATCTTGCCCGGCACGTCCCGCACCGCCTTGATCAACTGCATCGGGTCGGCATCGCGCGTATGCTGCGCCACGCCGGCGATCTCGTCGCGGTTGGGATAGCCGATGAAATGCGGGTTGAACGCCTCGCCGAAACACTCGAAGCTTTCGAACGCATTCAGGTTCGCCTCGAGAAAGTTGGACCCGGTGCGCATCTCAGCAAACACCGCGAAATAGTCGAATTCGCCTGCCATCTATCGCACCAGGTAGGGTTTGCGTTGTTGTCCCTGCGGCTCGTGCAGGCGGTGCTCGACCGGGAAATCGCCCATCAGGTAGGGATGCATCCCCTGGTTCTTGAGGTTCTGCAAAAACTGCCCGAACCCGGTCAGGTCGGCCATCTTGGGCACCTCGGCCAAGCCATGCACGCTTTGCTTTCCGATCTCGTCGATGATCGTCTGCAGGGGCTCCATCGGCGCCTCGATGAACTCCGCCATGGTCCAGATCCGCACCCGCGCCTTGCCCCATTGCGAGCGCAGCACGTCGAGGTGCTTGCTTTCGATCTGCTGCAGCAGCGCCGCCTCCTGCCGGATGTCGGCGAAATTCATGTTCGACTTGAACAGCGGCACCGCCCACGCGCCCGAAATCACCGAGATCTGCGCGTTCTGGTCCTTGGCCAGCGACCACTCGATCTTCTTGATGGTGTCGCGCGGTCCCAGCTGGAAACATTGCCGCTCGCCCCGCGTGTTCCAGATCAGGCTCGCCAGGAACGCCTGCGGATTGTAATCGCGCAGCTTCGCGCTGTCGCTCAGCGCGCCGTTCATCACCGTCTGCCCATCGGAAAACTCCGCACGCTCCGGTGCGAACAGGTGCCCATGCACCCGCGTGCCCGTGACCTTGGCCAGCCAGGGCTCGAAATTCTCGAAAAGGTCGCTGAACCCCTCGAACACCGAGTATTGCGCGCAAGTCAGCCCGTTCTCGCGCCCCTCCACTGGAAACCGGCTTTGCATCAGCAGGCCCGGCCGCCCGCGCGTCCGCCGTTCCACCGCCTTGGCAAAGATCCGGTCGATCTTGCCGGGGTTGGGCTCGGTCCGCTTCATCGCGCCCGCCGCATCGGTCAGGAACGCATTGTAAAGCCGGTTTGCAAAGGGCCAGATCTTGCGCGCCACGAAACAGTCCGACCGCCGCAAAAGCTGCAGGTGATCGTCGTAGAAAATGTGCGGCTTGCCCTGGTAGTCGAATTTCGACAGGGTCAGCGACCGGCTCTCGATCTGCCTGGAATAGAGCCTTGCAAGCGTCTGGAAATAGCTTTCGTCCGGGATCCACACCCGCTTGAAATAGCTGTCATAGGTCGCCCGCTCGGGGTCCGTCAGGATCGCCGACAGGGTCTGGCGCGTCAGGCACCACCACTGGCTGCCCATATGCGGCACGATCCCGTTGGGAATGCGCCGCTTGTAGCCGATATTGCGTTGCAGGCGAACATAGGCGTCGAAAAGCTTGCGGTGCCGCCGCCACGAAAACGGGAACCGCAGGGTGAACCGCTCGTGATCCAGGCCCCCGATCGTCCAGGGCACATCCGCCGTCGTGGCGCTTTCGATGAAATCGGTCTGCGGCCGATCCTCCAGGTAGTCGATCAGTTCCTGCACCGGCCGCAGCGGCAGGCACGACCCGGACGCCAGGTAAACATGCCGCACGTCGGGAAAGCTCTTCAGCATGATCTCCGACGCCGCCTGCGTCGCCGCCACCAGCCCCCAGGTGCCCCACTCGCACCGATGCCGCCTGGCGAATTTCACCTGCTCGAGGTCGGACAGCGCCGCGACGAAATTCCTGTACGTCTCGTTGGGCACGTTGCGGTCTGCATGGATGACCAGCGGACAGCCCGCCGCGGCCCAATGGCGCGCCACCTGCTCGGCCCGGTCGAATGCCGTATGGACCAGCATTATGATGCCGACGCTCACCCTCTGCCCATCCTCATGCCCAGTTGCCCTTGGACATCAGCCCAAGAATTTCCAATTGTCGCCAGTTTATATATTTCTCCGACCATTTGCACCAAAGGTCGGGGCTGTCCTGAAATTTCTCGGCATATGATCTGTATTCGACACTTCCGGCATAGTGCTGCCCGCGCTGCAACTCTTCCTCGGCCTTGGCGGTGAAGGTGTTGAGGAACTTCGCGTGCAGCAGGATGCCACTGGCCTTCTCGCCGCCCCACTCGTCATAGGTCAGGTTCAGACCCCGCGGCAAAAGCGTGTGGGTCGAACTGATATAGGTGTACCGCTTGTCCCACTTCACCAGCGGTGTCTTGTTCAGCGCCGGTGACTTCTTGGGCCTGTCGGCAAAGAAAACCCGGCTGCGCGGCCCGCCCTGGATCCACAGGTTGCCGTATTTGCGGTTCTTCTCGATCACGTAATTGCCCGGATCGAACCAGCCGGCAATCTCCAGCGGGTCCTGCCCCGGAAGGTACGACACCGAGTCGATCCGGCCCTTCGGGTACATGTCCAGCAGCATCGCACCGAAGGATTTGACCTGGCTGGTGTCCAGCCAGTCGGTCAGCGCCCGAATGGGGCGCGTGTCGCAGAACGGGTAGATGAACAGCTCGTCGGGATCGACCACCAGCGTCCAGTGCCCGTGGCCATGTTTGCGCTGCAGCCAGTTCAGCCAATCGACCCCGAACTTCGAGCCCTTGTAGCTGGCCTTGGTGGTCCAGATCGACACGTCCTCCTGGTCGGCCATGAACTCGCGCCCGCCATCGGTGCTGTCATTGTCGACGATCAGGAAATGCGAAACCCCGAGGTTGCGATAATATTGCAGAAAGAAGGGAAGGCGCACGAACTCGTCGCGCATGGTCGAGAACAGCAGGATGTCCCCGGGCCGGATCTTGCGCGTGCGGTCCACCACGGGCTTGAGCGAGAAATGCTTGCGAAACGCACGGATGCGATGCCGCTTCCGCCGCAGCCGCATCGCGTATGACTGCAAGATACTCACTACTCAGATCCCTTTGGCCGCCGGCCAGACCAGCCGCCACCATACCCGGACTGCGTTAAAGCATTCTTTTCCAAAATGGTACACCGATGAAAACACCGGCTCCGTTCCCCTCGCCTCGGTATAAGCGACTGTTTACAAAACGCAAACAATTCCGAACCCATCAGATCCAGTTGCCTTTCGACATCAGGCCCATCGACTCCAGCTGCCGCCACCCGATCAGCCGCGTGGACTGCTCGCACCACAGGTCCGGGTTTTCGGTCAGCGCGTCGTAATAGCTGTCGTAAAGCGTGCTGTTGGCGAAATGCTCGGCCCGCGTTTTCTCTTCGGCCGAGCGGTCGACGATCGTGTTCAGGAACTTCGTGTGCAGCAGGATCCCGGACAGAAGCTCTCCGCCCTGCTCGTCGTAGACCCGGTTCAGGCGCCGCGGCAGCAGGGAATGCGCGCTGCTGACATAGGCGTAGCGGCGGTTCCACTTCACCAGGGGCATCTTGCCCATCGTCGGCGCCCGCTCGGGCCGTTCGGCAAAGAACCTGCGCGCCCGCACCCCGCCCTGGATCCACAGGTTGTGCAGGTCCGGCTTCTTTTGGATCATGTAGTTGCCACCATCGAACCAGCACAGCCGCTCGAACGGATCGTCGCCCGCCGCGTAGGGATGCGCCGCCAGCTGGCCCTTGGGATACATGTCCAGCATCAGCGTTCCGAAAGACCGGCGGCCCGACTGCTCCAGCCGTTCGACCAGCGCGGGCAGGGGGCGGGTCTCGTGATGCGGATAGATCAGGATCTCGTCGGCATCCAGCGTCAGGCACCAATGCCCGTGCCCGTGCTGCATCTGCAACCATGTCAGCCAGTCGACCCCGAAGCGCGACAGCTTGTAACTGGCCTTCGTCCGCCACAGCGACACGTCGTCTTGCGCCTGCAGGTAGTCGCGCGTGCCGTCGTCGCTGTCATTGTCCACGAACAGGAAATGCCGCACGCCCAGCGCGCGATGATGCGCCAGGAAAAACGGCAGGCGCACCGCCTCGTTGCGGACGGTGGAAAAGCACAGGATGTCCCCCGGCGCGATCCGGTCGGTGCGGTCCACCACCGGGCGCAGCTGGCGTCGCTTGCGCAGCGCACGAAACAACAGGCGCCGGCGCTTCCACCGAAGCCTGTACGCCACCCACGCCTCCGAAAGCACGCTCATCCGTCCTGCCTGACCCTTCCTTCGACCGCAGGGTCGGCGTTATTTCTCGTAATGTCCAGTTTGATGCCACCGCCACGCATCGCGGATCATCTCGTCCAGCGTCGAGCGTGACGGGCTCCAGCCCAGCTCGGACACCGCGCGCTCCGACCCCGACACCAGCTTGGTACAGTCGCCGGGCCGCCGCAGCCCCTCGACGACGGGCACGTCCTTGTTGGTGATGCTGCGCGCGTGGTCGATCACCTCGCGCACCGAGAAACCGTCGCCGGTGCCCAGGTTGAAGACACGGCTTTGCTTGCCGTCTTCCAGCCATTTCAGCCCAAGAACATGCGCATCGACAAGATCGCAGACATGCACGTAGTCGCGGATGCAGGTCCCGTCGGGCGTGTCGTAATCCGTCCCGAAGATGGTCAGCGCGTCGCGCTTGCCATCCACCGCATCCAGGATCAGCGGCACAAGATGCGTCTCCGGCTGGTGAAACTCGCCCACCTCCGACTCCGGGTCCGCACCCGCCACGTTGAAATAGCGGAAAATCACGTGCCGCAGCCCGTGCGCGGCCTCGAAATCGCGCAGCATGTCCTCGATCGCGCGCTTCGACGCGCCGTAGGCGTTGATCGGCGCCTGGGGGCTGGACTCGTCCAGCACCACGTTGTCCTGGTCGCCATAGGTCGCGCAGGTCGATGAAAACACCAGGTTCAGGCACCCGGCCGCCACCGCCGCTTCCATCAGCACCAGCGACCCGGTGACGTTGTTGTCCCAGTACCGTCCCGGCTCGCGCATGCTCTCGCCCACCTGGCTCAGCGCGCCGAAATGCAGCACCGCGGTCGGCTGATAGGCCGCGAACACGGAATCGAGCCGCGCACGATCGCGCAGGTCGCCCTGCTCGAACGGGCCGAACCGGACCGCCTCGGCCCATCCGGTGCTCAGGTTGTCATAGGTTATCGGCGTATACCCGGCGGCCGCCAGCGCCTTGCAGGCGTGCGAGCCGATATACCCGGCCCCTCCGGTGACAAGAATATTGGCCACGGGACGGGCTCCTTCGTTACTGGGCGGCCTTGGCCGGCTGAACCACGTCCGTCAGGTACTTCATCAGGTCGTCGCGCAACTCTGGCCGGTTCAGGGCAAAAGCCACCGTGGCCTGCAGGAAGCCGGATTTCGAGCCGCAGTCGAACCGCTCGCCCTCGAAGCGGAAGCCGAAGACCTCTTCGCCCTCGTCCCGGGCCGAGTCGATGGCATCGGTCAGCTGGATTTCTCCGCCCGCGCCGGTCTGCTTCTTGTTCAGCTTCTGCAGAACGGTCGGCGTCAGGATATATCGCCCGATCACCGCAAGGTTCGACGGCGCCTCGCCCGGGGCAGGCTTTTCGACCATGCCCTTGGTGGAGACCATCCGGCCCATGTCCTCCTTGACGTCCAGCACACCATAGGCCGAGGCCTTGTCCGGGGGCACTTCCATGGCGGCCACCATGTTGTTCTCGCCATCGGTTTCCTTGAACGCCTCGGCCATCTGCGCCAGGCATGATTTTTCCGCCGCGATCACGTCGTCGGGCAGGATCACCGCGAAGGGCTCGTTGCCGATCAGGCGCCGCGCGCACCACACCGCGTGGCCCAGGCCCAGCGCCTTGTTCTGGCGCGTATAGGCGATCTCGCCGCTGTCCATGTTGGTCGACTTCAGGATTTCCAGCAGCTCGTCCTTGCCCTTCTTGCGCAATTCCTGCTCAAGCTGCGGCGCGTTGTCGAAGTAATCCTCCAGCGCGCCCTTCCCGCGCGAGGTGACAAAGATGAACTCCTTGATCCCCGCCTCGCGCGCCTCGTCGATGGCGTATTGCACCAGCGGGCGGTCGACCAGGGTCATGATCTCTTTCGGCACCGACTTGGTCGCCGGCAGAAAACGCGTGCCAAGCCCTGCGACGGGGAAGATTGCCTTTGTCAGTTTCTTGCGCATCGGAAGCTCCTTAACCGCGATCACTGCATTACGAAACAACTTGGCTCACGCTGCCGACCGGAACACAACGGGTCATATATGGCAGGTCGATGAAACCTCGTGCCTTCATCTCGTATTGCTCATGACATGTGCATCTCGCGCATCATGCCTTCTATTCTCTCAATATCTTCCGGGTTGTTGAGTTCCCAGAATTGCCGTCCGCGTGCCTCGACCTCGACGCACAGGATAGCGCGCCCGTTCTCGAGAAACCGCAACTGTTCCAGGCCTTCCAGCTGTTCCAGCGGACCTGCCGACCAGTCGCCATAGGCGTACAACGCCTCCGGTCTGTAGGCATAGACGCCCACATGGTGAAAGACCGGGGTATTTGCCCCGTCGTCATATACGTCCGAAGTATAGGGAATGACTTCCTTGGAGAAGTAGAGCGCATGCCGAGATCGGCTGAAAACGGCCGTCGTCCCGCCGACACGCCCATTCGCCCGGTCCTGCAGAAACCCGTTGAGCGCACGACCATCGCAGCGCAGCACCGGGGTGGCCACGTCGGCCTGCGGGTCGCTGCGCATCCCGGCGACAAGATCCTCGACGAACCAGTGCGGCGTCAGCGGCGCATCGCCCTGCAGGTTGACCACGATCTCGTAGTCCTCCCCGACGCTGCGCAGCGCCTCTGCACAGCGCTCGGTTCCGTTGGCGCAGTCCGGCGACGTCATCACCACCTCCGCGCCAAAGGCGCGCGCCGCGTCCTCGATCCGGGCGTCATCCGTGGCCACGACCACCTGCGCGACGCCGGCCACGCTCTGCGCGGCACGCCAACTGCGCTCGATCAGGCTTTTCGAGGTCCCGTCGACGCCGCGCAGCATCGCCAGAGGCTTGCCCGGAAAACGGCTCGAGGCATATCGCGCCGGAATGACGATCAGGACACTCATCAGGCGGGCTTCAGCTCGACGCCGGGCGCGTGGCCGATGAAGAAGGGGTTTGCGAAGTCCGCCTTGCCATAGGTCAGCGGCGTCTGGTCATCGAACCGCACGACCCGGCCGCCGGCCCCCGCCAGCACGGCGTGCCCGGCGGCGGTGTCCCATTCCATCGTCCGGCCCAGGCGCGGATAGATATCCGCCTCGCCGGTCGCGACCAGGCAGAATTTCAGGGAGGACCCGGCGCTTGTCATGTCCTTCACCGCATACTTGCCGATATAGTCGTCCGTGGCCTGATCCCGGTGGGACTTGCTGGCCACCACCATCAGCGCCTCATTGTCGGGATCCGAGACGCCGATGTCGGTCAGCGCGCCCGACTTGTGGCGGGCGAACGGCCCGGTTTCCTCGACCGACGTGCCATCGGCCCGGGTAAAGAACATCCGGCCCTTGGCCGGTGCATAGACCACGCCACGCGTGGGCACGCCGTTCTCGACATAGGCGATATTGACCGTAAAGTCGCCGCGGCGGTGGATGAATTCCTTCGTTCCGTCCAGCGGATCGACGATCAGGAACGTATCGGCCCGCGCGCCGTGGGTGTCGGCCTGTTCCTCGGTGATCAGAGTCACATCGGGAAACGCCGCGCGCAGCCCGTCCGAGATGATCTTGTCCGCCGCCTCGTCCGCCGCCGTGACCGGGCTGTCGTCGGACTTCACCTTCACATCGAAATCGTCGGCGTCGTAGATCTCCATGATCCGATCGCCGGCTTCCAGCGCCAGCCGGCGCATCACCGTGACAAGTTTGTCGTAATCCAAACCCTGCTCCAATTCTTTTTCACAGTCCGCAAAGGCGTTTGTTGCGGGAATGTTGCGCGCCCCTTATGCTGCGTCACTAACGGAACGGCAAGAATTCCGTGTGAGATTTCAGCAAAAGGCAGCCGGTCCAGACAGGTCATGTTTCAGAACACGCGCAAGAAATCCCTGCTGTCGTCCATCGTGACGATCTGCGAGCTGATCTACCACACCACCGTCCGGGATGTGCGCAGCACGCATGGCAACGCCTTCATGGCGCTGTTCGTCAATATCAGCACGGCGATCATCTTCGTCCTCGCCTTCTATTTCATGTTCACGGTGCTGGGCCTGCGGGGCGCCAAGCTGCGCGGCGATTTCATGCTCTACATGATGTCCGGCGTGTTCCTTTATCTCACCCACGTCAAATCCCTTGGTGCGGTCGCCGGGGCGGCGGGGCCGTCCTCCCCGATGATGCAGCATGCGCCGATGAACACGGTGATCTCCATCACGTCCGCCGCACTGGGGGCCCTGTATATCCAGGTGCTGTCCGCCCTGGTGATCCTGTTCGTATATCACACCGCCTTTCAACGGATCGAGATCGACAATCCGATCGGCGCCCTGGGGATGCTTCTCCTGGCCTGGTTCACGGGCTGCGGCGTCGGGCTGCTGATCATGGCGGCGAAACCCTGGTTTCCGACCGCCGTGAACATCGTCCAGGTCGTCTACACCCGCGCCAACATGATTGCGTCGGGCAAGCTTTTCGTCGCCAACACGCTGCCCGGCTACATGCTGGCCATGTTCGACTGGAATCCGCTGTTTCACGCCATCGACCAGTGTCGCGGCTACGTGTTCGCCAACTATTTCCCGCACAACACCAACGCCCAGTATGCCCTGATCGTCGGCTGTGTCCTGCTTGTTCTCGGCCTGCTGGCAGAGTTCTACACGCGTCAGTTCGCCTCCAGCAGCTGGTACGCCCGCCGATGAAAGCAGTCCTGTCAGCCTGTCTTCTGTCGCTCTGGGCCAGCCTTGCCCACGCGCAGGCCGTGCCCGCCTTCTACGACGTGTCCGGCGTGGCGCCTGACGATGTCCTGAACGTGCGCGCCGCGCCCGGCGTCGGCAATTCCATCGTCGCCAAGCTGGACGCCGGCGCCACCTATATCGAGGTCGTGGGCTTCGACGAAAAACGCGAGTGGGCGCGCATCAATGTCGAGGAACAGTCCGGCTGGGTCGCCGCGCGTTTCCTCACGCGCCGCGCCGACCAGCCCGACGATGAACTGCCCCGCCCCCTTGTCTGCACCGGCACCGAACCGTTCTGGTCGCTCGAAGTCGCGCGCACCGCCAGCGCCACTCTCGACCGCATGGACGAAGACCCGGTCTCTGTCTCCACTCTCAATCCGGTCACGTCGGAGAACCGGACGGACCGCTACGCCATATTCGGCCAGTCGCAGACCCAAGAAGTCTTCACCTTCATGTTCCAGCGCGATGCCTGCACCGACGGCATGTCCGACCGCTTCTATGGCATGAGCGTCGACCTCTTTGTGACCGAGGAATCGGGCGTCACCTACCTGACCGGCTGCTGCAACCTGTCGCGCTAGGTGCGGCTGTGGTCAGTCCACCACCCGGCATGTCAGGTTGATGCGCCCCGGATGTTCCAGCAGCATAGAGGTGCCCGGCCTGATCCGGTCGATCCCGTGATAGGTCAGCCGCGCGTCGCCGCCCATCACCACCACGTCCCCCGACTGCAACCAGTGCGACTCGGTCTTGCCGCCCCGCGTCGCGTTCCCGATGCGGAACAGCCCCTCGTCGCCCAGCGACACGGACAGCACCGGCCAGCCGAAATCGGCCTCGTCCCGGTCCTGGTGCATCCCCATCCGCGCGTCGGCATCGTAGAAATTCACCAGGCAGCAATCCGGCATCCTCTCGGCGCTCACCAGGTCCCGCCAGATCGACAGAACCTCCTCGGGGATCGGCGGCCAGGCCATGCCCTCGGGGTGCCGCTCCTCGTAGCGGTATCCGCGCCGGTCCGACACCCAGCCATAGCGCCCCGCCGAGGTCATCCTGACCCGCATCGGCTTGCCATAGGGCGTCATCGGCGAAAACAGCGGCGCCGTGCGCACCACGCCCCGCAAAGCGTCCACCAGCGCGGCCTGCTCCGCGGCTTCAAGATATCCCTTGAAAATGCGAAATCCGCGTATCTGAAGCGTCTCGTCGGTCATGTCTCCCCGGATTCCATCGAATCCGCCAAATTAAAACCCGAATCCTGCGATTCACCGCTTTTCAACCGCTTGCAGGGCCATATTCCCCTGCCTATATACCGTCCGAAGCGCAGAGACCGCTTTCGGGATCTGCAACTCACACGGTGGCCAGATGCCTTTAACGGGTCCGGTCGCCCCTCAATCGCCTTAAGAACAGAAGGGATCGAAAAACATGTCCAAAGTCATTGGTATTGACCTCGGAACCACCAACAGCTGCGTCGCCATCATGGATGGTTCGCAAGCCCGCGTCATCGAAAACTCCGAAGGCGCCCGGACGACGCCCTCGATCGTCGCCTTCACCGACGAAGAGCGCCTTGTCGGCCAGCCGGCGAAACGCCAGGCGGTCACCAACCCCGAAAACACCATCTTCGGCGTCAAGCGCCTGATCGGTCGCCGCGCGGACGACAGCGATCTGGCCAAGGACAAGAAGAACATGCCGTTCGAAGTGATCGACGGTGGCAATGGCGACGCCTGGGTGCGCGCCAAGGGCGACAAGTATTCGCCCAGCCAGATCTCGGCCTTCATCCTCGGCAAGATGAAAGAGACCGCCGAAAGCTATCTCGGCGAGGAAGTGACGCAAGCCGTCATCACCGTGCCCGCCTATTTCAACGACGCCCAGCGTCAGGCCACGAAAGACGCCGGCAAGATCGCCGGTCTCGAAGTGCTGCGCATCATCAACGAGCCGACCGCGGCCGCGCTGGCCTATGGCCTCGACAAGGAAGAAACCCAGACCATCGCGGTCTACGACCTTGGCGGCGGTACGTTCGACGTGACCATCCTCGAAATCGACGAGGGCCTCTTCGAGGTCAAATCCACCAACGGCGACACGTTCCTCGGCGGTGAAGACTTCGACATGCGCATCGTCAACTACCTTGCCGACGAGTTCAAAAAGGAACACAGCGTCGACCTGACCAAGGACAAGATGGCGCTGCAACGTCTGAAAGAGGCCGCCGAGAAAGCCAAGATCGAGCTGTCCAGTTCGTCCCAGACCGAGATCAACCAGCCGTTCATCTCGATGGGCGCCAACGGCCAGCCGCTGCACATGGTCATGAAGCTGACCCGCGCCAAGCTGGAAAGCCTGGTCGGTGACCTCATCACCAACTCGCTCAAGCCCTGCAAGGCCGCGCTCAAGGATGCGGGCCTCTCGGCCAGCGACATCGACGAGGTCGTCCTGGTCGGCGGCATGACCCGTATGCCCAAGGTGGTCGAGGAAGTGACCAAGTTCTTCGGCAAGGAACCCCACAAGGGTGTGAACCCCGACGAGGTCGTCGCAATGGGCGCCGCCATTCAGGCCGGCGTTCTGCAAGGCGACGTCAAGGATGTCGTCCTTCTGGACGTCACGCCGCTCTCGCTCGGCATCGAAACCCTGGGCGGTGTCTTCACCCGCCTGATCGACCGCAACACCACGATCCCGACCAACAAGTCGCAGATCTTCTCCACCGCCGAGGACAACCAGTCGGCCGTGACGATCCGCGTCTTCCAGGGCGAGCGTGAGATGGCCGCGGACAACAAGCTTCTGGGTCAGTTCAACCTCGAGGACATCCCGCCGGCCCCGCGCGGCATGCCCCAGATCGAGGTGACCTTCGACATCGACGCCAATGGCATCGTCTCCGTGTCGGCCAAGGACAAGGGCACGAACAAGGAGCAGAAGATCACGATCCAGGCGTCGGGCGGTCTGTCCGAGGAAGACATCGACAAGATGGTCAAGGACGCCGAGGAAAACGCCGACGCCGACAAGGAGCGTCGCGCCCTGGTCGAGGCCCGCAACCAGGCCGAAAGCCTCATCCACTCGACCGAGAAGTCGATGGAAGAGCATTCGGACAAGGTGGACCCGTCCACCATCGAAGCCATCGAGCTGGCCATCTCGGCCCTCAAGGACGACCTCGAGAAAGAGGATGCCACCGCCGACAAGATCAAGGCGGGCATCCAGAACGTGACCGAGGCCGCCATGAAGCTGGGCGAGGCGATCTACAAGGCCAGCCAGGAAGACGGCGACGACGAGCCTGCGGCGGCCGATGAAATGGGCAAGGACGATGAAGACATCGTCGACGCCGATTTCGAGGACCTCGACAACGATAAACGCGCTTAAGCGTCAAACGGACAGGCAGGGGGCGCAGCGGCGCTCCCTGCTCTCCGATACAAAGGAGACATCCGATGGCCAAACGCGATTATTACGACGTTCTTGGCGTCTCGAAAGGTGCCAATGCCGACGAGATCAAGAAAGCCTACCGCACCAAGGCCAAAGAGCTTCACCCCGACCGCAACAAGGACAACCCCGACGCCGAGAAGCAATTCAAGGAGGCGGGCGAGGCCTATGACATCCTGAAGGACGCCGAGAAGAAGGCGGCCTATGACCGCTTCGGTCACGCGGCTTTCGAGGGTGGCACCGGCGCGGGCGCGCGCCCCGGCGGCGGGTTCGGCGGGGCCGGTCCCGGCCAGGGCGATTTCGCCAGCGCGTTTTCCGACGTGTTCGACGACCTCTTCGGCGACTTCATGGGCGGCGGCGCCCGTGGCGGTGCCGGCGGACGTCAGCGCGCCGCGCGTGGCGCCGACCTGCGCTACAATCTGCGCGTCAACCTCGACGAGGCCTATCGCGGCCTGCAGAAAACCATCAACGTGCCCACCTCGGTGGCCTGTGACGCCTGCGACGGCTCCGGGGCCGAAGGCGGCGCCGAGCCGACCACCTGTCCGACCTGTTCGGGCATGGGCAAGGTCCGTGCGCAACAGGGGTTCTTCACGGTCGAACGCACCTGCCCCACCTGCTCGGGCCTGGGCCAGATCATCAAGAATCCGTGCAACGTGTGTGGCGGCCAGGGCCGCGTACAGAAGGACCGCTCGCTGTCGGTGAACATCCCCGCCGGCGTCGAGACCGGCACCCGCATCCGCCTGGCCGGTGAAGGCGAGGCCGGAATGCGCGGGGGTCCCGCGGGCGATCTGTATATCTTCATCGAGGTCGCGCCGCACAAGATCTTCGAGCGTGAGGACACCAACCTCTTCTGCCGCGTGCCCGTGTCCGTGGCCAAGGCCGCGCTCGGCGGCGACATCGAGGTGCCCACGATCGACGGCGGCCGCAGCCGCGTGAAGATCCCCGAAGGCTCGCAATCGGGCCGCCAGATGCGCCTGCGCGGCAAGGGCATGCCCGCCCTGCGCGGCGGCGGTCACGGCGACATGTTCATCGAACTGGCCGTGGAGACCCCGGTCAACCTGACGGCGCGGCAAAAGGAGATCCTCAAGGAATTCGACACGCTGTCAGAGGACAACAACCCGGAAACCAAGAGCTTCTTCAAATCGGTGAAGGGGTTCTGGGACTCGATGAAAAGCTGACGCACAGAGGTCATCCCCGGGCGCGACCCGGGGACCTCCCACAGTCAATGTCATCCCCGGACTCGACCCGGGGATCTCCCACGGTCAACGTCATCCTCGGGCGCGACCCGAGGATCTCCCACAGTCAACGTCATCCTCGGGCTCGACCCGAGGATCTCTTGAACTCGGAGATCCCGGATCAGGTCCGGGATGGCGTCGCGCAACGCAAAGCCCCGCCCCGGGCCTGACCCGGGGCCTTCTTTCAGCCATTAACCGTTCACTAACCTTCCCGCGCCACCATCGGGCCATGTCCGACTCGCGCGCCTTCAAGGAAATGCCCCTGTCGCTCTTCGACAGCGACGAGGTTCCCGTCGCCGCCTGCGCGCCGGGCAGGCAACCCTCCTACATCCGCGACCACCGCAAGCGCCTGCGCGACCGTTTCATGTCCGGCGGGGCCGCCGCGCTGCCCGATTACGAGATGCTCGAACTCGTGCTTTTCCGCGCCATCCCCCGGCGCGACGTGAAACCGCTGGCCCATGCCCTGCTGGACCGCTTCGGCAGCTTCAATGCCGTGATCTCCGCCCCCTTCGACCAGCTTTGCGCCGTGGCCGGCGTGGGCGAGGCGGTGATCTGCGAACTCAAGATCGTCGAGGCCGCCGCCCATCGCCTCGCGCGCTCGCGCGTGGCGCAGCGCCCCATCGTCTCCAGCTGGGATGCCCTGCTGGATTATTGCCACACCGCCATGGCGCACCGGGATGTCGAACAGTTCCGCGTTTTCTACCTCGATCGGCGCAACACGCTCATCGCCGACGAGGAACAGGCGCGCGGCACCGTCGATCACGTGCCCGTCTACCCGCGCGAGGTGGTCAAGCGCGCACTGCATCTCAATGCCAGTGCGCTCATCCTCGTGCACAACCACCCGTCGGGCGATCCGACACCGTCGCAGGCCGATATCGACATGACGATCCAGGTCGAGACGGCGGCGGGCGCGCTCGGCATCACGCTGCACGATCACATCATCATCGGCAAATCCTGCGAAACCAGTTTCCGCGCCCAGGGCCTGATTTAGACCCTATCTCACCCAGACCTCGACCCGCCGGTTGATCTGGCGACCCCATCCGGTCCCGTCACAGGCCATCGGCATCGCCTCGCCAAAGGCTTCCAGCTCCATGCCGATCCGGTCCATGTTCGCCGTCTCCGCCGCCGCGACCACGGCACTGCGCACGGCTTCGGCGCGGCGCAAGGCAATCCGCCGGTTGTTCCCGGCCGGGCCCGCGCCGTCGCTGAACCCCACGAAGACCAGCCGCCGCGCGTCGTACTTGCCGACCTCCATCGCCCGCGCCAGCTGGGCCACGTTCGACCGCGACTGCGCGTCCAGCCGCGCCGATCCGGCCTCGAATCGGAAGGTCGTCGTCAGGCGTTTCAGCGGCGTCAGCGCCGCCACCATCCGCTGCAGCTCCTCCAGCCCCAGTTCCTCTCCCGCCTGCGCGATGGCATTGGCAAAGCGGTCGCCCTGCTCCTCGATGCCGATTTCCTCGGGCGCCTGGTCCACGAAACCCGCCCGCCGGATCACCAGCTGTGCCGTCGGGTCCTTCAGATAGGCCAGGAACTCGCGCCCGAGCTTCGGCAGCCGCCGTGCGGGCAGGTACAGGAACATCGGCGCGGTCAGCGGATAGTCCTCGGTCTTCACCGCCCGGCGCGTTGCCTTCAGGGCAAATCCGCACTCGCCGCTAAGCGCAAGCGCCGCCGTATTCCCGATCTCGGCCCGCGCCGTCAGACCCATCGCGAAAGGGTCACCGGCCACGGCCTCGGCCAGCGTGGCCCCGTCCCGATGCCGCGTGATCGCCTCGGCGAACGCCACGCCCGCGGGGCGCATCACCAGGTCTTCGGTGGCCTGGCCCAAGCCGCTGGTCTCCTCGAAAAGATGCAGCGCGATGGGCGCATCCGGCCCCCCCAGCCCGGCCCAGTTGTCGACCTGCCCCGACAGCACGCGTGCCAGTTCCGACAAGGTCACCTGCCGCAGCGGGTTCGAGGGCGCCACCACCGGCACCAGCGCCTCCAGCGCCATCACCCGGCCGCGCCCCTGCGCCGACATGTCGCCCAGCGCGGCATCCTTGCCCAGGAACACTTCCTGGGGACGGATCTCGCGCATCGACATGGCGATGTCCGCCACATCCGCGATAAGGTCGGCAAACCCCTCGTCGGAATTGGTCAGGCGGAACACGAACTCCCCGACCACGCGATCCTCGCCGGGATCATGTATCGCCAACAGAAGGTTGCCATCCTCCAGCGTATGGCGCTCCATTTCATAGCCCTCACGGATCGCGAAAGCCTCGACCAGCGCGGGCATCAGCAGCCGCCCGATCGTCGGCGCACCCGAAAACACGATCTCGGCGACGTAGGTATCCAGGTTGGGGCATCCCGGCCCGGCACAATCCACACCGGACCCGTCGACCGTCAATTCGCCGTAGATCGTGTCGACGCGGTAGAATTCACCATCGAACCCCAGCAGGTTGCCGGTGATTTCCACGTCGCCATCGCGTGAGGTCAGCGTCACGTCCTGCGCATGGGCCGGAAATACGCCCGCAAAAAGGAAAAGTGCGGCGAAGGCCGCCGCACGGTACATTTTCATGGATGCCCTCGGATCGCAGCGTCAGTTGCGCGCGATCTTCAGGTCTTCGTACAGGTTTTTCAACACCAGAAAGTCGCCGACGGCATCGCACTCGGGGATGGCCATGGTCAGATCCCGCGCCATCATTTCACCGACGCCCGGCTTGATCAGGGCCTGCGCTTCAACGTCGCGTCCACAATTCATGGCGTTGATCTCGGCTTCGAGACTGACCTGCACCTCGCCGTCGCGCTGCGCAGTCCGCGTCGGAAAGGTGTAGACTTCCGCCATCAGGGTCGTCTCCTCGATGACGCCCTCGCCAAGTCGCAGCAGGAACCCGCCCAGGCCCGTCTCGGCGCTGGTCGCATCGCGCCCCGCATCGCGCCAGACATGGCCGTCCTCGCCGTAATCGGCACCGTATTCCATCGCGTGAAGCTCCATGCCGCTCCGGCCCTGCCATTGCACGACATAGCGGTCGTAACGGTCCAGCGTATCGACATTCGTGGTTGCCACCGCGCCCTCGCCGCTCTCGAAGGCGGCGATGAACACCGCGTTTTCCGCCAGCGCCGGCACCTGCATCGACCACGCGCCGTCATCGTCGATGATCGCGCTGAACATCATGCCGTTATGGTGCAGGGTGAACTGCGTGTTGGCCCCGCACGGCGCGGTCAGATCCAGCTGGACCATCGCGGCGGCGGCGGGGCTTGCCGTCATTTCGATCTCGCCTTCGCAGGTCAGGGCCGGCGCCGTCTCTTCCTTCGGGAAGGTGCGAATGGGCGCATCCTGAAGCGCGGCCAGTTCCAGCGGCGTGTCCGGCAAGGCCTTGGGCTGCGGAGCGGGCGCGGGCGGCACCGGCTCGGCCGACGTCAGCGCCACTCTCTCGATCTGAAGCCCGTCGACATCAAAGCTCTGCCCGCCCGTCATCGCGGCGGTCCGGAAAATGGCCTTGTCGGCGGGATCGGCCATCGGCACGGGCGGCGTTGGGGCCTTGGCCGTTTGAACGGCTCCCAGCTTGTCGTCCACCGGGGCGGGGACCGCTTCGGGCGCTGAAACCGGCGCCGGGGCCGCAGGCTCCGGGGCGGAGGGCGCGGGCGTGCCACCGACGAAGGCCTGCGCGAACGCCTCGGCTGTCTCGGGCTCGACTTGGGGCGCGGGCGACTGCGTCACGGTCCGGTCGGTCGCAGAGGACTGCATGATGTAGCCAATACCAAGGGCACAGCCCATGGTCACGCCGGCCATGACGATACGCTTCGGATTGCCCAGCTTGATCATAACGATCTCCCAAACCTGTCATAGGTCGAGCGAACGCTATTGCGCGAAAGTGGCCCCTTGAAGGCACGTCAGCGGAGTCATTGAGGCCGAGTTGTGGCGTCCCCTTGTCAGCCCAGCCGCCCGTGACAATGCTTGAACTTCTTGCCCGAACCGCAGGGGCACGCCTCGTTCCGGCCCGGGTTGCCCCAGGTGGTCGGGTCGTTCTCGTCAAAGCCGGGCAAGGCGGCGCCGGTGGGATCCTTCAGGCTCTCGGCACCGGGCTCGCGTTCCTCGGTCTCGGACGGTTTCGGCGCCATCGCGGCCTGCTTGGCCCGCAGGTCGCGCAGCATTTGCTGCTGTTCTTCGTCCGTCATCGGACGGATGCGGGCCAACTGCTGCGTCACGTCCTGGCGCAGGCTGTTAAGCATCGACTCGAACAGCGCGAATGCCTCGTTCTTGTATTCGTTCAGCGGGTCGCGCTGCGCATACCCGCGAAAGCCGACGACACTGCGCAGATGTTCCAGCGTCAGAAGGTGTTCACGCCATTTGCTGTCGATGGTCTGAAGCAGCACCTGCTTCTCGATCATCCGCATCTGCTCCGACCCGAACGCCTCTGCCTTCTCGGCCATCATCTTGTCGGCGGCCTCTTCCAGGCGGTCGGCGATCTCGTCGTCGTCCACGCCTTCCTCGTCGCCCCAGACCATCACCGGCACATCCAGGTTCAGCCGTTCGATCACGGCGGCATAGAGCCCTTCCATGTCCCATTGGTCGGCATAGGTCTTGGGCGGCATGTACTGATCGATCAGGTCGTCGATCACCTCGCCGCGCATGTCCTTGATGATCTCCGACAGATCCGTGGCTTCCATGATGTCCAGCCGCTGGCGGAAGATCACCTTCCGCTGTTCGTTCATCACGTCGTCGAATTTCAGCAGCTGCTTGCGGATGTCGAAGTTGCGGCCCTCGACCTTCGCCTGCGCGCGCTCGAGGCTCTTGTTCACCCACGGGTGAATGATCGCCTCGCCTTCCTTCATCCCCAGCGTCGACAGCACCTTTTCCAGCCGTTCAGAGCCGAAAATGCGCATCAGGTCATCGTCCAGCGACAGGAAGAACGCCGACCGTCCCGGGTCGCCCTGCCGGCCGGACCGGCCGCGCAGCTGGTTGTCGATCCGGCGGCTTTCGTGCCGTTCCGTGGCCAGAACGAACAGGCCACCGGCGTTGATCACCGCCTGCTCGTCATCCTTGTGCCCGGCTTCCAGCCGCTTGCGCAGCTCCTCGGGATCGGCGTCGGGATCGGCGGCAATCGCCTCCATGATCTTGAAATCCAGGTTCCCGCCCAGCTTGATGTCGGTCCCGCGCCCGGCCATGTTGGTGGCGATGGTCACGGCGTTCAGCTTGCCCGCGTCGGCGACGATCTGCGCCTCCTGCTCGTGCTGGCGCGCGTTCAGCACGTTGTGCTTCACCCCCGCTGTCTTCAGCAGCTCGCTCAGCATTTCGGATTTCTCGATCGAGGTGGTGCCGACAAGGATCGGCTGACCCTTTTCATGCGCCTTCTTGATCGAGTCGACCACCGCGTCGAACTTCTCCTGCGCGGTCCGGTAGACGGCATCGTCCTCGTCCACCCGCGCGATCGGCTTGTTCGTCGGCACCTCGACCACGCCCAGCCCGTAGATCTGCCCGAATTCCTCGGCCTCGGTCGTTGCCGTGCCGGTCATGCCCGACAGCTTGTCGTACAGGCGGAAATAGTTCTGGAACGTCACCTGCGCCAGCGTCACGTTCTCGGGCTTGATCTCGCAGCCTTCCTTGGCCTCGATGGCCTGGTGCAGACCGTCCGACAGCCGCCGCCCGGCCATCATCCGCCCGGTGAACTCGTCGATCAGCACGACCTCGTTGTCGCGGACGATATAGTCTCTGTCCTTGAGGAAAAGCTTGTGCGCCCGCAGACCCTGGTTCATGTGGTGCACGATGGTCGTGCTCTCGGGATCGTAGAGCGACTGACCCTCTTCCAGCAGACCTTTCTGGTGCAGCAGCTCTTCGATATACTCGTTGCCTTCGTCGGTGAAGGTGACGTTCTTGGTCTTCTCGTCGATCTTGTAGTGATCTTCTTCCAGGCTGGGGATCAGCCCGTCGATGGTCACGTAAAGCTCGCTGCGGTCCTGCGCCGGGCCCGAGATGATCAGCGGCGTCCGCGCCTCGTCGATCAGGATGCTGTCCACCTCGTCGACGATGGCGAAATAATGCCCGCGCTGCGCCATCTCCTCGAGGCTCGATTTCATGTTGTCGCGCAGGTAATCGAAGCCAAGCTCGTTGTTGGTCGCATAGGTGATGTCGGCGGCATAGGCGCCTTTCTTCTCGGCATCCGGTTGCTGCGGATAGACCACGCCCGTGGTCATCCCCAGCGCGGAAAACACGTTGCCCATCCACTCGGCGTCCCGCTTGGCGAGGTAGTCGTTGACCGTCACGATATGCACGCCCTTGCCGGACAGCGCGTTCAGGTAGGCCGGAAAGGTCGCCACGAGGGTCTTGCCCTCGCCCGTCTTCATCTCCGAGATATTGCCCTGGTGCAGGAAGATACCGCCCATCAGCTGCACGTCGAAGGCCCGCAGGCCAAGCGCCCGGCGCGCCGCCTCGCGGCAGTTGGCAAAGGCTTCGGGCAGGATCGCATCCAGGCTCTCACCCTCCGCGATGCGTTTCTTGAAATCCTGGGTCCTGGCGATCAGTCCGGCATCATCGAGCGCCTCGTACTCGGGCTCCAGCGCGTTGATCTTCTCCACCAGCGGGCGGGTCGTCTTGACCTTGCGGTCGTTCGGGGTGCCAAAGATCTTCTTGGCAACCGTTCCAATACCCAGCATATCCTATCCGTTCCGGTCTTTCGCTATCTCGTGAATGGCAATCGCTTGCCCCGTCCGTCGCACCGCCCTAGAACGGGCCCAAGGGGACGGCCCTGCCTTTGATCATAAGGCGATGTAAGGGGCCGCTCATGGACTGTCAACGTCACAACGCGTCGCGTTCCGGCGCGAGAAAGCAAAGGGTTTTCCATGTCACATCCGATCAAGTCGATCCTCGCCGCAACCTGTACCGCCGCGATGCTGGCGCAGGGCGCCTGGGCGCAGGATACGGCTGAAACAGAGACTGATGCGCCCGCCGCCGACCCGTCGCAGGTTGTCGCCACCGTCAACGGCACCGAGATCACGCTGGCGCATGTCATCGCGCTCCGCGCCACCTTGCCGCAGCAATACGACCAGTTTCCGCCCAACCTGCTGTTGCAGGGCATCGTCGACCAGCTGATCCAGCACACGCTCCTGAAACAGTCTCTGGACGGCGAGCCGTCGCTGCGCAGCCGCGTCTCGATCGAGAACGAAGAGCGCGCCATCATCGCCGGCGAGGTCATGGCCGGCGTGATGCAACAGGCCCCGTCCGAAGAGGACCTGCAGGCGGCCTACGAGGAACAATACCCCGCCGATGTCCAGGAGACCGAGTATCGCGCCTCGCACATCCTCGTCGAAACCGAGGAAGAAGCGCAGGAGCTGGTGACCGCCCTCGAAGGCGACGCCGATTTCGCCGCGCTCGCCCGCGAGAAATCCATCGGTCCGTCGGGCGCCTCCGGCGGCGATCTCGGCTGGTTCGGTGCCGCCGACATGGTCGCGCCGTTCTTCGACGCCGTGGCGGCGCTCGAACCGGGCGAGGTCTCGGACCCCGTCGAAACCCAGTTCGGCTGGCACGTGATCACCCTGGCCGAAACCCGCAACAAGGAACGCCCCGCACTCGACACCGTGCGCGAGGAACTGTCCTCGCAGCTTCAGCAAGGCGCGCTCGAGTCCTTCATCGAAGGCCTGAAATCCGACGCCGAGATCGACCAGGTCGACCTTGAGGGGATCGACCCGAACGTGATCACCAATCTCGACCTCCTGGAGAACTGACAATGGCCAAGACCCTCGCCGTTTCGCCACTGGCGCCTGCCACCTTTCCAGAGCTTCCCGCCATCGGCGGGGTTGAGTTCGCCAGTGTCGAGGCCGGCGTGCGCTATGCCGGCCGCAAGGACGTGATGCTGGCGCGGCTCGCCCCCGGCTCGGTCATGGCGGGGGTCTTCACCCGGTCCGCGACGCGCTCCGCCGCCGTGCTCGATTGCCAGGAAAAGATCGGGTTCCAGTCCGCGGAAGGCGCGGCGATCATCGTCAACTCGGGCAATTCCAACGCCTTTACCGGGCGCAACGGCGTCACATCGGTCAAGGCGGTCACGAACGCCGTCGCACAGACCCTATCCCTGCCGGAATCGCGTATTTTCAGCGCGTCCACCGGCGTCATCGGCGAACCCCTCAAGCACGAACGCATCACCGCGAAGCTGTCCGAACTCGCGGACAAGCTGTCGCCCGACGGGATCGAGGATGCCGCCCGCGCGATCATGACCACCGACACGTTTGCCAAGGGCGCCTCGGCCACGATCACGATCGATGGACAGGAGGTGCGCATCGCCGGCATCGCCAAGGGCTCGGGCATGATCGCGCCGGACATGGCCACGATGCTCGTCTACATCTTCACCGACGCCGCCATCGACCGCGAACACCTGCAACAGATGGTCTCGGCCCTGAACGAAAAGACCTTCAACTGCATCACCGTCGACAGCGACACCTCCACGTCCGACACGCTGCTGGTCGCCGCCACCGGCGCCTCGGGCGTGCGCGTCACCGACCAAAGCGTCGGCTTCATGGAGGCGCTGCGCGGCGTCATGCTCGACCTGGCGCACCAGGTCGTCCGCGACGGCGAAGGCGCGACCAAGTTCGTCACCATCTCCGTCACCGGCGCGTCCAGCGACAATGACGCCAAGACCCACGGCCTCGCCATCGCCAACTCGCCGCTGGTGAAAACCGCCATCGCCGGCGAAGATCCCAACTGGGGTCGCATCGTCATGGCCATCGGCAAATCCGGCGCGCCGGCCGACCGTGACACGCTCTCGATCTGGTTCGGCGATACCCTGGTGGCCGAAAAAGGCTGGGTTAGTCCCGATTATCGCGAAGAAGACGGCGCCGCCCACATGAGGAACCAGGAGATCACGATCCATGTCGATCTCGGTCTGGGGGGCGGCACTGCCCATGTCTGGACCTGCGACCTGACCCACGGCTACATCTCGATCAACGCCGACTACAGATCATGAAACCGAAGCGATCACAGGAAAAGTGGGCTCCGGTTTTCCGTCCGGGATTGCGACAATGAAAACTGTTCTGGTGTCCGCCGTCGCCCTGATCGACGTCGACGGTCGCATCCTTCTGGCGCAACGCCCCGAGGGCAAGTCCATGGCCGGCCTCTGGGAGTTTCCCGGCGGCAAGGTCGAACCCGGCGAGACCCCCGAGGTCGCGCTCATCCGCGAGTTGGAAGAAGAGCTTGGCATCAACACCTGGGAAAGCTGCCTCGCGCCGCTGACCTTCGCCAGTCACAGCTATGACGACTTCCACCTGCTGATGCCGCTCTTTGCCTGCCGCAAGTGGGACGGCACCCCCCGATCGCGCGAGAACCAGACCCTGAAATGGGTCCGCCCCAACGCGCTGCGCGACTATCCCATGCCCCCCGCGGACGTGCCGCTCATCCCGATCCTCCGCGACTGGCTCTGAGCGCCGCAAAAGCTTTCAGAAAGCTTTTGCCAAGTCTTTTCAGAAAAGACTTGGGTTCAGCACATGAAAAAGGGCGACCCAAAAGGCCGCCCTTTCCCGAAAACAGACTCTGACACGGCTCAGTCGAGGTTCCGCTCGACTTCCTCGCGTTCGAAGATCTCGATCACGTCGCCTTCGCGGATGTCCTCGTATTTCTCGAACGCCATGCCGCATTCCTGGCCCGACTGAACCTCCGACACTTCGTCCTTGAAACGCTTCAGCGTCTTCAGCGTGCCCTCGTGGATCACCACGTCATCGCGCAGCAGGCGCACACCGGCCGACCGGCGGGCGACACCCTCGGTCACCAGACAACCCGCAACCTTGCCGACGCCGGTGACCTTGAAGACTTCCCGGATCTCGGCATAGCCGATGAAGTTCTCGCGGATTTCCGCACCCAGCAGACCGCTCGCGGCCGCCTTCACGTCATCCACCAGGTCATAGATCACGCTGTAATAGCGGATCTCGACGCCCTTCTGGTTCGCTGAATTCCGCGCCGGCGCGTTGGCCCGCACGTTGAAGCCGATCACGGGCGCACCCGACGCTTCGGCCAGGCCGATATCGGATTCTGTAATGGCACCCACGCCCGAGTGCAGCACGCGCACGCGCACCTCCTCGTTGCCGATCTTCTCCATTGCCTGGACGATCGCCTCGGCAGAGCCCTGCACGTCGGCCTTCACCAAGATCGGCAATTCCTTGACGTTCTCGTTCTCCTTGGCCTGCGCCAGAAGCTGTTCGAGCGTCGTGCCGGCGCCTGCCGCCGCGCGTTTCTCCTTCGCCGCCTTCTCGCGGTACTCGGCAATCTCGCGCGCCTGACCTTCGGATTTGACCACGTTCAGAACGTCGCCCGCCTCGGGCGTGCCGTTGAGGCCAAGAACCTCGACAGGCACCGACGGCCCGGCTTCCTGAACGCGCTCGCCCCGGTCGTTGATCAGCGCACGGACCTTGCCGTACTGCTCGCCCACGACGAAGATATCGCCCTGTTTCAGCGTGCCGCGCTGCACAAGAACCGTCGCCACGGGGCCACGGCCCACATCCAGCTGCGCCTCGATCACCGCACCTTCGGCGGCGCGGTCCGGGTTTGCTTTCAGCTCCAGGATCTCGGATTGCAGCGCGATGGCTTCCAGCAGCTCATCCAGGCCCTGACCCGTCTGGGCCGACACCTCGACATCCTGCACGTCGCCCGACATCGCCTCGACGATCACCTCGTGCTGCAACAGCTCGGTGCGCACCTTGTCGGGGTTCGCCTCGGGCTTGTCGCACTTGTTGATCGCCACGATCATCGGCACCTTGGCGGCCTTGGCGTGGTTGATCGCCTCGATCGTCTGCGGCATCACCGAATCGTCGGCAGCCACCACCAGTACCACGATATCCGTCACCTGCGCGCCACGGGCCCGCATGCTGGTGAACGCGGCGTGACCCGGCGTATCGAGGAAGCTCAGCACGGCACCGCTGTCGGTCGTCACCTGGTAGGCACCGATATGCTGGGTGATGCCCCCCGCCTCGCCGGCCACCACCTTGGCGTCGCGAATCGCGTCCAGCAGCGATGTCTTGCCGTGGTCCACGTGACCCATGATGGTGATCACCGGCGGACGCGGCATCAGGTCGGCTTCCTTGTCCTCGACCGAATCGATCACGTCCTCGACGTCCGAATCGCTGACCCGGACGATACGGTGACCGAATTCCTCGACGATCAGCTCGGCCGTATCGGCGTCGATCGACTGGTTCTGCGTGACCATCATGCCGTTGTTCATCAGCGCCTTGACCACGTCGCCCACGCGCTCGGCCATCCGGTTGGCCAGCTCGCTGACCACGATCGCCTCGGGCACCTGCACGTCGCGCACGACCTTTTCACGCTCCTGCGCGCCGCCCATGGCCTTTTGCCGGGCACGCTCCTGCTTGCGCTTCATCGCCGCCATGGATTTCTGCCGGCCGCCTTCGCCACCCGACAGCGCCTGGTTCAGCGTCAGCTTGCCGGCCCGGCGTCCACCGTCGTCGCCACGACCCTTGCCCTTGCCGCGGCCATCGTCGCCACGCTGGTCGCGCTCGGGCGCCTTGCTGCGGGGCGCCTGCTTGGCCGGGCGGGTCTGCTGATCTTCGGTCGGCGGTGCGGCGGCGGCGGCCGCAGCCTGCTTGGCGGCATCCGCTGCTTCGCGCTTCTTGCGCTCTTCCTCGTCGGCCTTCGCCTTGGCGCGTTCCTCGGCCTCGCGCTGTTCGCGCTCCTTGGCCTCGGCCTCTTCGCGGCGGCGCATCTTCTCTTCCTCGCGCTCACGCTCTTCGGCCTCACGCTGCGCGGCTTCCTCCGACTCGCGTTCCTTCGCGGCGGCAAGCGCCCTCATCCGGCGTTCCATCTCCTCGTCGGAGATCCCCGCCGGGCGTTTCGATCCTGCTCCGGCTGCACCCGGCTTGGCGCCACCCGGCGCAGGCGCCGCGGCCCCGGGTTTCGGTTTCACGATCCGCTTGCGCTTGGTTTCCACCACGACGTTCTTGGTGCGGCCATGGCTGAAGCTCTGCTTCACGTTCCCCGACCGAGGACCGCCACCACGTACACCCAGAGTTTTCTTTCCGTCGTTGTCGCTCATCTATCTCAACTTCCTTTCCGGCGGGGTCGGTCCCCGTCCGTGACGCGCAAGCCCTTGAGTCTTGCCGCCTCCTCTACAACACGTTCGCACAAACCGCCAGCCGCGAGTGCGGCGTGGATGCTTGTTTCACGCCCGAATGCCTGGCCCAGCTCATCGGCGGTGATCCAGCCGATCCAGCTGCCGCCAAAGGGCGTGCTCAGTTTCGTCTTCCCGCGCGCCGAGCCGTCGCTGGCCTGGATCAGGACCTCGGCCTCTTCCTTGGCCAGCCAGTCCTTGACCTTCTCGTATCCGGCCACCGCCTGCCCGCCCTTGCGCGCCAGGCTCAGCAGCTCCACCACCCGTCGCGCCAGCATCGCCTCGACCTGCTCGACCAGCCCGTCGGGCACCGTAACGCTCTGCTTGGCACTGCGCGAGAACAGGCCCTTCTTCACGGCCATCTCCAGCGCCTGCCGCGTCGAACTCACCCAGATGCCCCGGCCCGGCAGTTTCTCCAGGATGTCCGGCACAACCTGCCCCTCGGGGCTTATGGCGAACCGTATCAGGCCATGCTTCGGACGCACCTCGCCCGTGGCAATGCACTTGCGCTCGGGACCATTCGTCCGGTCCTTGGGCTGCCCACCGCGCCCCATATCAACGCCTACGAGGCCTGACGCATCAGGCCTCGGCCTCCTCTGCGGTGCCGTCCTCGGACTCTTCGCCCTCTTCGGCGTCAGCCTCGGGCTCAAGATCCGACGGATCGACCCAGCCCAGCATGACCCGTGCGGTCATCACCAGGTCCTGCGCCTCTTCCAGCGACACTTCGAAAGGTTCCAGGACGCCATCGTCCTTGACGCGCTCGCCGTCCACGGTGGTCCAGCCGCCCGCCAGTTCCCAGTCGGCGCAGGTGGCGAAGTCTTCCAGCGTCTTCACGCCGTCCTCGGCCAGTGCCTGTACCATCTGGGGTGTCAGGCCCTCGAATTCAATAAGGCTGTCCTCGGCGCCCAGCGCGCGGGCTTTCTCCAGCGCTTCCTTGGCCTGTGCTTCCAGAACGTCACGCGCGCGCGCCTGCAATTCGTTGGCGGTGTCCTCGTCCACGCCGTCGATCACCAGCAGCTCGTCGATCTCGACATAGGCGACCTCGTCGAGGTTGGTGAAGCCTTCCGACACCAGCAGCTGGGCAAAGAACTCGTCCAGGTCCAGCGTGTCCATGAACAGCTTGGTGCGCTCCTCGAATTCCTTCTGACGGCGCTCGCTGTCCTCGGCCTCGGTCATGATGTCGATGTCGAGGTTGGTCAGCTGGCTCGCCAGCCGCACGTTCTGACCGCGGCGACCGATGGCCAGCGAAAGCTGGTCCTCGGGCACCACGACCTCGATGCGCTCGGCTTCCTCGTCCAGAACCACCTTGCTCACCTCGGCGGGCTGCAGCGCGTTCACCAGGAAGGTCGGCTGGTCCTCGTTCCACGGGATGATGTCGATCTTCTCGCCCTGCAACTCGTTCACCACGGCCTGCACGCGGCTGCCGCGCATGCCCACGCAGGCCCCCACGGGGTCGATCGAGTTGTCATAGGAAATCACCGCGATCTTGGCGCGGCTGCCGGGGTCACGGGCCACGGCCTTGATCTCGATGATGCCGTCATAGATTTCCGGCACTTCCATCTTGAACAGTTCCGCCATGAACTCGGGCGCGGTGCGGCTCAGGAAAATCTGCGGCCCACGGGCCTCGCGGCGCACATCCTTGATGTAGCACCGGATCCGGTCGTTCGGGCGATAGCTTTCGCGCCCGATCTTCTCGTTCCGGCGCAGGATCGCTTCGCCCGCACCCACGTCGACGATGACGTTGCCGTATTCCTCGCGCTTGACCACGCCGTTGATGATCGTGCCGGCCCGGTCCTTGAATTCCTCGTACTGGCGGTCACGCTCGGCCTCGCGCACCTTCTGCAGGATCACCTGCTTGGCGCTCTGCGCGGCGATCCGGCCCATGTCCACCGGAGGCACTTCCTCGACGAAGGTGTCGCCGACCTTGGGGTCGTCCAGGTACTGCTTGGCCTGCTCGACGGTGAACTCCGCCTGGTAATTCTCCAGCTCCTCGTCCTCGACCACCGTGCGCACGCGGGTGAAGGTCGCCTTGCCGGTCTTGCGGTCGATGCTGACGCGAATGTCCATCTCGGCGCCGTACCGGCTCTTGGCCGCGCGCGAGAGGCTCTCTTCCATCGCCTCGATCACAAGGCCCGGGTCGATCATCTTCTCCCGCGCCACCGCCTCGGCGGTCTGCAAAAGCTCAAGCTGGTTGGCAGAGGTAATAGCCATTGTCTCAGGTCTCCTCGGACGAGTCAGTCTCTATGTCGTCAAAATTGTCTTCGTTCAGAACGCCCGCTTCCTTGCGTGCCTTCAGCATGTCCTTGATCAGCTCATCGGTCAGCACCAGCTTGGCATCCGCCAGCCAGTCGAAATGCAGCCCGATCGTGCCTTCCTCGACGTTGATCAGCACCTCGCCGCCCTCGGTCCCGGTCAGAACGCCCTTGAACCGCTTGCGCCCGTCGATCAGCTCGTGGGTCTCCAGCTTCGCCTCGTAGCCCTCGAACTCGTCGAAATCCTTCAGCCGGGTCAGCGGCCGGTCGATGCCGGGGCTGGACACTTCCAGCGTGTACTGATCGACGATCGGGTCCTCCACGTCCAGTACGGCGCTGACGGCGGTGGAAATCTCGGCGCATTCATCCACCTCGATCCCGCCCTCGGGCCGCTCGGCCATGATCTGCAACGTGGCGGTCTTGCCGCCCATCAGACGCACGCGCACCAGCTCGAACCCCATGTCCTCGATGACAGGGGTAATGATCTCGGCGATCCGCCGATCCATCGACGATTTTGCAATCAGGTCGTTGCTCATGGGTCCTTCGAACACAAAAAAACGGGCGCGCGGCCCGTCGATCTTTCCCGGTGGAGCGCCGGGTGTGGACCCCAGCGCGCCGCTGTTGAAAGGGCATATACGACTCGATGGCCGAGTCTGCAAGGGGGAAAGCAGGTTGCGCAGATGTCAGCCCTTCCCGCGCACGTCATCCCCGACTTGATCGGGGATCTCCCGGGGCCAGGGATCCTCTGGTCACGCCAGAGGATGACGGCGCTCCGGGACCCCGCCCGCTAACCGACCGTCACCATCCGGTTCATGATCTTCACCAGTTCCGCACTGATCCCCGGTTCCGACAGGGCGTGCCCCGCCACCGGGATGATCCGCAACTCGCCCTTTGGCCACAGCCCCGCCAGCCGATGCGCCGCCTCGGGCGGGCAGATCATGTCGTACCGCCCCTGCACGATCACGCCGGGCGTCTCCGCCAGCTTGTCCATGTTGTCGTAGATGTAACCGTCCTGCCCCAGGAAGCCGTTATGCCGGAAATAATGGTTCTCCAACCGTGCGAACGCGCGGGCGTAATCCGCAGGGCTGTCTCCGCTCTGGCCGCTGGAATTGACCGTGGCCAGCGCATTCTCCCACGCGCTCCACGCCTTGGCGAACCGCACTTCCTCGGCCCGGTCGCCGGAAAACAGCCGCTTGTTATAGGCCCCGATCATGTCGCCCTGTTCGTCCTCGGGGATCAGCGACCGGAACTTTGCCCAGGTCTCGGGCCAGAACCGCCCGGCACCGCCGCCATAGAACCAGTCCAGCTCCCGCTGCGTCATGGTAAAGACGCCCCGCAACACCAGGTGCGCCACCGCCTCCGGATGGCTCTGGCCGTAGATCAGCGCCAGCGTCGCGCCCCAGCTGCCGCCGAAGACGATCCAGGTGTCGATACCCAGCACCTCGCGGATCCGTTCGATATCCGCCACAAGGTGCCAGGTCGTGTTGTCCTCGACACTCGCATGGGGCTTCGACCGGCCACAGCCGCGCTGGTCGAACAGCACGATCCGGTAATGGTTCGGATCGAAATACCGCCGCATCGCCGGGCTGCACCCGCCGCCGGGGCCACCGTGCAGCACCACAACGGGCGTGCCCTCGGGGTTGCCAGATTGCTCGACATAAATCGTATGCCCGTCGCCCACGTCCATCATCCGCCGGTCGAACGGCTCGATCGACGGATACAGGAACTGCGCTGCGCTCTTTTGGCTCGAAAACTTGTCCATGAATGTCCTATATAGACCGTCTGAGACATTGAGCACATGGAACGCGGAATGCAACCCAACTCGACTACGATCGACACCGAAGAAGTCGCCAAATTCGAGGCGATGGCCGCCGAATGGTGGGACCCGAACGGCAAGTTCAAGCCGCTGCACATGCTCAATCCCTGTCGTCTGGATTACATCACGTCGCAGATCGCCGCCGAATTCGACCGCGACCTCAAGACCGCGAAACCCTTCGCCGGCCTGCGGCTTCTGGATATCGGCTGCGGCGGCGGTCTGCTGGCCGAGCCGATGGCCCGCCTTGGCGCCACCGTGGTCGGCGCCGACGCCGCTGCGGGCAACATCCCCGTGGCACAGGTCCACGCTGCGCAATCCGGCCTCGAGATCGACTACCGCAACACCACCGCCGAGGCGCTCGCCGCCGCGGGCGAACAGTTCGACATCGTCCTGAACATGGAAGTGGTCGAGCACGTGGCCGACCCCGCCACCTATCTCACTGCCTGCCAACGCCTGCTCAAACCGGGCGGCCTGCATGTCTGCTCCACCCTCAACCGCACCGCCAAGAGCTTTGCCGCCGCCATTGTCGGCGCGGAATTCATCATGCGCTGGCTGCCCAAGGGCACCCATGACTGGAACAAGTTCATCACCCCGGAAGAGCTCTACGGCCTTCTGCGCGACGCCGGCCTCGACCCGGTCGACCGCAAGGGCTTCGTCTTCAATCCCATCAGCTGGTCCTGGTCCCTGTCGGATCGCGACCTCGCCGTGAATTACGTCACGACCAGCGTAAAACCCTGAACCAGAGCCTAGCTCTCGTCCGACAGCTTCGCGCGCATCTCGCGCAGCACGGGCAGGGTGGCCCGCACGTTGGTCTCGCCCAACTCGCTCACCACCTCGGTGATCAACGGCATGATCGCGGAAATCGCGGCATCCCGCGCCCGCGTACCGGCGGGGCTGATCGACACCATCTTGCGCCGCGCGTCGTCCCAGTCGGGCCGGATATGCACATACCCCGCCCATTCCAGCTTGCTCAGCGTGTTGGTCATCGCCCCGCGCGTCACGTGAAAGCTCTTGGCCAGCTGCGCCGGGCTTCGTTCGCCATTGGCCCGCGCCAGGTGGTTCAGCACCGAGAAATGCGAGATCTCCATGCCTTTCGGCAGCACCCGGCTCAACCGGCTCCGGATCAGCTGCTCGTTCGCCAGAACCTCGCTGAACAGCGAAACGGCAATCGAATGCAGCGTGTTATCCGTTGTCACGACCAAGTGATGTCGACCTCACTGTTTACCGCCGGTATCCGCGCCCGTGCCTGGGTCACCTCGTCCCGGTTCACGTCCACGAATACCACACCCGGCTCGGTTCCGGCATCTGCCAATACGTCACCCCACGGTCCCACGGCCAGCGAATGCCCATAAGTGCGGCGTTCCTTGCCGCGCGTGGCCGAATGTTGGCCGGTCTGCGCCGGGGCCAGAACGTAGCACCCGGTCTCGATCGCCCGCGCCCGCAGCAGCGTCTCCCAATGCGCCTCGCCCGTGGGCACGGCGAAGGCCGACGGCACCGTCAGAATCTCCGCCCCGGCCTGCGCCAGACGCCGGTAAAGCCCGGGAAACCGCAGATCATAGCATACCGTCATCCCGATCGTGCCGAACGGCGTCCTGGCCGTCACGCCCCGGTCGCCGGGGCGATAGCCGGCCGATTCCCTGTATTGCTCCGTCTCGGAAACCGTCACGTCGAACATGTGGATCTTGTCATACCACGCCGCGATCCCGCCTTTCGGGTCGATGAGAAACGAACGGTTGGCAAACCGCCCGTCCGCGTCATCCGTCTTGACCGCAATCGACCCGATCAGCACCCAGATCCCCAACCGCTCCGCCTGCTGCCGCAGACCGGCCAGCGTCGCGTCGACGTCTTGGTGGCGCAGCACTTCCTCCTGCCGGGTCCGGCTGGCCGACAGGCAATTCGTCACCTCCGGCGTCAGCACGAACCCCGCGCCGCCCGCCGCCGCCTCGTCGATCAGACCTTGCGTGACCGGCAGGTTGTCCTCGGGGCTATCCGACGCATTCAGCTGGATCAGGGCAGTTTTCATGCTTTCAGCAGCGCGTCCAGCTTGCCCGCCCGGTCCATCGCATAAAGCTCGTCACAGCCCCCCACATGCACGTCGCCGACAAAGATCTGCGGCACCGTCCGCCCGCCATTGGCACGCTGCGTCATCTCGGCCCGCTTCTCCGGCTCCCGCCCCACGTCGATCTCGGTAAAGTCCACGCCCTTCTGCGACAGCAGCCGCTTGGCCGCGTGGCAAAAACCGCAAAGCTGCGAGGTGTAGATTTCAACGGGTCTCATGACAGGGTCCAATCCTTTCCGTGGTTGGCCCCTACTTAAGCATCCTTGACCACGCGCGCCAGTGTCAGTGTCCTGACCTCCGCCGCGCCCGCCGCCAGCAAGGCGCCCGCGCAGGCCGCCAGTGTCGCGCCCGATGTCATCACGTCATCCACCAGGATCACCGCGCGCCCGTGGATCATCACCCGCCGCCCCTTCCATACGCCTATGGCCGCGTCCAGCGTCGCGAACCGCGCCTCCATGCCCATCCCATCCAGCGAGGGCGTCCGCCTCACACGTTCTAGAACATCGGGACACCACGCCGCGTTCACCTCTTTCGCCACCGCCTGCGCCAGCAGGGCCGATTGGTTGAACCGCCGCTTCAACAGCCGGGTCCAGTGTAACGGCACGGGAACGAACAGGCACTCCGGCACCAGCAGCGGGGCGGCCGCCCGTTTCATCCACGTCGCCGCCAGCGGCACCACGTCATGCCGGTCGCCGTGCTTCAACGCCAGCACAAGCTTGCGCGCATTGTCCTTGTAGATCAGCGCCGCGCGCCCTTTCTGCCAGGGCCGCGCCACGCGCAGGCAATCGTCGCACCGCGCATCCCCGCCCGCATCCTCGCCGGGAAGGGGACACCCACACAGGTCACAGACCAGCCCGGCCAGCACCGGCGTATCCCGCCAACAAGGGCCGCACAGGCCGAACTCGCTCTCCACCAGTCCGCCGCATAACGTGCAGCGCGGCGGATAGACCACGCGAAGCGCCGTTTGAATTGCCTCGAAAGCCACTCTATTTAGCCACCATGACCAGAACCCTCACCGATCGCCGCGCGCTTCAGCGCAACCGCAACCGTGCCAGCCGCGCCCCCGCGCTGTTCCTGCACGAGACCGCGATCGACGAGATCAAGGATCGGCTCAGTTTCGTTAACAAATCCTTTACGGATACGAGCATCGTCACCGGACTGCCCGACCCGTGGCAGGCGGCATTTCCGGACGCGCAGATCATAGAAGACGCCGAAACCCTCGCGTTAGAGCCTGAATCCCATGACCTGATCCTGCACGCCATGTCCCTGCACTGGGCGGACGACCCCGTGGGCCAGATGATCCAGTGCCGTCGCGCCCTGCGCCCCGATGGCCTGTTCATCGCCGTCTTCTTCGGCGGCCAGACCCTGCATCAACTGCGCGCCGTCCTCGCCCAGGCCGAATCCGACCTGCGCGGCGGCCTGTCGCCCCGGGTCCTGCCCATGGGCGATATCCGCGACCTTGGCGCGCTCTTGCAACGCGCCGGGTTTGCCCTGCCGGTGGCCGACACTCTCCCGCTCGAGGCCAGCTACGAAAACCTCATCGCCCTGATGCACGACCTGCGCGCCATGGGCGAGGCCAACGCGCTCGACGCCCGGCCCCGCTCTTTCACCCGGCGCGACGTGCTCCTGCGCGCCGCCGAGCTCTACGCCGAGACCTTCGGCACCCCCGACGGCCGCATCCCCGCCACGTTCGAGCTGATCACCCTCACCGGCTGGGCCCCCTCTGCGGACCAGCCCCAGCCCCTCCGCCCTGGAAGCGCGACAACACGTCTCGCCGACGCCCTCGGCACCTCCGAGACCCCGCTCAAAGATTGACGACCGACCGCAATCCTTTATGTGTCCGTGATCCCATCCGACCAGAAAAGACGCCCGCCCATGTTTGACGCCGCCAAGAACAAGACCTGTCCTGTCCACGCTCCGTCCGACCATCCGGCCATCCCGGACCCCAAGACGGGCGTTCTCATCGCCAATCTCGGCACGCCCGACGATTACGGCTACTGGTCCATGCGGCGCTACCTCAACGAGTTCCTGTCGGACCGCCGCGTGATCGACTATTCGCCCTGGCTCTGGCAGCCGCTTCTGCAATTGGTGATCCTGTCGAAACGCCCCTTCACCAGCGGCGAGGCCTATAAATCCATCTGGAACGAGGACAAGGGCGAAAGCCCCCTGATGACCATCACCCGCGACCAGACGACCAAGCTGTCCGAGGCGCTCAAGGCCCGCTATGGCGACACCGTGATGGTCGATTTCTGCATGCGCTACGGCAACCCCTCGACCAAGTCCAAGGTCCGCGCGCTGGTAGAGGCCGGCTGCACCCGGATCCTCTTTTTCCCGCTCTACCCGCACTATGCCGGCGCCACCTCGGCCACCGCGAACGACCAGTTCTTCCGCGCCCTGATGGACGAAACCTGGCAGCCCATCGCCCGCGTGGTCGAGCCCTATTTCGAGCATCCGCTTTATATCGAGGCGTTGGCCCAATCGGTCGAAAAGGGCTATGCAGAGACTGACAAGAAGCCCGAGATCCTCGTCGTCTCCTATCATGGGATGCCGCAGCGCTACCTGAAACAGGGCGACCCCTACCACTGCCAGTGCCAGAAAACGACGCGGCTGCTGCGGGAACGTCTGGGCTGGGACGACACCCAAATCACCACCACGTTCCAGTCGGTATTCGGCCCCGAGGAATGGCTGCGCCCCTACACGGTCGAACATGTCGCCAAGCTGGCCGAGGACGGCAAGAAGAACATCGCCGTCATCGCGCCCGCCTTTTCCGCCGACTGCATCGAGACGCTGGAAGAGATCAACGAAGAGATCAAGGAAAGCTTCGAGGAGGCCGGCGGCGAAGAGTTCCTCTATATCCCCTGCCTCAACGACAGCGACGCCCATATCAAGGCGCTGAGCACGGTGATCGAGGACAACCTCAAGGGCTGGCTGGACTGAAGCGGTCGGAAAAAACGGCACGCGTCATCCCGGACTTGATCCGGGATCTCGTGGGGCAAGAGATCCTCTGGTCAAGCCAGAGGATGACATAGGGTCATAAGGCGCAGGGGGCGGCCCGTCGATGAGCGGCGGCCTGCGGCCTCGATTCCGCGCGAAGCAGCTCGACCCTCCAAACAAAAAAAAGGCAGCGCCGAAACGCTGCCCAAACTCGTCTCTATTCCAGCGCAATCCGCGTCAGATCACCAGAACCTGCGTGCCAACCTTGGCCCGCGCGAACAGCTTTGCGATGTGCTCGTTGTAAAGCCCGATACACCCGTTCGACGACCGCCGCCCGATCTTGCGCGTGTCATGCGTGCCGTGGATCCGGTAATAGGTCCAGCCCAGGTACAGGGCATGGGTGCCCAGCGGGTTGTCCGGCCCCGGCGGCACGTAGGACGGCCAGTCCGGGTTCCGCTTCAGCATCGACGGCGTCGGGCGCCAGTCCGGGCCCTCCACCTTGCGCACCACCCGCGTCCGGCCCCGCCGCGTCAGCTCTTCCGACATCGGAATGCTCGACGGGAACAGGAACTTCGTCTGCCCGTCCTCGTCCCAGAAATGCAGCGCGCGGGACGAGATATCGACCAGGATCGCACCATTCCTCAGGCTCTTGAAATGCGGCCGCCAGTCCGCGGCGCGAAAGCTCGAAATGTTGCGCCGCACCGTCTGGGTAATCGCGCCCTCCATCTCGGTGGTGCCGGTTTGCGCCAGCGCCGGCGCACCCAGCGAAACGGCGGTGCCGGCCAGGAAAGCGCGCCGGCTGAATGTGTTTTTGGGATATAGGGACATGTCTGTCTTCCAACTGTCTGCTTTGGAACTGATCGCAGCATATGGCGCGAATGCCTCAGTCGCAAATCAAACCGGCAACATTCGGGCACCTGACGTGGTTGTGGGTTTGAAAGACCACTCAAGCCGCGCTAAGAGGCGAGTCGAACGAACTTCTGGGTGGTAGAGACTGATGACGCGTATTTTTAGCCTGCTGGTTTCCGCACTTGTGCTCTTGTCGGCCTGTGCCGCGCCGCCGCCGCAATCCACGGTCGGCCCCGATGGCGAGCCGCTGCAGCAGGTCTACCGCATCCGTGCGGGCCAGACCGCCGAGATCCAGTACCGGATGCTCGACGCCGTCAACGCCCTGCGCCAGGCCGCCGGGCGCCCCGCCGTTCAGCTGAACGCGCAGCTCAACGCGGCCGCCGCCACCCATTCGCGCGACATGTCGGTGCAGAACCGCCCCTGGCATTTCGGCTCCGACGGCTCCTCGCCGATCGACCGGGTCCGCCGCGTCGGCTACAGCGGCGACCTGGTCGGCGAGAACATCTCGGAAACCTACGAGACCGAGCTGGAAACCCTGACCGCCTGGATGGACGAGGCGTCGACCAAGCAGGTCATCATGGCGCCCGACGCCCGGCAAATGGGCTTTTCCTGGGAACAGGAACGCAACGGCAAGATCTGGTGGACGCTGGTGATGGGCAAGTAGGCCCACCCCTCACGGCGTGATGCGGATCGGGGTGCCGTTGCGCACCATCGCATAGATCTTCTCGATTTCCTTGTTCCGGACGGAAATGCACCCGGCGGTCCAGTCGCGGCCAAGCCGCCGCTTGCGGATCCAGCCCAGGTCGTTGGGCTCGCCGTGGATAAAGATATCCCCACCGGGTCTCTTCCCCTGCGCCTTGGCAAAGGCACGGTCCGCCTCGTTGGGGTACGAAATCCCCAGCGACAGGTGGAACGAACTGTTCGGATTGCGCCGGTCGATGAAATAATCGCCTTCCGGCGTCTTGCCATCGCCCTCGAACTGCTTGTGCCCCGCGGCGGTAAAGCCGAGGTCCACGTCATAGGCCTTCAGCACCTTGTTGTGGTGGAAAAGGTACATCCGCCGCTGGCTCTTGCTGACCAGAACCTGCGTCACTTGCGGCCCGTTATAGGATTTGAACTTCGATCCACAGGCCGCCAGAAATGCGCTGGCGACCGACAGAAGCATGAAATTTCTGCGATTCATTGCTCGATTAACCTGTTGCCTGTCCCTGGCAACGTTTTACACAGTCAGGACCGCCGCGTCATTTCAAAATTGTGCCATCAGCCTGTTTTCCGGCGGATTGCAGCAACCAGCTCGACATGCACCGACCAGCGAAACTGGTCGACCGGGCGCACCCACTCCACGACGTAGCCCGCATCGGTCAGGATCTTCGCATCGCGCGCGAAGGTCACCGGGTTGCAGGACACGTAGGCGATCACGGGCATCTGCGCTTCGGCCAGTTCGCGGCATTGCGCCTCGGCCCCGGCGCGCGGCGGGTCGATCACCGCGCCGCCGAACCGTTTCAGGTCCTCGGCCATGACGGGCTGGCGAAACAGGTCCCGCACCTCGACCGTCACCTTCTTCAGCCGCGCGCTGTGCCGCCATCCCTCGTCCAGCGCCCGCGTCATCCCCGCGCTGCCTTCCACGGCATGCACCGCCCGCTCGCGCGCCAGCGGCAGGGCAAAGGTGCCGCATCCCGCGAACAGGTCGATGACAGGCTCTGTTCCGGCCAAAATCGCCGCAACCTCATCCTGCAACAGCCGCTCGGACTCCTTGGTTGCCTGCAGAAACGCCCCCGGCGGCGGGGTCACGGCGATCCCGTCGAAGTCCTGAATTGGCGGTCGCCGCGTGACCACGGTTTCCTCGTCCCATGTCAGCCGCGCCAAGTCTTCGCTCTCGGCCAGTTGCGCCAGCGCGATCCGCAGGGGCCCCTCCAATGGCTTGCCCCCCTCCACGCGCACGTCCAGCCCCGTCTCGGACAACGCGACCGCGACGCTCAACTCGCCTTTCCGGCTGGTGCCGATCCGGGCCAGCGCCTGCGCCACGCGGGCGCCCTCCAGCAATTCCGGCACCACCACCTGGCATTCACTCAATTCCACGATCACGTCCGACCCTTTGGCGTGAAACCCCGCCGTGGCGCCTTTCTTGGTGCGCCGCGCCGAAAACCCGGCCCTGCGCCGCGCGTTGGCCGGCGATACGGCGATCTCGCGCATCTCGGTTTCGATCCCCTGGGCCGCCAGCGCCTCGCGCACGATCCCGGTCTTCCAGTCGGCCAGAAACCCGTCATCGGCGTGCTGCAACTGGCACCCACCGCAGGATTTGTAATGCCGGCACGGCGCCTTCACCCGCGTCGCGGCGGGCTCCAGGATCTTCACGTCCCGCAGCACGTTGCCCTCGAGCGTCCCGGTCACCCGCTCGCCGGGCAGCGCGCCCGGCACATAGACCGGCCCCTCGGCGATCCCGTCACCAAGGTGCCCAAGACGTTCGATCACAAATTCGGCCATGCCCTACTCCGCCGCCTCGTCCTCGTCGGCATTGATGAACCCGCCCGACTGGCGGCTCCAGAACCGGGCGTACAGCCCGCCCTGCGCCAGCAGTTCGGCATGCCCGCCCTCTTCGACGATCCGACCGTGATCCAGCACGATGATGCGGTCCATCTGCGCAATCGTCGACAGGCGGTGGGCAATCGCGATCACCGTCTTGCCCTCCATCATGCCATAGAGCGTTTCCTGAATCGCCGCTTCCACCTCGCTGTCCAGCGCACTGGTCGCCTCGTCCAGCAGCAGGATCGGCGCGTCCTTCAGGATCACCCGCGCCAGCGTGATCCGCTGCCGCTGGCCGCCCGACAGCTTCACGCCGCGTTCGCCCACATGCGCGTCATAGCCCCTGCGCCCCTGCGGGTCCTCCAGGTCGAGGATGAAGTCGTGCGCCTCGGCCTTCTTCGCCGCCTCCAGCATCTGCGCCTCGCTCGCCTCGGGCTTGCCATAAAGGATGTTGTCCCGCACCGAGCGATGCAGCAAGGAGCTGTCCTGCTGCACCATCCCGATCCGGTCGCGCAGACTGTCCTGCGTCACCTGGCAAATGTCCTGCCCGTCGATCAGGATCTGCCCCTGCTCGGCGTCGTAGAACCGCAAAAGCAGCTTGACCAGGGTCGATTTCCCGGCCCCGGACCGGCCGATCAGACCGATTTTCTCACCCGGCCGGATGTTCAGCGAAATCCGGTCCAGCCCGCCGCTGTCGCGCCCGAAATGATGCGACAGCTCGCGCAGCTCGATCCGGCCTTCCTGCATGTCCAGCGGCGCAGCTCCCCTGGAATCCACCAGCGAGATCGGCTGGGCAATCGTCTCCATCCCCTCAGCCACGACACCCAGCTGCCGAAAGAACGAGGTCAGCGCCCACATGATCCACCCGGTCATCGCGTTCAGCCGCAGGGTCAGCGCCGTCGCCGCGGCCACCACGCCGACACTGGCCTGTCCCTGCATCCACAGCCAGAACGCCCATCCCACGACCGCCACGATCAACAGGCCGTTCAGCAGCGTCAGGACCACGTCCATCACCGTGTAAATCCGCATCTCGTTCTGAAAGGTCTGGCGCGCGTGTTCGATCGCCTCCTTGGCGTATTCCACCTCGCGCGTGTTGTGCGCGAACAGCTTCACCGAATGAATGTTGGTATAGGCGTCCACCACGCGCCCCGTCACAAGGCTGCGCGCATCCGACGCCGCCTTGGAGGCCGGCTGCACCCGCTTGACCGTCCAGTGCACCAGGAATCCGTACAGCGCCAGCCACCCAATCAGGGGCAGCATCAGCCGGGGGTCGGAATCGCTCAGCAATATGCCCGCGCCGATGATGTAGGCGATGGAAAACGCGATGGCGTCGAACGCCTGGAACACCGCTTCGCCCGCCGCCGGCGGCGTCTGCATGATCCGGTTGGCGATTCGCCCGGCAAAGTCGTTCTCGAACCAGCCCACCGACTGCCGCAGCACGTGCTTGTGCGCCCGCCAGCGGATCAGCGTGCCGAAATTCGGCAGGATCGTGTTGTTCAGCAACATCACGTCGAACGCCTGGATCGCGGGACGGATCAGCAAAATGAACACCGCCACCACGATGATCTCGGTGCCGTAATCCCGCCAGACCTCCATCGGGTCGCCTGCCAGGATGTCGACGATCCGCCCCATGTAGTAGATCAGCCAGATCTCGATGGCGGCCACCACGACCGACATGATCCCGGCCATCCAGAACACCCGGCGAAACGGCACCATGTAAAGCCGCATGAACGGCCACAGCCGCGTCGGCGGCGTGTCCGACTCTTCATACGGCACATAAGGATCAACGAGGTTTTCGAAAAACTTGAACATGGAGGGGACTCCGCGAAGGAATAGACATGACAAAGGGGCGCGACGCCGCGCACTGGATCACTTCCGCGATCCGGCGCTTATGAGCGTTCAAAGTCCCCGATAAGCATGTCTCAACCTCCATGTGGTGCGGGCAAGATGCCGCCAAACCTGCGCAAAGTCAAATGACCCTTTCATGTCGCCAGTTTCAGCAGCGCCTGCCGGTCGAGCGTAAACCCCGACGCGATCCACGCATCCTCCAGTTCTTTCAGGGCCTTGCCCAATGCCGGACCTTCCAGCGCCGGCATCAGGTCCTGCGCGTTGATAGGAAACACCGCATTCGCCCCCAGATCTGCGGCGGCAAAGGCGTGACGCGGAACCGGCAGCTCGAACAGCGCGGCGCGCAACAGCACGATGTCCCGCGCCATCCCGATCCCGTGGTGATACCCCAGCGCCTCGGGCGGTTGCGGGCCCGCGGCCTCGTTGCGCAGACCCTCCAGCCGCCGCGCATCCTTCCGGCTCAGGCGCAGCGCGTCGGCGGGATTGTCCCCGCCCAGCGCCGCCAGCCGCCGCATCGCGTCCGGGTCAAAGCCGTGCATCTCTTCCAGATGCACCAGCGGCGCCAGCGCCCGGTCATCGGCCCCTGGCAGGACATGCGCCAGAACACCCGCCTGCCGCATCGCCGCGACCGACGGCGCAGGGTCGCGCGCCGCCAGCAGCTTGTTCATCTCCGCCCCGATCCGCTCTTTCGACAGCCCGTCGATTCCGTCCGCCAGCGCCGCGCAGGCCGCGAGGCCATCCGGGTCCAGACCCCCCGCAGGGTCCCCGTAGGCCGCGTGAAACCGAAAGAACCGCAGGATGCGCAGGTAATCTTCCCGGATCCGCGTCTCGGCATCGTCGATGAACCGGATGCGCCGCGCCGCGATATCCGGTAGCCCGCCCAGCGGGTCGATCACCTCGCCCTTTCGCGTCACATACAGCGCATTCACCGTGAAATCCCGCCGCCGCGCATCGCTGTCCACGTCATCGGCAAAGGCGACCACGGCGCGCCGCCCGTCCGTCTCCACATCCTTGCGAAACGTGGTCACCTCGAACGGCACGCCCCGGCAAACGACCGTCACCGTGCCATGCTCGATCCCCGTGGGCACCGGCTTCATCCCCGCCGCCTCTGCCAGCGCGACAACAGCGTCGGGCCGCGCATCGGTGCTGATGTCGATGTCGTTCACCGCCACGCCCATCAGCGCGTTGCGCACGCACCCGCCGACCAACAGGGCGCGATGCCCGGCTGCCTCCAGCATCCGGCACACATCCTGCGTCTCGCCCGCGTCGATCCAGTCACCTGTCAGCGTCATGCGCCCAAGCGTACAGCCTCGGCCATCGCGCGCAACATCCGCGCGGTCGCGCCCCAGATGTAATAGGGGCCATAGGGCACCGCGAAATAATGCCGCCGCGTCCCGCGCCAGCGCCGGGATTCGACCCTGAACCGGCCCAATTCCAGCACATGCTCCAATGGAACCGAGAACACTTCCTCCACTTCGCCCGCCTCCGGCACCGGCGAAAACGGCCCGGAAATCATACCGATCACCGGCGTCACGTGGAAACTCGTCACCGTCTCGTGCGGCGGCAACGTGCCCAGCACGTCCACCATGTCCGGGTCCAGCCCGATCTCCTCATGCGCCTCACGCAGGGCGGCGGCCACGATATCGGCGTCGCCGTCTTCCTGCTTGCCACCGGGAAAGGCCACCTGCCCGGGATGATGTTGCAAGGCCGAGGACCGCTTGGTCAGCCACAACCGCGCGCCCGCTTCCGTCACCTCGATCGGCACCAGCACCCCGGCGGGCCGCAGCTTGCGCCCCTCCGGCAGCACCACATCCGGGTTCAGATCGTAATCCGACGACGGCGCCATGTCGCCCTGCAACGCGCCGCGCAGGGTCGCAATCAGGTCACTCGTCATCGCCCTTCGCCTCGGCCTCGAAGCCCAGCGTCGCCGGGTCGAGCGTGTAATGCGCCCCGCAGAACTGGCAATCGGCGGTGACCGTGCCCTCGTCGGTGGTCATGTGCCCGATATCCTTGGCCGAATAGATCGACAGGCTGTTGCGCAGCCGCTCCTCGGAACAGGTACAGCCAAAGCGCACCGGCTGAACGTCGAAGACGCGCGGGGTCTCTTCGTGAAACAGACGCACCAGCAAGTCAGTCGACGACACCGACGGCCCGATCAGCTCCAGGTCCTCGACCGTGTCCAGCAGGGTGTTCACACGGTTCCAGTTCTCCTCGCCATCCTCATCCAGAATATCCGAGGCCGACAGCAACCCGTCTTCACCGCTTCCGCCACCGCTGGCAAAGGGCGACGCCTTGGGCATCATCTGGATCATCACGCCACCCGCGCGCCAGTGCTCGCGCCCGTCGCCCTCGGTCGAACGGCCATAGCTCAGGGCAAACCGCGTCGGCAATTGCTCGGACTGCGCGAAATAGGCCTCGGCGCAATCGCTCAGCCGCGTGCCCGCGATCGGCGTGATCCCCTGGTAGGGCGCGGTGTCCTTGCCCTGGTCCAGAATCACTGCGAAATACCCTTCGCCGATCTGGTCGAACGGCGTCGCATCGGTGATCTGCTCCGGGTCGAAACTGGCATAGGCGCGAATCTTCGCGGGCTCGCCATCCTCGGACGGGGCGAAGTAATCCGTCGCGATCATCCGCACCGGCCCGTTCGCCTGCACCTGTAACGACAGCTTCCAGCGCAGCTTGATCGTCTGCCCGATCAACGCCGTCATCAGCGCCATCTCGGCGATCAGCGCCTCCACCGGCGCGGGATAGTCGTGCTGTTTCAGCACGCCGTCCAACACGCCGTCCAGCCGCACCACGCGGCCGCGCACGTCCGACTGGTCCAATTGAAATGGCAGGACGGTATCGTCCCAGGCGATCTTCTGGCCGAGTGTCATCGCGTATCCTTTGGGGGGTTTTCTTGTGCGCCCGTTCTTGGCATATCGCGACTATATATGCGCAACAAGGCATACTCCAAGGGGGGCCGCGCCATGCGACGCTTCGGCAAGCCGCCAAGGCCCGACATCCGATACACCGCGCGCCCCGGCGCCTATGCCATCCTGCCGCGCAACGGAAAACTGCTTCTGACCTGGCAGGAAGAGCCCAAGCCCGAGATGCAATTGCCCGGCGGCGGCATCGATCCCGGCGAATCGCCCCTGCAGGCCCTGCACCGCGAAGTGTTCGAGGAAACCGGCTGGCGCATTGCCGCGCCCCGGCGGCTGGGGTCGTTCCGCCGCTTCGTCTACATGCCGGAATACGATCTCTGGGCCGACAAGATCTGCATCATCTACCGCGCCCGCCCGGTGCGGCCCCTCTCGGCACCGTCCGAGCCGGGCCATACCGCCTTTTTCGCCGACCCCGAAACCGCCGCGCGCCATGTCGGCAATCCCGGCGACCGGCACTTCGTCAGGTCGCTTTTCCGACTGGCTTGAACTCCAGCAGCACTGCGGACACGTCGTCGTCGAAATCGTCGCGCCCGGCAAATTCCGCCAGCTTCCAGATCACCGATTCCAGGAACGCCATGCCTTCGGTCTGGCGCAGCTCGCGCAGGATACGCCGCACCCCGTCCTCGCCCAGCAGCCTGCCCGCGCGATCCGCGCATTCGTCCACCCCGTCCGAATGCAGCAACAGCCGGTCCCCGGGATACAGCTGCACCTCGAAAGCCTCATACGTCGCGCCGTCGATCAGCCCCACGGGCAGGCCCCCCGGCCCATTGATCTCGACCCGCCCGTCGGCGCGCTGGATGGCCGGGCACGGATGCCCCGCCTGCGCCATGGTCACGCGCCCGGTGGCAAGATCGACATCGGCCAAGAGCATCGTGAAGTATAGTTCAGTCTCTATTTCACCCAGAAACATCTGATTGAGGTCCGCCAGCACCTTGTTCGGCGGCCGCGGCAGAAACCCGTCCGGGCCATGCGCCAGCGCCACGTTCTGCTCGGGCGTCGTGGCCGACAGGTACCCCGCCAGCCGCGCCGTCATCAGGGCCGAACTCACGCCATGCCCCGACACGTCGATCGCATACAGACCGATCCGCGTCTCGCTGACCGGAAAGACCCCCACAAGGTCGCCCCCCACATGCGCCGCAGAGCGCAACAGCAACGACACCTGCGCCGGGCCAAACTCGCGGTAGCGTTCGGAAATCAGGGACTGTTGCAGCTTTTTCGCCTCGATCAGGTCACTGTCGAGCGAATCGTAAAGCCCCTGCAATTCCGCCAGTGTTTCGCGCACCAGCCGGTTCGTCTCGCTCAGCTCCCGCTGCATCCGCACGATCCGGTCCCCCGCCGCGATCCGGGCACGCAGTTCGCCCGGGTTGATCGGCTTGGTCAGGAAATCGTCCGCGCCGGCATCGAGGCCCAGCGCCACCTCCTCCTTCTCGCTCTTCGAGGTCACCAGGATGAAATACCCGTAATCCTCCCGCGGCAGCGCCCTGAAAGCGCGGCACAGCTCCAGCCCGTTCATCCCCGGCATCATCCAGTCGCTGATCACCAGGTCCGGCGGCGCCGCCTCGCAAATCGTCAGCGCCTCGGTCCCCGACCCCGCCTCGACCACGTCCAGTCCTAGCCGCGACAGGGCCGCGTGGATGATGCGCCGCTGCAACCGGCTGTCATCGACAACCAGCACACGGCGGATGCTCATCTGATCGGGCGGCGGGTCAATCGCCTTGCTGGGGTGGGCCGACACGGGTCTTGCCTATGCGTTTTGACCCATATGCAACCACGCCCCCCTTAATGCCATGTGAAGCCTAAAATGCCGCCTAATTCGCCCCGGCCCTTCACCGCCCTTTAATCGAGTGCCCCTAGCGTCCGGCACAAAGGAGGCTGCCATGATCGACTGGAACCGCGTCATCCAGCTGCGCGACGAAATCGGGGCCGAGGATTTCGACGAGGTGGTCGAGATCTTCCTCGAGGAGGTCGAGGAAGAGATCGCCGAACTCCGCGACGATCCCGCCCCCGAAACGCTCGAGGCCAAGCTGCATTTCCTCAAGGGCAGCGCCCTCAACCTCGGGTTCGACGACTTCTCCAGGCTCTGCAAGGAGGGCGAGGTCACGGCGGCCCGCGGCGACGCCTCGGAAATCGACCTTGCCCATATCGTCGAGACCTACGCCAGTTCCAAGACCAAGTTCTTGGGCGAGCTGCCGCGCCTCACCTCAGATTAGGAACTCCGCCAGGATCTGATCATTGGTGATATCCCGGTGGTCGAACCCGCCCGCGGTCATTTCCGCCTCGATCCGCTTGAAATTGGCGGCGTCACTGGTCTCGATCCCGATCAGGACCGAGCCGAAGTTGCGCGCCGATTTCTTCAGGTACTCGAACCGCGCGATATCGTCGTCCGGCCCCAGGATCGTCAGGAAGTCCTTCAGCGCCCCGGGCCGCTGCGGCATCCGCAGCACGAAATACTTCTTCAGCCCCGCGAACCGCTGCGCCCGTTCCTTGACCTCCGGCAGGCGTTCGAAATCGAAATTCCCGCCCGAGGTCACGCAGACGATCATCTCGCCGGGGCTTATATCCAGGTCCTTCAACGCATCCACCGCCAGCGCGCCCGCCGGTTCCAGCACCATGCCCTCGATGTTCAGCATCTCCAGCATCGTGGTGCAGACCCGATCCTCGGCCACGGCAATCACGTTGGACGGATCCACATCGCGCAACCGTTCAAACGTCCGCGCCCCGATCTGCGCCACCGCCGCCCCATCGGCAAAGGTGTTCACGGATTTCAGCCGCACAGGCTCCCCGGACTGCAACGCGGCGGCAAGACAGGCGCCGCCCACCGGCTCGACGAACACCATGTTGGCCTCCGGCCCGAAATAACTGCGCACGCCAGACGACAGCCCCCCGCCGCCCACCGGCAGCACGATGCGGTCCGGCACCACGCCCAATTGCGCCTCGATCTCCACCGCGACCGACGCCTGCCCTTCGATCACGTCCTCGTCGTCGAAAGGCGACAGGAAATGCCCGCCCACCTCGGCACAATATCCCTGCGCCTGCGCCAGCGTATCGTCGAAATAGTCTCCAACCATGCGGATCGTCACCGCATCGCCGCCGAACTTGCGCGTCTGCCCGATCTTCTGCTGCGGCGTCGTCACCGGCATGAAGATCACGCCCTTCACCCCGAAATGCCGGCACATGAAGGCCACGCCCTGCGCATGGTTCCCGGCACTGGCACAAACGAACACCGGCGCATCCTCACCCGCCGCCATCACCTTGCGCATCGCATTGAACGCGCCGCGCAGCTTGTAACTCCGCACCGGGCTCAGATCCTCGCGCTTCAGATACACCTCGGCGCCGTACTTGTCCGACAGGTGCGCATTGCGCTGCAACGGCGTCGCCTCGAAGACGTGCCGCATCTCGGCCTCGGCGGCCCGGGCCCTGGTTCTGAAATCGCTCATGCCTCGTCCTTCGCCCATCGCGGCCCGCGTGGCAAGCCTCCGCCGCCTTGCCCCGCCTGTGAAAACCCGGTAATCGCCCCTGCAACATCATGCAAAGGGGTACCAAGATGTCCGCGCCCAAGAAAGTCGTGCTGGCCTATTCCGGCGGCCTTGATACGTCGATCATCCTCAAGTGGCTGCAAACCGAATATGGCTGCGAGGTCGTGACCTTCACCGCCGATCTCGGCCAGGGAGAGGAGCTCGACCCCGCCCGCAAGAAAGCCGAGCTTCTGGGCATCGACCCCTCGAACATCTATATCGAGGATATCCGCGAGGAATTCGTCCGCGATTTCGTCTTCCCCATGTTCCGCGCCAACGCGCTCTACGAGGGCCAGTACCTGCTCGGCACCTCCATCGCGCGCCCGCTGATCTCCAAGCGTCTTGTCGAGATCGCGGCCGAGACCGGCGCCGATGCCGTCGCCCACGGCGCCACCGGCAAGGGCAATGACCAGGTCCGGTTCGAACTGGCCGCCTACGCGCTCAACCCCGACATCAAGGTCATCGCCCCCTGGCGCGAATGGGACCTGACCTCGCGCACCCGCCTGCTGGAATTTGCCGAGAATAACCAGATCCCCATCGCCAAGGACAAGCGCGGCGAGGCACCCTTCTCGGTCGACGCCAACCTCCTGCACACCTCTTCCGAGGGCAAGGTGCTGGAAGATCCCGCCGAGACCGCACCCGATTATGTCTACCAGCGTACGACCAATCCCGAGGATGCGCCCGACGTCCCCGAACTCATCGAGATCGGGTTCGAAAAGGGCGACGCCGTGTCGATCAACGGCGAGGCCATGTCCCCCGCCACGATCCTGACCCGGCTCAACGAGCTGGGCGGCAAGCACGGCATCGGCCGGCTCGACTTCGTGGAAAACCGCTTCGTCGGCATGAAATCCCGCGGCATCTATGAAACCCCCGGCGGCACGGTCCTGCTCGAGGCGCATCGCGGCATCGAACAGATCACCCTCGACAGCGGCGCGGGCCACCTCAAGGACAGCCTGATGCCCCGCTACGCCGAACTCATCTACAACGGTTTCTGGTTCAGCCCGGAACGCGAGATGCTGCAAGCCGCCATCGACAAGAGCCAGGAGCACGTCACCGGCACCGTCCGGCTGAAGCTCTACAAGGGGTCGGTCAACTGCGTCGGCCGCTGGTCCGATCACTCGCTCTATTCCGAGGCCCACGTGACCTTCGAGGAAGACGCCGGCGCCTACGACCAGAAAGACGCCGCCGGTTTCATCCAGCTGAACGCGCTGCGCCTGAAACTGCTCGCCGCGCGCAATCGGCGCCTGAAAGGCTAGGCGCGGCAACCCAGACGGGCCGACACGCGTTCGGCCCGTTCACCACGGCGTTCGGCGAAATCGGCACCGTCGCGATACCACTGGAATACCGACGCGATACCGACGTGCCAAATCAGGCTCTGATTCGCCCGTTAACCCTGCGACGGTGCCTTAACCGCTTCCCCGCGCAACGCCTCGTAATAGGGCATCGCGGACGCCGATAAATCAGCCTTCCACCCGGTCAGTTCCGGCACCTCTCCCTCGGCCGATGCGAACCCGGTCGAGCCGTGCACGGCCCCGTACCAGTGGCTGGCCCAGACCCCATCATCCGCGTGCCCGCCCTTGGGCCAGCGCAGCATGTCCGGCGTCCAGTCCAGCCCGATCCGGTCGCATAAGGCCCGCAAGTGCCCCTCGGGATCGCGCCGGATATCGGCGCTATCGATCACCACCGGATCGTCGCCCAGCGCCTTGACCTGGTCGAACAACTCCGCCTGCTGACGAAACCCGATATCGTCCAGCGTGGGCTTTTCATACTTGGCCGAAAAACTCGCCACGACCCGCGCCGGATGCCGGATCAGGAACACGTTCACCACGTCCCGGATCCAGTCTCTCGGCACGCCGTCGATCATGTGCTGCGCCATGTGCTTGTGGTAAAAATGCTGCTTTCCCAGTGGGATAGGCCCCATCAACCCGGCGATCACCTCCGCCGGCTCACTCGGTTGCGACACTAAGATTTCGTGCCGCATCGGGTGCTCCAGCCCGGTCTTCGTCAGGTAGGCGGCATAGAACGGCTCGTCGATTACCGCGCAATCGCCGCGCGCTGCAAAGCTGTACATCATCGCCGTCGACAGGTTGCGCGGCCCCGACCACATCGCGATCCGCATCAGGCGCATTCCTTCGCGATCAGGTCCTTGTAAAGCGCTTGGATCCGCTTCGTCACCGGCCCGGCCTCGCCGTCGCCAATGGGCCGCCCGTCGATCTCGCTCACCGGCGTCTGGGCGCCGAACGTGCCGGTCAGAAACGCCTCGTCCGCGCCATAGGTATCCACCAGCGAGTAATTCCGCTCGAAAACCGGGATGTCGTTTTCCCGGCACAGATCGATGACTTTCTGCCGCGTGATCCCGTTCATGCAATAGTCCCCGGTCGAGGTCCAAACGGCCCCTTTACGAACGATAAAGAAATTGCAGGCATTAGTCGTGTTCACGAAACCATGCACATCCAGCATCAGGGCCTCGTCCGCACCGGCTTTTTCCGCGGCGATGCAGGCCAGGATGCAGTTGAGCTTGGAATGCGAATTCAGCTTCGGGTCCTGCGTCATCGGCAGGCCCCGGATATGCGGCACTGTGGCCAATCGTATGGGCCGGGCGATCTTGGGGCGCGAATGCTCCATGATGATCGTGACCGTCGGCCCCTGCCGCGACAGGCTCGGGTGCTGAAACGGTCGTGTCTTGATGCCCCGCGTCACCATCAGCCGTGCGTGCGCATCCGTCGTCATCCCGTTGGCTTTCTGCGTATCCAGAAGCGCCTGCAACACCTCCTCGCGCGACAGGCCGATATCCAGGTCGATCGCCTTCGCCGCCTCGAACAACCGATCCAGATGCTCATCGACAAAGGCCCACGTCCCGTCATACAGCCGCAGACCTTCCCACACTCCGTCGCCCAGCATGAAGCCGCTGTCATAGACACTGACCAGCGCCTCGGCCTTCGGCACGATCCGCCCGTTCAGCCAGATCAGGATCTCTTCGTTCCGCGCATCCTCTTCCGCCTGGTGTGTCGTCTGATGCTCTGCCATACCCGTCGCCCTTTCGCTTTGTTACAAACCGCCCCGCGATTTGTTTCAGCACACGCTAGGAACAGGCCAAATCGGTGCCAAGGGGTAAATTCGCATCACCGGCCCGTGACCTCACGGCGTGGTGAGTTGGAACAGCAGCCGAAGCGCGGCAGTTTGACCTTGACCAAAGGGAGGCTGTGCCATGAACCATCTGCGAAACATCAAGGCGACCGTGCTCGCCATATCCATCGCCGTCGGCTTCGGTGTCCAGACCAATGCTGCCAAGGCCGCCGAAACCGAAACGCTCACGGTGGCCGGCGGCTGTTTCTGGTGCGTCGAAGCGGATTTTGAATCCGTCGAAGGCGTCAGCGAGGTCGTCTCCGGCTATACCGGCGGCACCGTGGAAAACCCGACCTACAAACAGGTCGTGCGCGGCGGCACGGGCCATTACGAGGCGGTGCAGATCGAGTACGATCCAGCGCAGGTCAGCAAGGACGAGCTTTTGTCACTCTTCTTCCGCTCGGTCGACCCCACCGACGCCGGCGGCCAGTTCTGCGACCGGGGCGACAGTTACCGCACCGCGATCTTTGCCGATGGCAACGCCGAGAAAGAGGCCGCAGAGACCGCCAAGGCAAAGGCGGCCGCGTCTCTTGGCCAGGACATCGTGACGCCGATTCTGCCCGCGTCGGACTTCTACCAGGCGGAAGACTATCACCAGGATTACTACAAGGGCGATCGCCTGATCCTCACCCGCTTCGGTCCGAAAACGCAGGCAAAGGCCTACAAGGCGTATCGCAAGGCGTGTGGCCGCGACGCCCGCATCCGTCAGCTGTGGGGCGACGACGCGCCATTTGTCGGGTCCTGACGCATAAAGGCCTGAACCTCCGCCAGGTCCGGGATAGCGTCCGCGGTTCCGCGCCGCGTCACCTGCAACGCCGCGGCAGACACCGCGCGCCGGAGCGCGACTGCGGCATCCAGCCCGGCATCGAGGCCAGCGGCCAGATATCCCGCGAACGTATCACCGGCACCCGTCGTATCCACCGGGTCAACGGCGGGTGCGGCAAAAACCCGTTCCGTCCAACCGGCGCTTTCCTCCAGCAACAGTGCCCCCTTCGCCCCGCGCGTCACGACTATGGATGCAGCCCCAAGCGTCGCCACGTCCCGCCCGGTGGCCTGCATCATCTGGCTGAACTCGATTTCATTCAGCACCAGAATTTGAGTGTATGAAAGCACATCCTTCACTGCGATTTCATCGTAGGGCGCAGGCACATACACGACCTGCAGCCCCTTTTCCCGCGCTTGCGCCGCCGCAAATTTCTTGCCGTTAGTTTCGTTCTGAAACATCAGAATATCACCCTGGCGCGCATCCTGCAGCGCCGCGTCAATCGACCCGGGTGACTGCTTGCGGTTCGCGCCGGGGAAGATCACGATCGCGTTCTCTCCCTGGCGGTCCACATTGATCACGGCATGGCCCGTCGGCGTGTCGACCTCGGATATGTGCGCAACGTCTATGCCATAATCCGCCAGCCGCGTTTTTACCCAGGCCCCGTCGGGCCCGACGGCTCCGATATGGCGCACTTGTCCTCCGGCCTTGGCGATGGCCACCGACATGTTCGCGCCCTTTCCCCCCAGTCCTGTCGCAAAGGACTTTGCCGCCAGCGTCTCGCCCGGCTGCGGCAGATGCGGAACCTCGTAGAAATAGTCGATGTTGATCGAGCCCAGATTGAAGATCATGCCATCTCTCCCTCGCCAAGCACTCATTCCGCGCTTTGGCCCGGTTTTCAAGGATTCCCGGCGGTTTTGCCTTTTACCCCCAGCCCGCGATTTGTAAGCTGCCCGCCAAAGCCGATGGGGGGCAGGGTGGCATCCACGACAACAGCCGTAACACCGATGATGGCGCAGTATCTGGAACTGAAGGCGCAGTACCAGAACGCGTTACTGTTCTATCGTATGGGTGACTTTTACGAACTGTTTTTCGACGATGCCGTTGCCGCCGCCGAGGCGCTGGATATCGCGCTGACCAAGCGCGGCAAGCACCTGGGCGAGGATATCGCGATGTGCGGCGTGCCCGTGCATTCGGCCGAAGGCTACCTTCTGACGCTGATCCGCAAGGGCTTTCGCGTGGCCGTCTGCGAACAGATGGAGGACCCCGCCGAAGCCAAGAAACGCGGTTCGAAATCCGTGGTCAAACGCGATGTCGTCCGTCTGGTCACCCCCGGCACCCTGACCGAGGAAAGCCTGCTCGAGGCACGGCGCCACAATTATCTGACCGCCTTCGCCAAGGTGCGCGACGCCACCGCGCTGGCCTGGGTGGATATTTCCACCGGGGCGTTCCATGTCATGCCACTGACCGAGGTGCGTCTTTCGCCCGAACTGGCGCGACTTGCCCCCAGCGAGCTGATCGTGGCTGAAGGGCACGAGGCTGAAATTCGCGACATCGCCGACGAGCACGGCGTCTCGCTCACGCCGCTTGGCCGGTCGGCTTTTGACAGCGCAGGTGCCGAAAAACGGATTTGCGCCCTGTTCAATGTCAGCACGCTCGACGCCTTTGGCCAATTCGATCGTGCCGAGGTCGCGGCCATGGGTGCGATCTTCGAGTACCTGGAGATCACCCAGAAAGGGAAACTTCCACTGCTGCAAAAGCCCGTGCGCGAAAACGAAGCGCGGGTGATGCAGATCGACGCAGCCACACGGCGCAACCTGGAACTGACACAGTCCTTGAGCGGTGGCAGGTCCGGTTCACTACTGGCGTGCATCGACCGGACGGTAACCGTCGGCGGTGGCCGCTTGCTGGAGCGGCGCATTTCCAGCCCGAGCCGGGTGCTGCACGTTGTCCAGGATCGGCTCGATTGCGTGGATTTCATGGTCGGGCACACCCGCTTTGCACAAGATCTGCGAGAGGTGCTGCGCAAGGTCCCCGACCTGGATCGGGCCCTGTCCCGTCTTGGTCTTGACCGGGGCGGACCCCGGGATCTGGCCGCCATTCGCAACGGTCTCGCGCAAAGCGCCGAGGTCGCGCGGATGCTGGACGGCCAGGACCTGCCCAAGCCCCTGCAGGAGGTGTCTGCCGCGCTTTCCGGTCATGACGAACTGTTGGACCTGCTGGACGAAGCCCTGATTGCAGAGCCGCCCCTGCTGGCCCGCGATGGCGGCTTCATTGCCGATGGGTACGACGCAGAGCTGGACGAAGCCAGAAAACTGCGTGACGAAGGGCGCAGCGTCATCGCGGGGATGCAGGCGGAATATGCCCAGGCGACCGGCATCCAAAGCCTGAAGGTCAAGCACAACAATGTCCTTGGGTATTTCGTCGAGGTGACAGCGACCCACGCCGACAAGATGCTGTCCGAACCGCTGAATGAAACCTTCAAGCATCGCCAGACCACGGCGAACCAGGTGCGATTTACCACCGTCCCGCTCAGCGAAATGGAAACACGTATCCTCAACGCGGGAGGGCGTGCGCTTGAGATTGAAAAGCGGCTCTATGACGCCCTGAAACGCGCGATCCTGGACAAATCGGCCGAGGTTTCGCTGGTCGCGCGGTCCTTGGCCGAGTTCGACCTCTCCGCCGCTTTGGCGGATCTCGCACGCGCCGAGAACTGGTGCCGCCCGCAGATCGACGACAGCCGTGCGCTGCATATCGACGCGGGACGTCATCCAGTGGTCGAGGCCGCGTTGCGCACGCAGGATGGGGCGCCCTTCATCGCGAACGATTGCGCCTTGGGCGATGCCAGCGACATCTGGCTTCTGACCGGGCCGAACATGGCCGGTAAATCGACCTTCCTGCGCCAGAACGCGCTTGTTGCCGTGCTCGCGCAGATGGGAAGCTACGTGCCTGCAGCCCGGGCGCATATCGGGCTTGTCAGCCAGCTTTTCAGCCGAGTTGGTGCCTCTGACGACCTGGCACGCGGCCGGTCCACCTTCATGGTCGAGATGGTGGAAACCGCCGCCATCCTGAACCAGGCCGACGACAAGGCGCTGGTGATCCTTGACGAGATCGGGCGCGGCACTGCCACCTATGACGGCCTCAGCATCGCCTGGGCGACCTTGGAACATCTGCACGAAACCAATCGCTGCCGCGCCCTTTTCGCGACGCATTACCATGAACTGACGCGCCTGAGTGACAAGCTGGAGCGCGTGGACAATGCCACCGTCGCGGTCAAGGAACACGAGGGCGACGTGATCTTCATGCACGAGGTCCGGCGCGGTGCCGCGGATCGCAGCTATGGGGTGCAAGTGGCAAAACTGGCCGGCTTGCCCACCACCGTGGTCGAACGCGCCCGGGTCGTGTTGGACGCCCTGGAAAAAGGCGAGCGGGAAGGCGGCGGCAAGCGGGCCGCCTTTATAGACGACTTGCCGCTGTTCGCCGCGACCCCTCCCCCACCGCCGACCCCGAAAGCCGCGGAGTCCGCCGCCGTGCTGCGCCTGAAAGAGGTCCTGCCCGACGACCTGACCCCGAAAGAGGCTCTGAATTTGATCTATGAACTGAAAGCGCTCTCGCGCGAAGAGTGACAACCGGCTGCCACCGTCGCGCCGGCGGCAACACTCAGCCTCGAGTCGCCAGGAGATTTTCCGGATACCGCCGGGATGGATCTGCGCCAGGACCGTCGCCAATGCTCAGACATCGACGATCGGTCCTGCCGGACATCGCATCATCCGGTGAAGGACGACACGCCGACCTGCGCGGGGCGCAGGATGCGATCATACAGCATGAAACCCTGGGCAGAGACTTGAATGATCTCGCCGGCCTTGGTTCCCGGAACCGGGGCTTCGAACATCGCTTCGTGCTGCTTGGGATCGAACTTGTCCCCCACCTGCGGGTCGATCACCTGGATTCCGTGCTTGGAAAACACGTTGACCAGTTCGCGCATGGTCAGTTCGATCCCTTCGATCAGGGCCGCCGATTGCGCGCGCTGTTCGTCCGTCACGGTTTCGACCGCGCGTTTCAGATTGTCGAACACCGGCAGCATGTCGCGTGCCAGTTTCGAACCGCCATAATTCTCGGCCTCGGTCCGGTCCTTCTGGGCGCGCTTTCGGGCGTTCTCTGCGTCGGCAAGCGCACGCATGAACTTGTCCTGGAACGCATCGCGCTCCGCGCGAAGGGTTTCGACCTGATCCTCCAGACTTTCCGGAGCATCCTCTTCGGCCATCGCGGCGTTTTCCTCGTCTTCCGCTTGCTCTATGTCATCAAGAAACGGGTCTTCTTTCGACTGCGCCATGCTCTTCCTCTATTTCCGGTCCGCGATCAGCTTTCCGACAAGCTGCGCGGTGTAATCCACGATTGGTACAATTCGACCGTAATTGAGCCGGGTCGGACCAATCACACCGACCGCGCCCACGATCTTTCGATCAGCGTTCATATATGGAGAGACCACCAAAGAGGAACCCGAAAGTGAGAAAAGTTTGTTTTCCGAGCCGATAAAAATGCGCACACCCTCGCCCTGATCGGTCAATTCCAGGAACTCGGCGATGTCGCGCTTGCGTTCAAGGTCATCGAACAGCGTTTTCATCCTGTCGAGGTCCTCTTGCTCGACCTCGGAATTGATCAGATTCGCACGCCCGCGCACGATCAAGCGCTCGTAACTGTCAGCCTCGCCCTCCCAGACGGCCAGGCCGCTTTCGACCAGTTGATGCGCCAGTCCGTCGATCTCCTGCCGGCGCGCCTCGATCTCCCTGGCGATCACGGTTTGCACGTCTGACAGCGTCTTGCCTTCGATCAGCGCGTTCAAGAAATTGGCGGCCTCGCGCATCGAGCTGGGGGTCTGGCCCGGCGGCGGGTGAAAGATACGGTTCTCGACATGCCCGTCGCCAAAGACGATCACCACAAGCGCCCGATCATGTCCCAGCGACACGAACTCGATATGCTTGATCGGCGCCTCGTGCTTTGGCGCCAGAACCAGGGAAGCGCCTTGCGTCACCCCGGACAAGGCCGATCCTATACGATCGAGCGCAAGGCTGACATCGTCGGAATTCGAGCCCAATGTCGCGTCAATCTTCTCTCGGTCGTTCAGCTCCAGGTCACTGACTTCGAGCAGACCATCGACGAACATGCGCAGGCCCTGTTGTGTCGGGACACGCCCGGCCGAGACGTGCGGGCTGTCCAGCAGGCCAAGATACTCCAGGTCCTGCATCACGTTGCGGATCGTCGCGGCGGATACCTTTTCGCTCATGTCACGCGTCAGGGTGCGCGACCCGACCGGATCGCCCGTTGCAAGATACCCTTCGACCACGCGACGAAACACCTCCCGCGAGCGGTCGTTCATTTCATCCAGGATCTGTCGCGCGTTTTCCATCTGCATTTCTGTCGCCATGTGAGGTGCCATTAAAAACGGCCCGGCAAAAAGGTCAATCAGGGTTGCTATCGGGTTTCGGTCACCTGTATTCCCGACATGCAAACAAGGAGTTCTGGCATGCGTCCTTCTGGGAGAGACTTAAGTGAAATGCGCGCGGTTTCAATCGAGACCGGGGTCACGAAACATGCCGAAGGGTCCTGCATGATCCGTATCGGCGACACCCATGTCCTGTGCACCGCGACGATCGAGGATCGCGTACCGCCTTTCATCAAGGGATCGGGCTTGGGTTGGGTCACGGCGGAATACGGAATGCTGCCCCGCTCGACCACCTCCCGGATGCGTCGCGAGGCGTCGGCCGGCAAACAAGGCGGGCGGACCGTCGAGATCCAGCGCCTGATCGGCCGTAGCCTGCGCGCCGGTGTCGACCGCGTGGCACTGGGAGAGCGCCAGATCACGGTCGATTGCGATGTGATCCAGGCCGACGGCGGAACCCGCTGCGCCTCGATCACCGGCGGATGGGTGGCCCTGCGGCTTGCCGTGAACAAGCTGCTCAAAACCGGCGATATCGTCAGCGACCCGTTGGTAGACCCTGTTGCGGCGGTCAGCTGCGGCATCTACGCCGGTCAACCTGTGCTGGACCTCGATTATCCCGAGGACAGCGATGCAGGCGTCGATGGCAACTTCATCATGACCGCATCCGGTCGCCTGATCGAGGTTCAAATGAGCGCGGAAGGCGCAACTTTCAGTCGGGACCAGATGACGAGCCTCATGGACCTGGCCGAGAAAGGCGTGGCGGAGCTGGTAGAAGCGCAGAAGGCGGCGACAGGTGCGTAAACTGTCAAGCGACACCTTGTTGGTGGCCACGCACAACGCCGGAAAGCTCGAAGAAATCTCCAAACTGCTGGCGCCTTATGACGTGTCCGTTGTGGGCGCCGCCGAGATGAACCTCGACGAGCCCGACGAGACCGAGTCCACGTTCGTCGGCAACGCTCGCATCAAGGCCCACGCCGCGGCGCAGGCAACCGGCCTTCCCGCGCTCTCGGATGATAGCGGGATTGAAATCGACCCCCTGGATGGGGCGCCAGGGGTCTTCACCGCTGATTGGGCAGAAACAGAGACTGGTCGTGATTTTGGAATGGCCATGAAGAAAGCCTATGACGGGATCATTTCCAAGCAGGCTGCACCGCCCTGGACGGCGCGTTTCTGTTGTACGCTCGTGCTGGCCTGGCCGGACGGGCATGACGAAGTCTTCCCCGGTACAGTCGAAGGCCAGATCGTCTGGCCGATGCGCGGCGAACACGGTCACGGATACGATCCCATCTTCCGGCCCGCTGGCCATGACGTGACCTTTGCCGAGATGGACCCGGACCTCAAGAACCGGATCAGCCACAGGGCAGACGCGTTCAGGAAACTGGTAAAGGGCTGCTTTGACTGAGGATTGGCAAGCCGGGGGGTTCGGCCTCTACCTGCATTGGCCATTTTGCGAAGCCAAGTGCCCGTATTGCGATTTCAACAGCCATGTTCGGTCCGAAATCGACCAATCCCGCTGGCTTGAGGCGTATCTTCGGGAACTCGACAGATATGCCGAGATGTTTCCCGGGCGGGTGCTGAACTCGGTCTTTTTCGGCGGGGGTACGCCCAGCCTGATGAAGCCGGACGTGGTCGCGGCGATCCTGCAGCGGATTCACGAGATCTGGACACCCGCAAATGACCTTGAGGTCACGCTGGAGGCCAACCCCGGCTCGGTCGAGGCTGGCCGGTTCTCGGGGTTTGCAGAGGCCGGCGTCAATCGCGTTTCTCTTGGTGTTCAGTCCCTGCGCGACGAAGACCTGCGACGGCTCGGACGGATTCACACGGTCAGCGACGCCAGGAAAGCGTATGAAATCGCGCGAGTGTATTTCGATCGTGTGAGTTTCGACCTGATCTATGCACGGCAGAACCAAACACTTGAGAGCTGGCGCGAGGAACTGTCCGAAGCGCTTGATCTGGCTGTCGATCACCTCTCGCTCTACCAGCTGACAATCGAGCCCGGCACCGTCTTTCATCAACGCCGCGCCCGTGGCGGATTGCGGGGTCTGCCGTCCGAGGATCTTGCGGCGGACATGTACGAATTGACCCAGGAGCTTTGCAACGAAGCGGGTCTTTCTGCATACGAAGTGTCCAACCATGCGGCGCCGGGCGCCGAGTGCAGGCATAATCTCGTCTACTGGCGATATGGGGATTACATCGGCATCGGTCCCGGCGCACATGGCCGCATAACGGTCGGAAGCGAGCGTATTGAAACCGAAGCCTGGTCCAACCCGGAAAAGTGGCTGACGCTTTCAGAGACCAATAAGTCGTTGAAAAACAATAATAAAGTTTCTTTCCAGGATCAGGCAACAGAGCATTTCCTGATGGGTCTACGCCTTGTCGAAGGGATCGATCTTGAACGCCACAGGAAGCTCGCTGGCGCTCCGATCCCAGCGTCCAAAATCCAGAACTTCTGTGAGCAAGGTCTCTTGATCCATCAAAACGGCCGTATCGCGGCAACGCCGTCAGGAAGATTGATCTTGAACCATATCATTGCCGACTTGCTTGAGGACTAGTTCCCGGCAAGTTTGCGGCACAGGTCGTCCAGTTGATCCAGGCTTTCATAGCTGATCGTCATGCTGCCATTCTCTTGGCCCGGCCGATGGTTGAGCGCGACCTTCATGCCGAGGTTCGCGGACAGGTCCCCTTCCAGCGCTTTCGTGTCGGCGTCTTTCTCAACCGGATTCTTCTTCTTCGGGGCGGAACCGTCAGAGAAGATATTCTGCTGCGCCTTCTTCGCCAGCTTTTCCGTCTCGCGCACCGAAAGCCCTTTTTTCACCACCTGCTGCGCGAGTTCAGAAGGATTGTCGGCAGTGATCAGCGCCCGTGCATGGCCCGAGGACAGTTTTCCGTCGCGCAGCAATCTTTGGACGTCGTCGGGCAAACTCAAAAGGCGGACAAGGTTGGCGATGTGGCTTCGGCTTTTCCCCAGGGCTTGCGCAAGTTTTTCCTGCGTGTGCCCGAATCGCTCCATCAGCTGGCTGTAGCCGGCCGCTTCCTCCACCGGGTTCAGGTCCGCGCGTTGGACGTTTTCGATGATGGCCACTTCCAGGACTTCGGTGTCATCGAATTCCCGGATAATCACCGGCACCTGGTGCAATTTGGCAAGCTGCGCCGCACGCCAGCGGCGTTCACCGGCAACAATCTCGAACCCGTGTTCGGCCCGGGGGCTGGGCCTGACGATCAGAGGTTGAATGATCCCTTTTTCGGAGATCGACGCGGCCAGATCACGCAACGCGTCTTCGTCAAAGTCTCGCCGGGGCTGATCGGGATTGGGCTCGATCCTCTCGATCGGCACGGTCTTGTCCGCCGCTTTTACGGCGCCTTCGGAGGTGTCGGGAACTTCCGCGACATCGGACATCAAGGCGGAAAGGCCCCGGCCAAGACCGCGCTTGGATTTCTTGTCTGACATGCTGTCCTCCCTACGCTGCCTGGCGCTTGTTGTTATTCACCAATTCCCGCGCCAAGGCGCGATAGGCCTCGGCACCTTTCGACGACGGGTCGTAGGTCAAGACGGGAACAGAGAAAGACGGCGCCTCGCTCACCCGTACGTTCCGGGGAATTTTTGTCTGGAACACCAGCGGCCCGAGATTCTCGCGCGCATCCTGTTCGACCTGGGCGGACAGGTTGTTTCGACCATCGTACATCGTCAGCACAACACCTTCGATCCTCAGATCCTTGTTGGCGGATTGCCGGACCTCGCGCACGGTCAGCATGAGTTGCGACAGGCCTTCGAGGGCGAAAAACTCCGACTGTAACGGAACGAGAACTGAATGTGCCGCGACCATGGCATTGACCGTCAAAAGGTTTAGCGACGGCGGGCAATCAATCAGTATGTAGTCAAAACCAAAATCGTCCATTGCGGGCTGGCGCAGGGCGTCATGCAACAGGAAGCTGCGCTTCTCATTTGAAATCAGCTCCATGTCCGCCGAACTCAGATCGACGGTTGCGGGCACGATACTCAGGTTGCGCTGAGGCGTCTCCTGGATCACGCGCGAGAGCTCGATTTCCTCGAGCAAAAGCTCATAGGCGGTATACTCGCGCGCATCTGGTTCAATCCCCAAGCCGGTTGAGGCGTTGCCCTGCGGGTCAAGGTCAACGATCAGAACCTTGAAGTTTTCCTCGGCCAATGCCGCCGCGAGGTTGATAGCCGTCGTCGTCTTTCCGACGCCCCCCTTCTGGTTGGCAATCGCAATAATCTTCGGGTTTGAAGAGCGCGTGAGTTCAAGCACGGCGTACTCCTGAAATGCGCAGAATGACGGATTGGTCGCTTGTTACACTTTTAACAACCTGATAATTGAAACGCCACTTCGATTGCGCCTCAACAAGCTCCGATTGCCAATTTTTTCCCTTCGGGAACAGCATCACGCCATTTTTCGCAAGATGATCATGAGACAGGAAAAAAAGCTTCGAAAGGTTTGCCAACGCCCGCGCAGATATGACATCGGCGCACAAGGGCGGTATTTCCTCCACTCTCTCGCACACAACCTTGGTGTTAATGGAGGTCTCCCGAACAACGTTCCGCAGGAACGCCGATTTTCGAGCGTCGCTCTCTGCCAGCATCACGGACATATCCGGCCGCAGCTCATGGGACAGAATCGCGATCACCAACCCCGGAAATCCGCCGCCAGCCCCGAAATCAGCCCACGTCTTCGCATGATCAGGCGCCAGCTGGAAAAGCTGGGCGGAATCAAGGAAATGACGGTTCCAAATTTCCTCTAGCGTTGACTTTGCGACCAGGTTTACGCGAGGATTCCACTTCCTGACGAGGTCAGCATACCTCTCCAGGCGCTCGAATGTTTCACGTGAAACATCGACGCCGAGATTGAAACTCATGCGGACTTCACGCGTTTCATCTGCCGCAAGCGCGCCAGAATGATTGTCAGTGCGGCCGGCGTCATTCCATCAATACGGCCCGCCTGCGCAAGGTTTGCAGGTTTCGCGGATACCAGCTTGGCCTTCACCTCATTCGACAAGCCCTGGATCGAGCCAAAGTCGAAATCAGGTGGGATAACTTGCTTTTCATCTTTCTTGATGGCCTCGATGTCCCGGTTTTGCCGCTCGATATAGTTTGCGTACAGCGCATCTCTTTCCAGCTGCCGTCTGGTTTCCTGATCAATATCCGACAAGGACGAATCCAGCGCCAAGAGGTCTTCGAAACATATGTCGGGAAAGGACAGCAGAGCATACCCGCTGCGTTTGGTCCCATCCTCATTGACCTTCAGCCCGGCCTGGTTCAGCTGCCGCGGCGTATACAGAATGTCCCAAATCCGTGCTTTTCCGTCCGACAGCCGCGCCATCTTGTGCTCGAACGCCTCCCGCCTTTCCGCACTGACGCAGCCAAGCTCCACACCTATCGGCGTCAGGCGCTGGTCGGCATTATCCGCGCGCAGGGAAAGTCTGAATTCCGCCCGCGAGGTAAACATCCTGTAAGGTTCCGACACGCCGCGCGTGACCAGATCGTCTATCATCACACCGATATAGCTTTCGGCACGACTGAAAATCACCGGATCTCTTTTCAAAGCAGAGAGCGCTGCGTTCAGACCTGCCACGACGCCTTGTGCTGCAGCTTCCTCGTATCCAGTGGTGCCGTTTATCTGGCCCGCCAGGAAAAGGCCGGGCACCGAGCGCACCGCCAATGTCGCGTCCAGCGCTCTTGGATCAACGAAGTCGTACTCTATCGCATAGCCCGGCTGCAGAATCTTTGCGTTCTCCAGCCCCTTGATCGAATGAACGTACTCTTCCTGGATCTCTTCGGGCAAAGATGTCGAAATCCCGTTTGGATAAATCACGTCATCCGAAAGGCTTTCAGGTTCCAGAAATATCTGGTGAGACGGCTTGTCCGCAAAGCGCACGACCTTGTCCTCGATAGACGGACAATAGCGCGGCCCGACACCGCCGATATGCCCCCCATACATCGCAGAACGATGAAGGTTTTTCTGAATGATCTCGTGCGTTTTGGTGTTGGTATGGGTGATCCCGCAGGCCACTTGCCGCGCGGAGGGACGTTTCGACATGAAGGAAAAGAGAACCGGCTCGTCGTCGGCCGCCTGCATATCCAGCCCTGCCCAGTCGATGGTCTTTCCATCAAGACGCGGCGGCGTTCCCGTTTTCAGACGCCCGAGGGGTAAACCGAATGTATCTATCCGCTCCGCCAGACGAACCGACGGATTGTCGCCCATTCTTCCGCCGGGCCTGGACACGTCCCCGATATGAATCATGCCCCGCAAAAACGTTCCGGTGGTAAGAACAACAGCCCGCGCAGAAATCTCGCTGCCATCCGCGAGCACGATCCCGGATACCTTCTGATCTGTCATCATGAAGTCGGCCGCCTCACCCTCGATCACCGACAAATTCGGCTGGGACGCGACTTCCGCCTGCATCTCCTCGCGATAGATCTTCCGGTCTGCCTGTGTGCGCGGCCCCTGCACCGCAGGCCCTTTGCGGCGGTTCAAAAGGCGAAACTGTATGCCCGCCTTGTCCGCGACGCGCCCCATGACCCCGTCCAGCGCGTCGATTTCGCGAACGAGATGGCCTTTCCCCAGGCCGCCGATCGCGGGGTTGCATGACATGACCCCGATCGATGATCGGGTCAAAGTAATCAGCGCGGTTTTTGCACCAAGGCGAGCAGATGCATGGGCGGCATCGGTTCCGGCATGGCCGCCCCCTATGACAATCACATCAAAATGTTTCACGTGAAACACTCCACTACTTCCCCAGACAAAAGCTCAAGAATATCTCGTCAAGAACGGCTTCGACATCCACACGTCCTACCAGAGAATCAAGACGGCGCACAGCACTCCGCAACTCTTCTGCGGCCAGGTCCGTTTGTTCGCTGCCAAGTCCCAGATGCGCCATCGCTCTGGCAAGGCTTTCACTGCCGGATATCAAGGCTTCCCTGTGCCGCATCCGCGTTGCGATCCCCGCGTTCGCAGCCCGAGAGGAAAGAACATGCGACACCCCGTCGATCAAGGCAGGAACGCCATGACCCGTAATGCCTGAAATCGAATTCCCAGGGCATCCGTGAAGATCAGCCTTTCCGATCAAGACCACGTCTTCGGCGGCCGGTTCCATTGCAGGCTCCTGACCCGGTTCCACGAGGAAAACCCGAAGGTCGGCTGCCTCTGCTCGCTTCATGGCGCGGTCCACGCCGATGGATTCGACCTTGTCCTCGGTAGCGCGCAATCCCGCGGTATCAAGCAATGTCACGGGCAGACCGTTCAGATCCATCCGCACCTCGATGACATCCCGTGTTGTCCCGGCAACCTCGGACGTGATTGCCGCATCCCGCCCGGCAAGCGCATTCAGCAACGTGGACTTGCCAACATTCGGTGCGCCGACAATCGCGACCTCGAACCCTTCACGGATACGCTCCGCGGTTCCGACGCCAGAGGCCTCTCTGTCCAATTCGGCGCGCACACTTTCAAGTAGGCTCAACACTTCCGGTGACACATCTTCCGGCACGTCTTCGTCCGCGAAATCTATTGTCGCTTCCAGGAGTGCCGCGGCACGGATCAATTTTTCACGCCACTCTTCCGCCCGTGCGCCCAACTGTCCGGACAAAACGCGCACGGCCTGCCTGCGTTGCGCCTCCGTTTCCGCGTCGATCAGGTCCGCCAGGCCTTCCACCTGTGCGAGGTCCAGGGTTTCATTCTCCAATGCGCGTCGCGTGAACTCGCCTGGTTCGGCTGGTCGCAACCCGTCTTGACCGCCCAGCGCATCTAGGATTGCCGAAACCACCGCCCGCGATCCGTGGCAATGGATTTCAACCGTCGCCTCTCCGGTAAAGCTGTGGCCAGCCTCGAAGGTCAGTACCAGGGCTGTGTCCAACATCGAACCATCTGGAGCCTTGATGTTCCGCAGGCCTGACTGCCGCGGCCGAGGCAAACCGTCAACCAGGGACCCGACGGCCTGAAACGCTCCGGCGCCGGAAACGCGGATAATCGCGACGCCAGCTTTGCCTGGCGCGGTCGAAAGAGCAAAGATTGTGTCCATGGGTCCTCTGACCGGGCTCACATCAGGTGTTCATGGAATCGAAGAAATCCGAATTCGTCTTCGTCTGCTTCAGTTTTCCAAGAAGGAATTCGATCGCGTCCGTGGTCCCCATCGGGTTCAGGATACGACGCAGGACATACGTCTTCTGCAGATCGACCTTGTCTATCAACAGGTCTTCTTTCCGGGTGCCCGATTTCAGAATGTCGATTGCCGGGAATACGCGCTTGTCGGCGATCTTGCGATCCAACACCAGCTCCGAGTTACCTGTGCCTTTGAATTCTTCAAAGATCACCTCGTCCATCCGGCTGCCGGTATCGATCAGCGCGGTAGAAATGATGGTCAGCGATCCACCTTCTTCGATATTCCGGGCTGCGCCGAAGAACCGCTTGGGCCGTTGCAAGGCATTCGCGTCCACACCACCCGTCAGGACCTTGCCCGATGACGGCACGACCGTGTTATAAGCCCTACCAAGTCTTGTTATTGAATCGAGCAAAATAACAACATCTCGTTTATGTTCGACCAAACGCTTTGCCTTTTCGATGACCATCTCGGCAACCGCGACGTGCCGGCCGGCGGGCTCATCGAATGTCGAGCTGATGACCTCGCCTTTGACCGACCGCTGCATGTCGGTCACCTCTTCGGGCCGTTCGTCGATCAGCAGGACGATCAGATAGCATTCGGGATGGTTCCGCTCGATGCTAGAGGCAATGTTCTGCAGGATCACCGTCTTACCCGTACGCGGCGGCGCCACGATCAGAGACCGCTGGCCTTTGCCAATGGGCGCCACCAGGTCGATCACCCGGGCCGATTTGTCCTTGATCGTGGGATCGTCGATCTCCATCTGCAACCGTTCGTCGGGATAGAGCGGCGTCAGGTTGTCGAAGGCGATCTTGTGCTTGGCGTTCTCGGGGTCCGCAAAGTTGATCTGCGTCACCGACGTCAGGACGAAATACCGCTCGTTCTCCTCCGGTGCCTTGATCTCACCCTCGATCGTGTCGCCGGTGCGCAGCGAATGTTTCCTGATCGTGTCCGGCGATACATAGATGTCGTCCGGTCCGGGAAGATAGTTGGCCTCGGAGGACCGAAGAAACCCGAACCCGTCCTGCAGCACCTCGAGAGTGCCATCGCCGTAAACCGTCCAGCCTTCATCCGCCCGCTCCCGGAGGATCTGAAACATCATCTCCCCCTTGCGCATGGTGGACGCGTTTTCAATCTCCAGCTCTTCCGCCATCGAAAGCAGATCCTTGGCGGATTGCTTCTTGAGATCGGACAGGTTGAGGCGTTCGTCAGACATGGAAGTATCCCTAAGAAATCGGCGCGAGATCCTCGCGCGGTTTCTTCATTCTGTAGTGAAAATCGGCACGCCCGGACGGGCACCGTTCACAGCTACCTAAGAGCAGTCGTGCGCCGAGTCAATCTCAGAACTTCACGACGACGGACAGAACGATCACGACCATCAACAGCGTCGGCACTTCGTTCATCATGCGGTACTGCCGGCCCGTCAGAGTATTGTCGCGAGCCACAAAGGCCTTGCGGCGACCCGCCAACCACATGTGGAACCACGTCATGGCAAGGATGCCGGCCAGCTTCAGGTAAGGCCATATCGCGCCCCAGTCCACGATCCCGGGCGTGGCGACAAGGCATAAACCGGCAACCCAAGCCACGATCATCGCCGGGTTCATGATCACCCGCAGCAACTTGAGCTCCATCGTCTGGAACACCTCGTCGCGGCTGTCTCCCGGCGTCGATTGCTCTGCGTGATAGACGAAAAGCCTTGGCAGGTAGAACAGGCCGGCCATCCAGGAGATCACGGCCATGATATGCAGCGACTTCATCCAGGGATAAAGTGAGGCCAGAAGGTCGGTCATGTTTTCCCCGCGTTCCCTGCCCCTCCCTTAAATAATAAATATAGAAAGAAAAAGGATGATGATTTTGTAGGGGTCTGTCCAAGCTGGGGATTATGAATCTGTCCACCGAATTCCCCACACTGCCAGCGGATGTGGATAAATGTGTTGAATACATCTGCCTGCACTATGCTGATGTGTGTCAAGTATTTGAAAATAAGCGATAGTTCAGTTTTACAGATCCGGTAAACCCCGTGGATGAAATGACCCGGTATCGGGTCCGAACGCCGTTTTCCCGGTGTCGAAGTTTTCCTTGTCCCCACGTGCAAAGAAACCCTGAAGACGCACGAAAACACAGACTTTGTTCCTCAGCCCCTCTAATGTTGGAAACTTCGCCATTCTGTCCTTAAAAAACCAGTGAGATATGCAACAGGTTATCCACATGCCACGCAGGATCATTCTGGCCTCCGGATCGGCCATCCGAAAAACTCTGCTTCAGAATGCGGGTGTCTCATTCGATGTCGTGCCCGCGCGTGTCGACGAATCCGCAATGCGTGACGGTCTGATTGCCGAAGGTGCATCGCCTCGCGATATCGCAGATGCCCTGGCAGAGCTCAAAGCCGCCAAGCAAAGCGCCAAACACGCCGACGCACTGGTCATAGGATGCGACCAGGTCCTGAGTTTCGAGCGGCAGATCCTGTCCAAACCCGACACCCCCGAGCAAGCGCTGGAACAGCTCCGCGCAATGCGTGGCAAGCGACACGAGCTTTTGTCCGCGTCAGTCGTCTGCGATGACTCCCGGCCGGTGTGGCGCCATGTCGGTGTTGTCAGGATGATGATGCGAGACGTATCCGACAGCTATCTCGAGGGCTATGTCGAAAGAAACTGGGATAGCATCCGGCATTCTGTGGGTGCATACAAACTGGAAGAAGAAGGGGTTCGACTTTTCAGCCAGGTTCACGGAGACTACTTTCACGTGCTCGGTTTGCCCTTGCTTGAACTTCTGTCGTACCTCAGCCTGCGAGGAGAGCTTGAGACATGACTGAAAACCGGATTCCACTGGCAGGTGTGATCGGCTCCCCGGTGGCGCATTCGAAATCCCCGCAGATACATTCGCATTGGCTCAAGACCCACGGTATTGCAGGTCACTACATTCCGATCGACGTTTCCACCGATGATCTCGAGAATGTCCTGCGCACCTTGCCCAAGATGGGGTTTGTCGGGGTCAACATCACGGTACCGCACAAGGAAAAGGTGCTGGAGATCGCGGACCTCATCACCGATCGGGCGACCCTGATCGGGGCGGCGAACACGCTGATCTTTCGCAAGGACGGGAAGATTCATGCCGACAACACCGACGGTGTCGGCTTCATCCAGAACCTGCGCCAGAACGCGCCGGGCTGGGACCCCAAGGCGGGGCCCGCGGCGCTGCTGGGGGCTGGTGGTGCCGCGCGGGCGGTGATCTCGGCCTTGCTGGAGGTCGGTGTTCCGCAAATCATGATCGCCAACCGTACAAGGGTCCGGGCCGACGCGCTCAAGACGGAATTCGGCAAGCGCATCGTGGTGATCGACTGGGTTCAGGCCGGCAACATGATGGAAGATGCGGCGACGGTCGTGAACACCACGTCGCTGGGCATGATCGGCAAACCACCCTTGCGCGTGCCGCTGGACGGGTTGCACAAGGGCGCCATGGTGACCGATCTTGTCTATGCTCCGCTCAAGACCCGGCTGCTGGCCGAAGCGGAAAAACTGGGCTGCCAGACGGTCGACGGGCTTGGCATGTTGCTGCACCAGGCGGTGCCGGCTTTCGAACGCTGGTTCGGTGTCCGTCCCGAGGTTGACAGCGCGACGCGCGCAGCCGCCCTCCGATGACGTTCAAGCTTGGCCTCACCGGCTCGATCGGGATGGGCAAATCGACCACGGCCCGTATGTTCGCCGACGAAGGCTGCGCCCTCTGGGATGCCGATGCTGCGGTTCATCGCCTGTATTCGCCCAACGGCGATGCGGTCGCGCCGATTGCATCGGTTTTTCCCTCTGCGGTCGTCGACGGTGCCGTCTCACGCGAGCGATTGAAAACCATCATCGGGCAGGACCCGAACGCCCTGACGACAATCGAAGACATCGTGCACCCGCTGGTCGCACAGGACCGTGCGGCGTTTCTCGCGAACACCGATGCCGCGATCACCGTTCTGGATATCCCGCTGCTGTTCGAAACCGGCGCGGACAGATACATGGATGCAACTGTCTGCGTGAGCGTGCCTGCCGAGATGCAAAAAGCCCGCGTCATGGCCCGCGGGACGATGAGCGAGGCCCAGTTCGATGCGATCCGAAACAAGCAGATGCCGGATGCCGATAAACGCGCGCGGGCAGATTACACGATCACTACCGACACGCTTGAACATGCGCGCCGGCAGGTTCAGGATGTTCTGAAAGATATTCGGACCAGGCTGAACCATGCGTGAAATCGTACTCGATACCGAAACCACGGGCTTTGACCCTGAACAGGGGGATCGGATTGTGGAAATCGGCGCGGTCGAGCTGTTCAATCACATGCCGACTGGCCGGACATATCACGAATACATCAATCCTGAACGGTCCATGCCGCAGGAAGCCTTCGAGGTCCACGGGCTGGGCGACGATTTCCTGCGCGACAAGCCGGTCTTCAGCAAGATCGCCCAGAGCTTTGTCGACTTCATCGGCGATGCGAAGCTGGTGATCCACAACGCCGCCTTCGACATGAAGTTTCTGAACGCGGAGCTTGGCTGGCTGAAGATGCCCAGGATCCCGTGGGAGCAGGCCGTCGATACGCTTGATATCGCCCGAAGAAAGTTTCCGGGCTCGCCCGCGTCCCTTGATGCACTTTGCCGTCGGTTCGGCATCGACAACTCGTCACGAACCTTGCACGGCGCGCTTCTGGACTCCGAGATACTGGCCGAGGTCTATCTGGAACTGATCGGCGGCCGGCAGCCCGATTTCGCTCTCGCCGGCGCATATTCGCCCGATACATCGAAAGAGACGGAAGAGACGAATTGGCATCCCGGCCCGCGGACCAAACCGCTTGCGCCAAGGCTCAGCGAAGAAGAGCGCGCCGCGCACCAGGCATTCGTGGAACACATGGGCGACGACGCGCTCTGGAAAAGGTTGAGCTAGGCGTCAGGCGTCAGGCGTCAGGCGTTGGCTTTTCTTCGGCCGCCGCCGCCTGGCGCCGCATGATTTCGTTGCGGTAAAGCTGAACGAAGTCGATGGTTTCAAGGTTCAGCGGCGGGAACCCACCGTCGCGCGTGACGTCGCTGACGATGCGGCGTGCGAACGGGAAGATCATCCGCGGACATTCGATCAGAAGGAAGGGATGCATCTGGTCATCGGGCACGTTCTCGATATGGAACACGCCGATATATTCCAGCTCCATCAGGAACAGCGTGTCCTCTGTCCCCTTGTTCTTGGACGTGACCACCAGTTTGAGCATCACCTCGTACTGATGATCGGCAGATCTCTTCTTGGCGTCCAGATTGACGGCCACCTGCACATCGGGGTTGACGTCGCCGCCAGTCCCGCGTTGCGCCAGGGCATTTTCGAATGACAGGTCCCGAATGAACTGGGTCAGAACGTTCATCCTCGGACCTGCCTGCGTTGCTTGAGCGTCCGACTTGGCGGCGCCGTTTTCCTGTTCGGCCATCTGCTGTCTCCTGGCGGATAAATTATTCGTCGGAAGGCTTAGCAGGATGCCGATGCCGCCTCAATGCCCTGTCTTGGTGCTCTCAGATCAATGCCTGGTCCAGCCAGAGCCGTCATGGTTGGGCTTCTTCGGGGGGTCGACCTCTTCATACTGGCCTTCGATCACGTCCGGGCGGTGTCGTGGTCGCGGCTCTTGCCTCATGTCGCGCGGACCATCCGGGCCCATCTCGAAGCGCTGCACCTTGATCCGCTTTCGCAGGAACTGGAACAAGGACTTGCGGATCGGCGGGGCGAGCAAGGAAAAGCCGACGGCATCGGTAAAGAAACCCGGGGTCAGCAGCAGCGCACCGGCAATCAGGATCATGGCCCCATGCGCCAAGGGTTCGGTCGGATCGTCCAGCTTCTGAAAAGACGAGCGCAACTGTCCGATCGCTATCGCGCCCTGCGTCCTGACAAGCCATGTTCCCAGAACTGCGGTTATGACGACGATCGCCAGGGTCGGCCACAGTCCGATCAGGCCACCGACCTGGATGAACAGCGCGATTTCGATCAGTGGCACCGCGAGAAAGGCTACAAACAGCCACATGAAAACGATCCTCCTTGCTTTGAAAGGCGGGTATGGTGGACTCGCCCGGATCAACACCCTACATAAGAACCGAACCGGGAGGTTTCCATCCTGGGCACGTTGAGAGGTATGAATGAATTCGCCCCTACTCCAATTGCTTGTCCTGGCGGGCATTGCCATCTTCCTTATTCTTCGGCTGAAAAGCGTTCTGGGGACCCGCGATGGGTATGAGCCGTCGCAACAGTCACGGCCGTCGACCCCCGCGCCGTCTCGTCGACAGGATTTCGAGGTGATCGACGGTGGTCCGGATTTCGACATCACGGATCATGTGGCAGAAGGCTCGGATAGCGCCAAGGCGCTCGCCGACATGAAGCGCGCGGACAGCAGCTTTGCGGTTGGCGAGTTCTTGCAAGGCGCGAAACAGGCCTATGAATGGATCCTCATGGCGTTCGAGCGTGGCCAGATGGAGGAAATCAAACCCTTCCTCGATGAAGACGTGTACGAGGCCTTCAAAAGTGTCGTGAACTCGCGCGCCCAGCAAGGCCTGACCGTAGAGGCGGAATTCATCGGCGTTCGCGAGACGACCCTCACCGAAGCAAGGTTCGACAACGCCACCAATTCTGCCGAGATCACGGTGCGGTTCATCGGCGAGCTAGTTTCTGTCGTGCGCGACCAGAACGGCGAGATTGTCGAGGGTGAGCCCGGCAAATCCAAAAAGCAGAAGGACAGCTGGACCTTCGAACGTGTCATGGGGTCCGACGACCCGAACTGGCGGCTTGTTGCCACAGGCGAATGATCGGACGGGCGGCGGCAGCGTTCTCACTTTTCCTGACCGTGGCGACCGCCGTCGCGGCCCAGGACGTGACACATACCGTTCTCGACTTCGAAGACCTCAGCGGTTGGGCCGAGGACGACCACGACAAGGCGCTCGAGGCATTTCTGCTTACCTGTCCGGACCTTGAAGACCCGGACTGGCGAGCGCTTTGCGGTCTCGCGCAGCAACAGCCTGACGCGACCGATTTTTTCCGGCTGTTCTTTCGCCCGGTATTGATCGAGGACGGCAGGAAGGCCCTGTTCACCGGGTACTTCGAGCCGGAACTCAGCGGCTCACTGTCGGCCAGTGCGCGCTATCGCTACCCTCTCTACCGGAAACCTCCAGAGGCGGCGGGTGAATTGCCCTGGCTGACACGCCGGGAGATCGAGGCCGGGGTCGCCATGCAGGGGCGCGGGCTGGAAATCGTCTGGGTCGACGATCCGGTCGAAAAGTTCTTTCTCCAGATCCAGGGCTCCGGTCGCGTGACCTTGCCGGACGGGCGGAAAATCCGAGTCGGTTACGGCGGTGCCAACGGACACGAGTACCGTTCGGTCGGCGCGGAACTGGTTCGCCGCGGAATATACCAGGCGCATCAGGTGTCCGCCCAGGTCATCAAGAACTGGGTGCGCCGCAACCCGGTGGCCGGCAAGGAACTGCTCTGGCACAACCCGTCTTACGTGTTCTTTCGCCGGATCGATTCCGTGCCCGCCCACATGGGTCCGCTCGGGGCGATGAACCGCTCGGTGACAGCGGGACGCACGATTGCGGTCGATCCGGCCTATGTTCCTCTCGGTGCGCCGGTCTGGATAGAGAAAGAGGGCGCAGATCCCATCCGCCGCCTCATGATTGCACAGGATACCGGCTCTGCCATCAAGGGGGCGCAAAGAGCGGATATTTTCATCGGCACCGGAGACGCCGCCGGTCGCATCGCCGGACGCTTGCGCGACCCGGGCCGGATGGTCGTTCTCTTGCCGATCCAGCGCGCCTACGCCACCGCGACGGAGCCGAACCTTTGAGCCGGAGACGGGTGACACCCGAAGAATTGAAGCTTTGGCAGCAGGTGGCGAAGACAACCGACCGGCTTAATCCGAAAACCGGAAAGGAAGGGCCAAGGCTCCTGGAGAGGCCGTCGAAGCCACCGTCTGACGCGCCGCAACCCGCGCTTCCCGATTTCAGGGTGGGACAAAACGCCAACCGCTCGGGCCACAAGCACGACACCTTGCCGGGCCTGTCCGAGCGCCTTGCGCGACAGCCGTTGCAGATGGACAAGCGCACGAACACGCGGCTCAAGCGTGGCAAGGTCGAGCCGGAAGCCCGGATCGATCTGCACGGCATGACCCTGGCCCGGGCGCAACCTGCCCTGACAGGCTTCATTCTCCGGGCGCAGGCGCAGGGGAAACGGTTGGTTCTGGTGATCACCGGCAAGGGAAAGAACACCGATACCGGCGGACCGATACCCACCAGAAATGGTGTGCTGCGCCACGCGGTACCGCAATGGCTGGGCATGGCGCCGTTGTCGGGGCTGGTGCTGCAGATCACCCAGGCGCATGGGCGGCATGGCGGTGGCGGTGCGTACTACGTGTATCTACGCCGCAATCGGTAGCAGGGGTTTGGCCCTTGTGATGCCGATGGTCATCATCAGCGTGGTGAACACGAAATAGCCCGCGACAATCAGGTACTGGCGTTCCAATCCCAGGCCCAGATCGATGCCCATGCCGGTCAGGCCGGGGCCGATGGCGGAGCCGAAGACCATGACGGCGGCGGCCATGGCCTTGATCGAGCCGAGGCGGGCGGTGCCGTAGAATTCGGCCCAGAAGGCGTTGGGCAGCGTGGTGTTGGCACCCGTCGTGAGGCCGAGGAAGAAGAGGCCGGCGAGCAGGGTCAAGGTGTTGTCGGATATGGCAAAAATCCCGAAGGCGGCGACCATGGGAAGCTGGAAGAACGGGATCAGCCTGGCGGTGCCGAAGCGGTCCAGGGCCCAGCCGGAAAGGATCATCGAGACGATGCCGACGGCGGTGTAGAACGGGTAGAGGGCGACCAGCTGGACGTGGGGGATGCCCTTCAGATCGGCGAAGTGAACCTGGTGGAAAAAGAAGGCGGTGTTGAAGGCTGCAGGGCCCAAAAGGGCCGGGACCATGAACCAGAAAAGCCAATGAAATAAGGCCTGATTGCGGGTCCAGTGGCGAGACTCCATGCCCAGCGACTGGTCGGTTTCGGCCAACATTTGCGGGGTGCGTTCGAGGCGGAGGAGGCGGTAGATGATCGGAACGCCGCAGAGGGCGATGAGAGCGGACGCGATCCAGAGCATGTGCCAGTCGTAGACGGCCAGAAGTGCAACGAAAACAAGGGGTAACAAGGCCTCGCCCAGGGCGAAGCCGAGGGTGGCGATGGACAGGGCCTTGCCCCTTGTGGCGATGAACCAGCGGGACATGGCGACGACGGCGAGGTGGCTGGTCATGCCCTGGCCGGTGAAACGCAGGGCAAAAACAACCGCGATCAACCCCCACCAGACCGGGTTGAACGCCATGGAGAGGCAGGCAAAAGCGAGTAATATCAGTATGATAGGGGCCAGCGTGCGGACGCGAAAAAAATCCGTGAGGCCGCCGGCCCAGACCATGACCAGGGCGGAGGCGGTGGTGCCGAGCGTGTAGATCCCGCCCCATTGCCCGTGGCTGAGTTCGAACGCGGCCCGAATCTCGCCCGCGAAGAGCGAGATAAAAAACGTTTGTCCAAAAGAACTTAGGAAGGTCAGCAGCATACCCGCCGACAGGAAGGGGAGGTTGTCACGGAGAAAATCGAGGAGCCGCATGACCCCCTTCGTGGCCCGAAACCCGGATGAAGAAAAGCGAATTCAAAGGGGTGCGATCTGATTCGTTAACGCCCCCCGGACAGGCCAGAACGGAACGTCGGTATCGCGTCGGTATCTGGGTGGTATGTCGGCGGTGCGGTTTTCTGGGCTGGAGGGTTAAGACGGAGCCCGATTGTTAAAGTTATTGTCGGCAATACTTTGAAACGCCCTTGAAATCCTTCTTGGGATCGATGGTAATGGAATAAACGGTTAGACTGGGGCGGTTGTATTGAATAATAAATTAACACAATTTATTCGCGAACCAATGATAATCGGCTTCTACGTGAAAGGTCTTTTCGGCCTATACTCTTACGATGTGTCACTTCCGGACATCTCTGATGAACGCGCTGAACGATTGATACTCATCTACGGCGACAATGGTTCAGGCAAGACAACAATTGTCAATTTGATCTACCACCTGCTCTCCAGGTCGGATTCGCGTGGTCACAGGACATTCATCGCGAAGACCCAATTCACAGAGTTTGGAATCCGTTTCTCAGACGGTCGACATCTAGTAGCGACCAAAAGAGATGAGCGAGGTGTAGGTGCTTACACGCTACAGCTTAGAACGCGCGAAAAAATTCTTCGGGAAGTGTTCGTCGACTCGAAGTTCCGCGAGGGTAATTACAAAGTAACCAATGACGATGTGGATGATGGAAGGTTGAATGAACTTTTCGATGAACTTTTCCAAACCAAGCTCAACTGTTTTCATATGTCAGACAACAGAGAATTTCAGAGTGATTACCTCTCTCGAGCTGAAGATGAGGTACGCTTGCGAAGACGTTATCGAGAGAAACTATATTACGACACTATTCATATAAACCTTTCTGAAGAGCGCGACGTTGATGAGCCCACCCGTCAGCTAAGGCAATCTGTATCACGTGCGGAAAGCTGGATCAAAGATCAGACGCTTGAAGCCAGAAGTGCCAATGATGCATCTATCTCGGATATATATAGAGATTTGATTACTCGACTGGGAACCTACGGCACGAAAACTCATAGTCCAAGCCTAGAAATTCGTGAGAGCTTGATTGCGCGTTCGAAGGCATTGGCCAAGTCGACGAAGACCCTTTCAACAGTGGGAATGGCAAACGATGTACCAGTCGAAGGCTATGAAGATGCAATTTCTAAAGCCGAAGACGCCAACCTTCCACTTATCTCGCAAATCCTGACACCTTACTTTGACAGCGTAGAAGCGCGAGTAGAAGGTCTAAAAGGCATCGCAAGCAGGTTGAACATGTTCGTTTCAATCATCAATAACTTCTACAAAAACAAATCGTTACATATCGATGCTGTGGACGGTGTAACTGTCATTGCGAGCGATGAAGAACCAATCGCTGTTGATGTTTTATCGTCCGGGGAAAAACATCTGCTGATGCTGATGTGTAATATTCTAGTCGGGACTAGCCAGCGCAGTTTGTTTTTAGTCGATGAGCCAGAATTATCACTCAACATCAAATGGCAACGCTCATTGGTAAATGCTCTACTCGATCTTTCCTCTGGTAGCCCGGTTCAGTTCTTTATGGCGACGCATTCAATAGAATTACTCGCGGAACATAGGAACTCTACTTTAAGATTAACCAATGTCGCCGATTAGATGTACAGGAAAAAGATTGTCGAGCTAATAGCTCTGTATGAGTTAGAGCCAGAATTACGGCACTTGTGGGTAGAAGGTCCATCTGACCGTGTAGTCTTTCAATGGTATTTGTCCGAACGAAAGCATCCCAATGTGGGAGTTCAAACCGTAGACGAAGTCGAAGTGCCTATCGAAGTACTTCAGAAATATGGTTTAACTTCCAGCAACAAAAACAGAGCAATCGCTCTCGGTTTAGAAATCGAGTCTGCGCTGATTGGGCACGAAAGTTTCGCAACGGTGCTGGTCGTTGCTGACAGAGATTATGACGATTACCTAGGTCGTATACTTGAAGGAAAGAATATAAAACTTACAGATTTTACTTCTGTCGAAATGTATCTGTACGATGAGCAAATTTTATCAAAGTTTGTCCGAATGATGACAGCGACACCAGACAGATCTTTGGAAGATCTTATGGCAAGCCTAACGATCATTGGTAGCGACGTCTTCGCGGTTCGTACCGCAAATGAAATGCTTGGTTGGGGAATGAAAATCGCAGATCCCACGCGGGTGATTTCAATTGAAGATGATGGAATTGCACGGCTCAACCTAGATGAATTGGTTAATCGAACCGTCCGCTTAAACGCGCGGTATGGCGATTTTGATGAATTTATGGAGACAGTACAGGTCTGCCGAAGTGAACAGCCTGACGAGCCACGATCTAAGATTCGAGGCCATGACTTCATAGACATTCTTCATTGTTCGTTGAGAAGCGATATTCGGCCGAGAAATGCGGGAAGGAGCGCTGATTTAGTCCTGAGTCACTTGCTGATGGCAGCTGATGCATCAAAGTTATCGGAATACGATCTATTTATTCGCATAGACGACGTGTTCAGCTGATACTCACAAAACATACCTGCTCAAATCCGTCGACTTCATCAGCTCGCCCAGGTTGGCGTCCACGAAGGCTTCGTCCACGACGACCCTCTCCCCGGCGCGATCCGGCGCGGTGAAGCTGAGTTCCTCGAACACGCGTTCCATCACGGTATAGAGCCTGCGCGCGCCGATATTCTCGATGGTCTGGTTGACCTCCGCCGCGATGCGGGCGAGGGCCTTGATGCCGTCCTCGGTGAATTCGACGTTGACCTCCTCGGTCCCCATGAGGGCGGAGTACTGGCGGGTCAGGGCGTTGTCCGTCTCGGTCAGGATGCGCACGAAATCTTCCTCGGTCAGGGCGCGCAGTTCGACCCGGATGGGCAGGCGGCCCTGAAGTTCGGGCAGAAGGTCCGAGGGCTTGGCGATGTGAAAGGCGCCGCTGGCGATGAAGAGGATGTGGTCGGTCTTGACCGGGCCATGCTTGGTCGAGACGGTCGTGCCCTCGATCAGGGGCAGCAGGTCGCGCTGCACCCCCTCGCGCGAGACGTCGCCGCCGCGGGCCTCTTGCCGGGCGCAGACCTTGTCGATCTCATCAAGGAAGACGATGCCGTTCTGCTCGACCGCTTCCAGCGCGGTGCGGTTGACGGTTTCGTCGTCCAGCAGCTTGTCGGCTTCCTCGGAAATCAGGATGTCGTAGCTTTCGCGGACGGTCATCTTCTTGCGGGTGGTGCGGCCGCCGAAGGCCTTGCCGAAGATGTCGCCGAGATTCATCATGCCCATCTGGCCGCCGCCGGGCTGGCCGGGGATGTCCATCATGCCAAGGGGGTTGGAGGTGTCGGCGACGTCAAGCTCGATCTCGGTGTCGTCGAGCAGGCCATCCTTGAGCTTCTTGCGGAACATCTCGCGCGTGGACTCGCGGGCATCCTCGCCGGCGATGGCGGCGATGACGCGATCCTCGGCCTGCTGGTGGGCGCGGGATTTGACGTCTTCGCGCATGAAGTCGCGGGTCTGGGCGATGGAGCTGTCGACGAGGTCGCGGATGATCTGTTCGACATCGCGGCCGACATAGCCGACCTCGGTGAACTTGGTCGCCTCGACCTTGATGAAGGGGGCGCGGGCGAGTTTCGCCAGGCGGCGGGAGATTTCGGTTTTGCCCACGCCGGTGGGGCCGATCATGAGGATGTTCTTGGGATAGACCTCTTCGCGCAGGTCGTCGGAGAGCTGCTTGCGGCGCCAGCGGTTGCGCAGGGCGACGGCGGTGGCGCGCTTGGCGTCCTTCTGGCCGATGATGTAGCGGTCGAGTTCCGAGACGATTTCGCGCGGGGTGAGGTCGGTCATGGGGCGTCCTGTGGTTGCGTTACGGGGAACGTAAGCATGGGGGGGCGAAACGCAAGGTGCGGTTATTCGGAGGTTGCGGTGACGTCGTCGTAGGGGGGCAGGCGGGTCTTGCCGGGGAAGTTCGGCAGGGTGCGCATGAGGGCGACGCGCAGGTGGGTCCAGAAGGTGCCGAGGCCGGTGATCAGCGAGCCAAGGAGCAGCATCAGGATGGGGATCGTGATGTCCATGGAGCCTTCCCCGAGCAGCCAGAAGATGAGCGCGGCGAGGTAGCCAAGGCCGGCGGTCAGGAAGGAGCGGCGGTCGATGATCAGGGCGAAGGCGGTAATGATCACAAGGCCGATCAGCGTCAGGACGACGCCAAGCTCGCCGGGGATGTTGTAGGCGGTCATCATCACGGTGTTCACCAGCGCGGGCGCGGCCAGCAGGTGCAGCCAGAAGGCCGAGCGGGCGCGGCGGCCGATACGGTGCGGGTCCTGCATGTCGAACCAGAGGCCGGCGATGAAGGCGAGAATGCCGAAGATCAGCGTGCCGATGGCCAGGGACCCGCCCTGGCGCAGGTCGAAGAGGCCCCGGACACTGCCGGTGATCAGCGTGTCGACGGGGCTTGTTTCGGTGGTGATCGCGTAGATCACCATGAAGCCGTAAAGCCCGACAAGCAGCATCGAGAAGGGCACGCGGAAGCGGCGGTAATGCAGCAGGATCGAGGCCATGCCACCGAGGCCCAGCAGGATCGCACCCAGCGTGGCGGATCCGACGCCGATCATGTCGAGAAGAAACCCGATCAGCCCGCCCGCGCCGGTGGCGTAGGTGCAGACCAGCACGATGGAGGGCAGACTCATCCGGCGTTTCAGCGTGAAGTAATGCGCCGCGAACCAGCCGACGGCCATGAGCGCCGCCATGACGAACACCACCCCGCCCGCGGCGAAGGCGAAGGTCACAGCGCCGGAGGTCAGCAGGATCAGGCCCAGCGAGATGAAGATCTCGGCAAAGCCCGAAAAGAGCTCGAACGGTTCGTCCTCGTTCGCGCGGCGGGCGATGCGGCCGGCGCGTTCGTGCGACAGGGCGCTGAGACGCGCAGCCTGGGCCTCGTCGATGATGCCGGCGGCGGTGGCGGCGCGCAGGTCGTCCTGGGTCAGGGTCATGGAAAGTCCTCTGGTCGTCTTCGCGCCAGCACTAATGGACCGTCTGGACGAAAGAAAGACCGCATTCCGACCCGCCCTGGCTGACGAGCGATGCTCGCCAAGCGCTCATTAGGCGCCGATGGTTTCCACGGTCAGGTTGCCGTTGGTGTAGACGCAGATGTCCGAGGCGATGGCCATGGCATCCCGCGCGATCTGTTCGGCGGACCTGTCGCTGTCGATCATGCCGCGCGCGGCGGCCAGCGCGTAGTTCCCGCCCGAGCCGATGGCGGCGACGTCATGTTCGGGTTCCAGCACGTCGCCCGCGCCGGTGATCACGTAAAGCTGCGACCCGTCGGTGACGATCAGCATCGCCTCGAGCTTTTGCAGGTACTTGTCGGTGCGCCAGTCCTTGGCCAGTTCGACGGAGGCGCGTTGCAGCTGGCCCGGGGTCGCTTCCAGCTTCGACTCCAGCCGTTCAAGCAGGGTGAAGGCATCGGCGGTGGAGCCGGCGAAACCGGCGACCACGTCATAGCCGCCGGGGCTGATGCGGCGGACCTTCCGGGCGGTGCCCTTGATCACGGTGTCGCCAAGGCTGACCTGCCCGTCGCCCGCGACGACGACCTGCCCGCCCTTGCGGACGCCGATGATGGTTGTGCCGTGCCAGCCGGGGAAATCGCTCATTGTCGGGGCTCCTTTGATCTTTGGACCTATATGGAAGGCGTGGGGCGATGTGGCAACCCGTAGGGATTGAGGGAAGCCGCGCAGCGCCGGGCCGCGGTGCGGCGAGCCGACGATTGTTCTGATGTGCTTTATGGCTGCCAAATCCGCTGGACAGTTCAGCGAAGCGCATGGACCAACCAAATCGCCGTGCCGTGGGGGCGGCGTCATGCCGGAGGCATGCTACTCGCATGACGATGCGCGGCGGCGCAGCTTTGCTGCGCCTTTATTCCGCGCTGGTGCCTAAACGAAAAAGGGCCGCCAAGCCGGCGACCCCTTCGCTGTTCTAGTCAACTGTTCTTCAGATCGACTCTTCGATCCAGCCTTGCAGCGCGGCCTTGGGGGCGGCGCCGGTCTTGGTCGACACGACCTCGCCGTTCTTGAAGATGAAAAGCGCCGGAATGCCGCGCACGCCCAGTTGCGAGGGCGAGTTGGGGTTCTCGTCCACGTTCACCTTGGCGATCTTGACCTTGCCGTCCATCTCGGATGACAGCTCTTCCAGCGCCGGGCCGATCTGCTTGCAGGGGCCGCACCATTCGGCCCAGAAATCCACCACGACGGGAATGTCGGAGTTCTTCACTTCGCTATCGAACGTGTCGTCGGTTACGGCAACGGTGGCCATCTTGCGTCTCTCCTTGAGCTCGGGTTCGACAGAGAACCTATGAACACCCGTAGGGAGCGTCAAGCTATATGGGTGTCGGCCAGCGCCTGTGTCACAAGATCGTGTGGCAGGGGCATGAGCGTGGCGGTGCGGGTCCAGAGCAGCGCGGTCTCGATGATGCGGCCGGGATAAATCTGTTGCAGGGCATGGGCATAGGCGCCCATCTGCCGCAAGAGGCCCGAGGGCACATCGGCCGGCGTGGCGGGGACGACGGCGTTGGTCTTGAAATCGACGGCAAGGATTTTCTCCGGGCCTACGATCAGGCGGTCGATCGTGCCGTGAATCCGCCGGCCACCCAGCGCGTCGATATGGGCGGAAACCGGGACCTCGGCCAGCGCCTCGGGCGCAAAGAGCACGTGCAGGTCTTCCTGCGTCAGCACGGATTGAGCCTCGGCCAGCAGGAGGGTCAGGTCCTGCCCCTGCGCGGCGTCGGGACCGTGGGCCAGGACGGAGGCGGCCCTGTCGGCCCAGTCGTCCGGGGCCAATTGCGGCAGAACTTCCAGCAGGCGGTGCACCTGGCGGCCGCGGCGCTTGGCGGCGTCCTCGTCCAGCCCCGCCTCGCCCGGCAGCGCCTTGTCGCCGCCAAGGTCGGTCGAGGGGGCAAGGGTTTCGGGCGCGGCCGGCGCGGGCCTGGCGGGGTCGGCGAAAAAGGCGGGAAGCGTGACGGTTTCGGCCTCGGCCCTTTGGGCAGATTCAGGCTCTAACCCGGCCCAGTTTCCGCCTTGCAGGCGCAGCCCCTGCCCCGCGTCGAAGACGTGCTCGACAGCGTTCGACCGCAGCATCCCGCCGCGCACCTTGCTGTACCAGTCGCGCCCTTCGCGATCGAGATCGCCCGCGGCGGCCACGATCAGCCATTGCTCGGCCCGGGTCATGGCGACGTAAAGCAGCCGGTCCCGCTCGGCCCATTGCGCGTCCCGCTCGGCCGCGTCCGGGGGCTGAAGTGCCGTGGGCAGATCGTCTTTGCGGGGCCGCCACAGCGCGGTGTCGCCCGCCGCGATCAGCCTGGCCTCGACCCGCAGGTCGCGCCTGGCGCTGTCGGGCAGGATGACGATGGGCGACTCGAGCCCCTTCGCGGCATGGGCGGTCATCACGCGGATCCGGTCGCCCGCGCCGTCCAGCTGGCGCTTGATCTCCAGGTCGTCGGTTTCCATCCAGACCAGGAAGCCCGTCAGGCTGTCGACCGCGTTCTGTTCATAGGCCATGGCCTGGGACAAGAGCGCGTCGATGCCGTCCTCGGCCTCGGATCCCAGCCGCGCCAGCAGCCGCGCGCGGCCATCGTGGCGCGTGAGAATACGCTCGATCATGTCATAGGGGCGCAGGTAGTCGGCGGCGTCGCGCAGATCGTCGAGAATGGCGAAGGTTTCGGGAAACTCCGCCGCGCGGTCGCGCAGCGCCTGCCAGAGATAGCGTTGCTGGCGGTAATGCGCGAGATCGAAGACCTGCCCCTCGCTCCAGCCGAAAAGCGGCGACCGCAGGGCGGTGGCGAGCGACAGGCTGTCCTCGGGCGTGGCGAGGAAGGACAGGAGCGCGGCGATGTCCCGCACCGCGAGTTCCGCGCCGACACGCAGGCGGTCGGCCCCGGCCACGTTCAGCCCCTGGGATTTGCAGGCGCGGATGATCTCGTGAAAGAGGTCGGAGCGGCGCTGCACGAGGATGAGGATGTCGTCCTCGGTGATCGCGCGCGCCGATGTACCGTCCCTGGACGGCAGGGGCGTGCCCAGCATCGCCTTTATGTTCCGGGCCGTCTGCGCGGCCAGGCGCGTTGCCGGATCGCCGGGCGTCATGATGTCGACGGGGTCGTACCACTCGGGCGGGTCTTCGGCCTCTTCCTTTTCGACCGGCGGCCACAGATCGACGCGGCCCGGCATGCCGGCGTGGAACGCCTTGTGGGGCTCGCGCTGGGTAAAGCCGCTGGCCTCCAGCCCGCGAAAGGTTTCATCGACCAGGGACAGGATGGTCTGCGCCGAGCGGAAGGAAAACTCCATCTCCATGTCCTGCAGGGGCGCGTCGGTGACGTCCAGCTTGGCGCGGAAATCCTCCTTCATGCGGTCGAACCCTTCGGGATCGGCGCCCTGGAAGGAATAGATCGACTGTTTCTTGTCGCCGACGACGAAGATCGTCCGCTCCCGGTCGGCGCGGGCGCCGGTGCCGCTGGTGAATTCCTGCGACAGGCGCTCGATCAGGGTCCATTGCACCGGGCTGGTGTCCTGCGCCTCGTCGACGAGGATGTGGTCGATGCCGCCGTCGAGCTTGAAAAGCACCCAGTCCGCGACCTTGGGATCGTCCAGCAGGTCGCGGCTGCGCAGGATGAGGTCGTCGAAATCCAGCATCCCGCGCGCTTCCTTGGCGGCGGCATAGGCGGGCAGGAAAACCGCGGCGAAGCGATGCAGGACACGCGTCATGGCCCGGGCGTCGAGGGCGAGGCGGGTCTCGCGCGCCGCCTCGACGCGGGCCATGAAGGCGTTGAGTTTTTCTGTCAGATCGGGGTTGCTTTCGCGCAAGGCCTTGGTCGGAAAAGAGCCTATCTTGGCGGAAAACGGTGATTTTGCACTGCTGCCGGTGAGGAAGACATCCTCGAGGATCGGCAGCGCCTGGAGCGACGGGATCTCGGCCATGGTCAGCTTGACCGCTGCGGTGGCCTCCGTCTTGCTGCCCGCGGTCAGCAAGGGAAGCAGGGTGGCCATCAGGTCGGCCTCGCCGCCCGGAAAGACGGACGCGACGAGCGTCTGCGCGGTGTCATCCGGTCTCAGCCCGAACAGGGCGGAAAGCCGTGCATCGTCGACAGGCCGTGACAGCAGATCCCGCTTGCCGACGATTTCCCGCGTCAGGCTCTCGAAATCCTCGCCGGTATATTGTTCGGCCACATCGTAAAGCACCTGCGCGTCGGGCCCGTTGGCGATTGTCTCGACCACCTCGGCCCGCAGCAGGGCGGCAGCGCGGTCCTCCATCTCGGTGAATTGCGGGCTGACGCCGGCCTCGAGCGGAAAGCGGCGCAAAAGGGCCGAACAGAACGAGTGGATGGTCTGGATCTTGAGCCCGCCGGGCGTCTCGATGGCGACGGCGAACAGGCGGCGCGCCTCGCGCAGGCGCTCGGGCGTGATCGCTCCGTCGATGCCGAGGCCCGTCAACTGCGCTTCCAGCCTGGCGTCCGGCAACATCGCCCACTCGCCCAGCCGGTCGAACAGGCGGTTCTGCATCTCGGATGCGGCGGCCTTGGTGTAGGTCAGGCACAGGATGTTTTGCGGGTCTGTTCCAGCCAAAAGCAGCCGCGCGACCCGGTCGGTCAGCACCTTGGTCTTGCCCGATCCGGCATTGGCCGACAGCCAGGTCGAGCGCCCGGGCCGCGCGGCGTCGATCTGGCGCTGGGTGGCGTCGTCTACCATCTGCCCACCCTTTCGGGGTTCGCCGTATCGGTGATGTCCCACTCGCCGAAGCGGGCAAGCTGGTCATAGTCGCCCTGCATGTCCCGCGTTTTCATCGCGCGGCGCGACAGGTAGCCTTGGTTCGCATCCATGTAACGGCTGACGAGGTCCTTCAACTCCGCCCAGACCCGATCGGGCGGGGCGTCTTCGAGGGGCGCCGGCACTTCCTTGGGGTCGCCGGTCAGCCCGATGAACACGGCGCGTTCCACCGGGCCGGGCGCCAGCTCGCCGAACCCGGCGCGTTCGGCCAGGGCGGCCTCCAGCAGAAGCTGCTTTTCGAACGCCTTTTGCGACTTGGCCGAGGGCGGCGCGCCGGTCTTGTAATCGTAGATGTGCAGCCGACCGCCCGCGTCCATGTCGATCCGGTCGGCCTTGGCCGTCAGCGTGAAATCCAGCGGGTCGAGCCGCGCCGAGGCCTGTTGCTCGAACGCGGTGGGCCGCGCCAGGGCGCGGCGCTGCGTCTCGGTGTCGACGAACCATGCGGCGATGCGGGCCATGCGCGCAAGCCAGAGCGCACGCGCCTCGCCCCAGGGCACGGTTTCCGCCAGAACAGAGACTGTTCGATCGGTCAGAAAGGCGGGTGTCAGCCTCGCTGGATCATCCATCGTGGCCTTGATGACATGCTCCAGCACGTCATGCAGAACCTCGCCGCGCAGGCGGGCATCGGGCGCGCGCATCAGCGGGTCAAGGGGGCGCAGGCGCAGGATCTTGTCGGCATAGATCGCGTAGGGATCCCGGATCAGCTTTTCGATCCGGGTGACGGACAGCTCCCTGGGGCGCGCCTCGACCGGCGGGATCGGCGCGGGACGGGGGGCCGACGGGGCGGGATCGACGGCTTCGAACGCCTCGGCGCGCGCGATGGCGGTCAGGCCGCGGGCCCGCATGGCCTCCAGCGCGGCCTGGCCGCCTTCGGCCGGCAGGCCCTTCAGGAGATTGGTCAGACGATTGAGCCAGCGCGAGGGCACCGTCTGTGCGTCGTCGGACCGGATGGCGCGGGTGATCCACACCTCCCTGGTGGCGGTCACGGCCTGCTGGAAATCATGCGCCGCCAGGCCGATGCGCCGCTCGGGCAGCAGGAGCCCGGCCTCGTGCCGCATGGCGCGGTTCAGCCAGGGGTCGCGCGGCGGCGTCTCGGGCCAGGTGCCTTCGTTCAGCCCGGCGAGGATCAGAAGGTCGGCGCCCTGCACGCGCGCCTCGAGCGTGCCCCAGATCAGCACGCGGGGGTCCGTTTCCAGCTGCTGCCGCACGGTGCCGCGCGACAGCACCGCGTGAAACAGGTTGATATAGTCGATGGCGCGCATCGCCTGCCCGTACTCGGCGTTTTCGGCCAGTTCAGAGACGCATTTCCACGCTTCTCGCCCGGCATCCTCGTCCCAGAGGCGCAGGGGTGCGTCCGGCTCCGGCCCGCGCGAAATGGCCTCGGCGAGGGTCATATGCGCCTCGACACGCGCCCCCAAGGCGAGGCTTTCGGGCATGGCCTTATCGAAGAAGTTGGCGCGCAGCCAGGCCAGCCACGTGGCGAGATAGGGATCGTCGATCTTGTCGGCCCAGGCGTCGAGCGTTTGCAGGGTCGGAACGGGCGGGCCATTGCGGCGCAGGTAAAGCTCCAGCTCTCGCGTGAGGCGCAGATGCGGGCCGCGCTGTCCCGCGCCGTGTGTCAACGGGTGTTTCAGCAGCGTCAGCAGTTGCGCGGCGTCGAGCGGTGCGTTCAGGCATTCGGCCACGTGGCGCAGAAAGCGGCCGGGCGCGGAATGGTGCAGCGGCATGCCCGCGCTGTCGTCGGGCGTGATGCCCCAGCGATCGAGCGCCGAGGCGACGCGGCGCGTGAGCGTCCGGTCGGGTGTGATCAGGGCGGCGGTCTGGCCATCTTCGACCGCCTCGCGCAGGCGCATGGCGATGCAAAGCGCCTCGATCCGGGCCGAGGGCGCCTCCAGCAGGGTCATGCCGTCGGTTGCCGGGGCGATGTCGGCGGCAAGCGCGGGGCCGTGCGACAGCCATTCGTCCGTCACCGGCGCGGGACGCAACGCGAGAGAGACCACGCGGTTGCGTTGGGGCGAGACAGGCTCTGACCCCGGCCAGTGCCGGATGATGGATGGTGGGCTGTCCAGGTCCGCCAGAAGCTGGGCAAAGCGGTACTGCGGATGGTCTTCGCTGCGGTCGGGTGTTTCCTGCAACCGGGTCCAGACGTGCTCTGGCTGATCGGCGTCGAAGCCGGGCAGGACCACCGCGCCCTGCGGCAATGTCGCCACCGTCTTCATCAACAGGCGCGTGGCCCCGCGCGAGCCGGTCGAGCCGGCAAGAATGATGGGGTGATCGGGCGGCCGGGTTTGCCACATCCGGGCATAGGTTTCGATGACACGCCTCTGGCGCGTTTCCACGTCGGGCGCATCTTCGTCGGTCTCGAAATAGGGACTGATTATGCCCAGGAAGGTCTTGATGCGCTCCCAGTGGCCCGACTGGTCGCCAGTGTCGATGCGCGTGATGTCGTCCGGCGTAACCCCCTCGCCATGCATTTCGTCCATCAGCGTGGCCAGGCTGTCGGACAGGTCGTAGAGCGCCGCGCGGGGGGCGAGATCGGGCTCCTGGTCAAGCAGCGCCGCAACCACCTTGGTCAGTTCCAGCCGCCGCCGAAGGGGCGGAATGGGGTCGGGGATATGGGCCAGGCCCAGCGTTTCGCCGAAATCGGTGACCAGGCTGATCCGGGGCAGCAGGCGCGCCGGCCCCGCGTCGAACAGCGCGCGGATGCGGCGGCCCATGCGGCGGGTGTTGACGATGAGATGGACGCGGGCCAGCGCCTCGGGCGGCTGGCCGGAATAGGCGTGGCACAGCCCATCCACCAGCGCCCCGGGAAAATCGGCGCCGAGCGGGACGCCGAAGACGCGCGGCGTGTCCTGCGGTTCAAACATCGTTGCCTCGCAGCATGGCTTCGGCGAGGGCGATCCCCTCGGGCGTGCCCACGTCGCACCATCGGCCCGCATAGTTCACGGCGTGCAGGCGGCCTTCTTCGAGCATACGGTTCCACAGGATGTTGAGCGAAAAGGCGCGATCCGGAATGTCGGCCAGCCCGTCGGTTTTCAGGATCTGAACGCCGGAATAGATGGCCCCGGCACCCCGGGCGGCGCGGCCATCGGGGCCGATGACGAAATCGCCCGCGCCGGCGTGGCCGATGGCGTTTTCCGGCGGCACGCAGAGCAGGAGCGCGTCCATCTGGCCCGGATCCCACGCCGCGGCAAGCTGTGCCAGCGGGTTGGGGCCGGACCAGACGGCATCCGTGTTCATGGTGAAGACAGGACTGTCGCCCAGGATCGGCAGCGCCTTGCGCAGGCCACCGCCGGTTTCCAGGATCTCGGGCTGTTCCTCGGATATCGTGATGTCGCGCCCCGCCAGGTGCGCGGCAACCTGGGCCGACAGGTAATGCGTGTTGACCACCACGCGCCGTGGCCCCTGCGCCGCGACAAGGTCGATCGCGTGGTCGATCAACGGCTTGCCCGCCACCTCGATCAGCGGCTTTGGCCGGGTCGCCGTCAGCGGGCCCATCCGCGTGCCGAACCCGGCGGCAAAGAGCATCACTGCATCTGGGGTGTCGCGCATTTCGATTTCAGCTTTTCCAAGAGGGCGGCGTCGGGCGGGGGCAGTGCGCGGTCCAGCAGCGCCTTGAGCGGTGCGAGGGCCGGAAGCGCGAGATCGCGTTGCAGCAGGCCCCAGACGCGGGGGATCAGATCGACGTAATGCGCCTTGCCGTCGCGGATGCACAGCCGCGCGAAGACGCCCAGAATCCGCAGGTTGCGCTGGGCGCCGAGCACGGCATAGGCGGTGGCGAAGGCCTGTGGGTCCCGGGCGGTCTGAAGGGCGTATCGGTCGCGCATGCGGGCCTCCAGCGCGGGCGGAACATCGCGGCGCGCATCCTGCAGAAGCGAGACCAGGTCATAGGCCCGGTGGCCCAGCATCGCGTCCTGGAAATCCAGCAGCCCGACACGGGCAACCCCTTTGCGATCGGGCAGCCACAGAAGGTTCTGCGCGTGATAGTCGCGCTGGATGAGGACATCGCAGTCGGCGGCATGTTCGGCCAGAAGGTCCTGCAAACAGGCCTCGAACCCGGGCCGTTCCGCGCTATCGGTCGTGTCCGTCGCGCCGGGCACGTACCAGTCGAACACCAGCGCCGAAAGCGAGGTGGCGGTGGCCGGATCATAGGGGGCCAGCCCGTCGGGCGCCGGCTGGGCATGAAGATGCACCAGAACGTCGATTGCGGTGGAATAGAGCCTGTCCTCTAGGTCCGGGTTGCGCGGGACGATGCTGGCGAACAGCGCATCGCCGAGGTCTTCGAGCAGCAGGAACCCGGCGTCGTCGTCGCGGTGCAGGATGCGCGGCGCACTGAGGCCCACGGACGTCAGGTAGGAGGCGATTTTCACGAACGGGCGGACATCCTCGCCCTTTTCAGGTGGCGCGTCCATCAGCACGGCGCGCTGGGCATTGGAGGGCCGGATCAGGCGCAGGTAGCGCCGGTTCGAGGCGTCCCCGGCAAGGTGAGACACCACCGCGTCGCCCCAGCCGGCGTTTTCGACAAAGGCCTCGATCTGCGCGTTGCGATCAGTCATTCGACAACTCCCCTATCCTGTCATCCCATCGCGGATCGGACCATGCGAAGTCAAGCACCCGCCGATCGGGATCGGCCTGCGGCATGAAGGTCAGCGACAGGGCATTGGCCGGGGCCAGATCGCCAAGGCGGTCGGGCCATTCCACCAGCGCCACCGCGGTCTCGAAGGCCTCGAAAAGGCCCAGTTCGATCACCTCGTCGGGGTTGGTGAGACGGTAGAGATCGGTGTGCCAGATCTCGAAACCGGGGGTCGCGTAGGTCTGGACCAGGGTGAAGGTGGGCGAGGGCACATCCTCGGGGACGGGCAGCAGCGACTGGATCAGGCTGCGCGCAAAATGGGTCTTTCCCGCCCCGACCGGCCCGTTGAGAAGCAGCACGTCGCCAACGCGCAGGACCGCACCGACCCGTCGGGCGAGCGTGGCGGTGGCCTCGGGATCGGCCAGGGTGATTTGCAGCGTTCGCGCGGGCATGGCCCGACACTACACCGCAGCGTGCCGCCTGCAACACAAAGGCGGCGTCAGGCCTGTGCTTTCGCGTGCGATCGCAACGTGCCGTGCTGTGCCAGAAGCGTGATGATCGCAGAATTTCCCGGCAGATGGCCGACCCGGCATATCAGCGTGCTGCCGTCCGGTTGCGGCAGCGTCTCTTCCAGCGCGGCGCGGTTCAGAACCGCCTGCTCCACCCGGCCCCAGACCCCGTCGCGCGGCAGGGCTCTGCGGCAGACGGTCACCACCTCGCGCAGGGTCATGTCGGCGAAGGAGGCATCGGGATCAATGCCCAGCAACTGCCGGCAGGGCCGGTTGCACAATGACACGATATTGTCCGGCCCGAAGACGATCTTGGCCTCGTCGGTGGCATCGAGCACGGCCTCGCACAGGGAAATCTGGCTGCGGAAGTGGCGGGCGAGCGAGACGTTGTCGGTGATATCCTCGAACAGGAACGCGATGGCCCCGTCCGGGTGCGGGCGCCCGGTGACCCGGTAGGTCATGCCGTTCGGCAGGTTCCAGTCCTCGAGATAGAGCCCGCCGGCGGCGCTGCTGATCATGGTCTCGATCTGGTTGCGCCAGGAGGCGTAGTTCTTCGGTTCCGGCAGAACGCGGTTGTCGCGCAGGCTGTCGAAGAACTGGATCAGCGAGGGCTGCGACGACAGGATCGGCGCGGGCAGTCCGGTCAGCTCCAAAAGCGCGGGATTGAACAGCGCCAGGTTGCGGTGCCGGTCGAACACCGCAAGCCCGGTGGTGAGGTTGGCGAAGATCTTGGTCAGGGTCTGGATGAACTCGCGGCGCAGCGCCTCGGCATTGGCGACCTGCGTGACGTCGGTGGCGAACACGGCCCGAACGTCGCCGGCGCGGATATGGACCACCTCGCAAACCCTGTCTTCGGCCGTGGCCGGGCCGGGCATCCGCAGGCGCGTGGCTGTGTCCCTTGCGGTTGCCGTGTCGATCAAAAGCTGTGCCTGCGCGGGGTCGTAGCCGGCGAAAACCGCGTTCTGCCAGAGCATCCGGCCGGCGGGATCCAGGATGCGCACGGCGCAGGGGGCCTTGTCGAACACCGTCTGGTAGCGCGTGATCGTGGCGCCGAGCCGCCGGGTGCGGTGCCGGTCCAGTGGCCCGGCCCGCGCCGGGTCCGTCACCTGGACCCGGCCGCCATCGTTGCGACGCGACAACGACAGCGTTGCCATGTCATCGGCATCGGTCGCGGGCAGATCGCGCAACTCGCCATCGTCGAGATCGTCGAGCGATCGGGGCAGCGGCCCGAACCGGGAGCCCAGCCAGCTGCGCAGGCTGGGCCATGTGCCGATATCGCCGGAGGCGACGCCCGGCATCGTTTCGGCCGGGGTATCCTGGTCGACGAGGATGTCGTCCTGGAACACGAAGGTCGCGCGGTGCCCGGAGCCGGATGTCGTGCCCCTCGAACCGGGGGGATACGACGACCAGGATCGGCCAAGCGCCCACAGCACGATCAGCGAAACGGCGGCCGAGGCCATGAGCGTGGCGGCAAGAAAGAGAGGCGAAAAGCCATCCATGCAAGGCGTCCTGGTCCAGAGACGCGGCCACATTGCCCTTTCAAGGTTAATGGGCCGTTAACGGGCGCGATGTCAGCCCTGGATCAGCTGGTTGTCCCCCAGCGATTGCCGCCCGCGCTGGTCGTCGGTTTCAAGGCTGCTTCGCGGCCAGGAGACCTCGACGAACGCGCCGGTGCGCTCGGCATATGCCTCCTTCTTGCGCAGGTCGTCGCTGCCGTTGGCAAAGGTCAGGTCGGCGCCGGACCGTTCCAGCAGGGTCTTGGCGATGAAAAGGCCCAGGCCCATGCCCTCGTATTCGGGACGCTGGGGATCGGGGCGCGGTGCGCGGCGGCGGATGAACGGCTCGCCGATCCGTCCCAGGAAATGCTGCGGATAGCCGCGCCCGTCATCCATGATCCGGACGGTGATGGTCCGGTCGGTCCATTCGCTGTCGATCCAGACCCTGTTCCGGCTGAAATCGACCGCGTTCTGGATAAGGTTGCGCAGCCCGTGGATGACCTCGGGGCGGCGCAGAACGGTGGGTTGCGCGCCCTCGTGGGCGATGTCGGCGACGATCTCGAACCGGATGTCCTTGCCGCGGTTGAGATGCGGTTCGGCGGCTTCTTCCAGCAGGGCCGACAGGGGCGCGCGGCGCAGGTGCAGGTCGTCCTTGCCCGCCCGCCCCATGGACCGCAGGATATCGCGGCAGCGGTCGGCCTGTTCCCGGATCAGCAGGGCATCGTCGCGCAGCTCCGGGTGGTCGTCCAGCTCCTCGGCCAGTTCCGCGCTGGTCAGCTTGATCGTCGCCAGGGGCGTGCCCAGCTCGTGCGCCGCGGCGGCCACCACCCCGCCCAGGTCCGTCAGTTTCTGTTCGCGGGCCAGCGCCATCTGCGTGGCCTGCAACGCCTCCGACATGGCGTACATTTCCGAGACGATCCGGCGGGAATAGACCCCGAGGAACACCACCGCGATCAGGATCGCGACCCAGTTGCCAAAGAGGAACAGGTCGGGAATGAAAAGCAACTGCCCGCCTTGGGTGGTGAGCGGCATGTAGAACCGCGTCAGCGCCGATGTGATCAGGATCGCCATCCCGCCAAGAAAGATCGTCGATCCTGCGGTCAGCGCCGAGGCCGACACCGTCACCGGGCCCACGATCAGGATCGAGAACGGGTTGTTCAGACCCCCCGTCAGGTACAGCAGCACGCCGAGTTGCAGCATGTCGAACAGGACAACCAGCAGCGTCTGGCGCTGGCTGAGGCGCTTGTTTTCCGGAAAGATGAAATACGCCGTGACATTCGAGATGATCGACAGGCCGACAAAGAAATAGCACATGCCGAAGGCGAGGCTGAGCCCAAGCACGTATTGTGCCACCAGAAGTGCCGACAGCTGGCCGGTCACCGCCCACCAGCGCAGCATAATCAGCGTGCGCAGGGGGATCGACTGTCGGCCCGAGCCGAAATCCTGTGGCGGCGCGTGGGTGTGTGCCATGCGTGATCTTGTCTCTCTTTCCTTCGGCGAAGGGTGACTTTAGATGTGCCACAGGCAAGTGGATATTCCTAGCGTGAGGGCAGGCGTCATGACACGAGTTTACGCAATTCTGGCAGGTGTGGCCGTGATCGTGCTGCTGGGCGTGACCTATTTCGTCACCCAGCGGGGCGGAAACGGGGACGATCAGTTCGCGCAATGCCGGGGCGGTGCGGTGGCCGGCGGCGCCGGTGCCATCGGCGGGCCGTTCACCCTGGTCAGCGAAACCGGCGAGACGGTGACCGAGGAAGAGGTGATCGACAAGCCGTCGTTGATCTACTTCGGCTATACCTTCTGCCCCGATGTCTGCCCCATCGACAATGCGCGCAACGTGGCCGCCGTCGATATCCTGAAGGAACGCGGCAAGGACGTGAAGCCGGTGTTCATCACCGTCGATCCCGAGCGCGACACGCCCGAGGTGATGCGCGAGTTCACCGATGCCTTCCACCCCGACCTTCTGGGCCTGACCGGCAGCGAGGAACAGGTGAAGGCGGCGACCACCGCCTATCGCGCCTTCTCGGCCAAGCAGGACAGCGACGATCCCGACTATTACCTCGTGGATCACTCGACCTTCACCTATCTCACCCTGCCCGAACACGGTTTTGTCGAGTTTTTCCGGCGGGATGACACCGCCGAGCAGATGGCCGACCGTGTCCAGTGCTACTTAGATGCCAGTTGACCCTGCGATAGTTTGACGCATCATGGGGGCGGCGCTACACCTTAAGGCGCGAGCGGGAGGAGACTTGCATGACAGCCGGACAGACCGAGATCGGAGCCGACAGGACCTTGCTGCTTGTCGATGACGACGAACCCTTTCTGCGGCGCCTTGCCAAGGCGATGGAAAAGCGGGGGTTCGAGGTGGAAATGGCGGGCTCGGTGGCCGCGGGACAGGCCATCGCCACGGCGCGGCCGCCGGCCTATGCGGTGTGCGATTTGCGGCTGGAGGATGGCAATGGCCTGGACGTGGTGGAAACCATCCGCGAAAAGCGGCCCGACAGCCGGGTCGTTGTGCTGACGGGCTATGGCGCGATTGCCACCGCCGTTGCGGCGGTGAAGATCGGAGCGACGGATTACCTGTCGAAACCCGCTGACGCGACGGACATCACCAACGCCCTTCTGGCCAAGGATGACGAGATGCCGCCGCCGCCCGACAACCCGATGAGCGCCGACCGCGTGCGGTGGGAGCATATCCAGCGGGTCTATGAACTGTGCGACCGCAATGTCAGCGAGACCGCGCGGCGGCTGAACATGCATCGCCGGACCTTGCAGCGCATCCTGGCGAAACGTTCACCGCGATAACGCATTTCGAGGTCTGACGCGGTTCGATTTATCGCAAAATCGAACCGCTCCGGATTGTAGCGCTTGCAGATGCGGTCGACGGTGGTGCCGTCGGTCCGCACGGTGTCGGACAGGCGCCAGGACGTTAACGTGACATCATCGTTACTTGAGATACTTCTTCTCGATTGCGGCACCGATCGAGTATTTCGGATCGACCATGTTGCCCAATCGTACCTTCCCACACATCGTCAGCAGCATGTACGCGTCAGCCTCGGACTGGCCGGTTTCCGCTGCGACCCACCGGACGAGTTCACGGTATGCGATACGTGCCGCATCCTCGAGCGGCCGGGCTGAACCGATAAACATCATGCGATCCTCGGTCTCCAGTTGGGGCCATGCGTTGCCATGCCCCTTGATCAGGTCGACCTGAAGCTCGACGGTTGCCGGGATCTCCAGCGCCACACCGCAAAGCTCGCCATCACCCTGGATCGCGTGACAGTCACCGAGGTAGAGGAAACCCCCTTCGGTCTGCACCGGGAGATAGATGATGGAGCCGGGCGCCACGTCGGGCAAATCCATGTTGCCGCCGTAATAATCCGGTTGCAGCGAGGAGATTGCCTCTATCTCCGGCGCGGTGCCGATGGTGCCGATAAAAGGCTCGTACGGAAGCGTAAGCGTGTCCGACCAATAGACGCCATCCTCATCCACAGGCACCTTGCGCACCTTTTCGGGAAGCGGCGGGTTCAGAAGCGCGGTGTCGCCCGTACCGACGAGACCGCCGAATTCCGTCAGCAGGCAGGTCGTACCAACCGGCTGCGGCCCGCGCGGCTTGATCGACACGATACGAACGGCCAGAGCATCGCCCTTTTCCGCGCCTTTTACGTAGATCGGCCCGGTTTGTGGGTTCAGGAACGGAAAGTTGAGATGCTCGGACGGGTTCGGAACGACGTCCTTGATGGCGCCCTCGAACGCGTCATGCGTTTCGACCGAAACCATGTCTCCGGGCTCTATTTCGAGAACCGGGTCGGCATAGGGGCCATAAACGTAATGAAAGCGCCCTTGGTCCTCTATGGTGATCGTGTGGGACGTCCCGCCTTTGCCTTTGGCGACGCCTTGTCTCGTCATGATGGAATTTTCGTGCCAGCTCATGTTTATCTCCTGTTTTTCTTCAAGATCGGTTCGCAGATCAAATGGTCAGGTGCCGCCGAACCTGATCGCGGTCGCGGATTTCATCCGGCCCAAGCGTGGCAGTAATCCTGCCCTTTTCCATGACGTATCCGCGATCTGCCAGCGACACGATCAGGTCGAGGTTCTGTTCCACCAGAAGCACGGCAACGCCGGTTTCCGCATTGAGGGTGCGGACATTGCGCGCGATATCCTTGATGATCGACGGCTGGATCCCTTCGGACGGCTCGTCCAGCAGCATCAGGCGCGGGTCTGCGATCATCGCCCGGGCAATCGCCAGCTGTTGCTGCTGACCCCCCGAAAGCGTGCCCGCACGTTGGCGCGCACGCTCTTTCAGGATCGGAAAGAAGCGGTACACCCGGTCGTAATCCGGCGCGCCCCGGCCCTTCCCCGCAACCTCTCCCACAAGAAGATTCTCGCGGATTGTCAGTTCGGGGAAGACCTCTCGCCCTTGCGGGATATAGCCGATGCCTGCGCGGGCGCGATCATTGGCATTGCTGCCCGTGACATCGACGCCGCCGAGGCGGATAGAGCCGCTGCGCGCTTTCATCAGGCCCGTCAGCGTACGCATCAGAGTGCTTTTGCCGACGCCATTGCGACCGATCACGGCCACCAGTTCGCCCGGCCCGATACGCAGGTCCACACCCTGTAGCACGGTTTCCTTCCCGTAACCGGACGTGAGTTCAGAGACGTCAAGAAGTGCTTGATCACTCATCGGATGCCCCCAGATAGATTTCCTGAACCCCGGGGTGGTCTATGATCTCGGCGATCGAGCCCTCCGCGAAGATGCTGCCGAAATGCAGAACCGTCACGCGTTGCGCGATCTGTTCCACGAATGCCATATCATGTTCGACCGCGAGAATGGTTATGCCCCGGGCATTCAGGTCATGCAGCATCTCGCCCGTCTTTCGTGTCTCGTCCGGGGACATCCCGGCCGTCGGCTCATCCAGCAACAGCAGGCGAGGCTCCACCCCGACCGCCATCGCGATCTCGAGCCATTGCTGCTGGCCATGGGACAGCGCGCCGGCCAGCGTCGTGGCCTCGCCGTCGAGGTTGGCGAATTCGAGCATGGCCTTCACTGTGTCCGCAAGGCTGTGCCCGTGCAGGTGATACTGGAAGGCCACTTCGAGATTCTGCCGGACCGACAAGTCCTTGAATATGCCCGGCACCTGGAACTTCACGGAAATGCCAAGCCGGATGCGCTCGAATGACCGCAAGGCGACGATATCCTTGCCGCCGAACCGGATCGAACCGGCGTCCGGGGCGTGTTCGCCAAGGAGCAGGCGGAAGAAGGATGATTTCCCCGCGCCGTTCGGTCCGATCAGGCAATGCATCGCACCGGCTGGCAGGGCAAAATCTATGCCGTTGGCAACGGTCACCCCGCCGAAGGCCTTTCGAAGGCCCGCCACTTCGAGAAGAGATGTCATGAGCGGTTCCCTCCCGTCAGCCGTGCAATGCCCTTCATGGCAAGAACGACCAGCCCCTGCGGCGCGACAAGCACGGTGACAAGCAAGAGCGCGCCCATCGCGACCAACGCGTACTGGCTTCCGTAGATGGTCAGGGCCTGGAATGCGCTGAGAACCAACAGGGTGCCGAGAAGAGTGGCGGTAATATCCCGACGTCCTCCGACGGCCACCCAGATGATTGGAAGGGCGGCCGATGTCAGACCCATGCTCGACGGGGTGATATACTGTCCCCATGCCGTGTAGAGCGCGCCCGACAAGCCGGCCAGCGCGCCGCCCAGACCGAAAGCCAGCATTTGATAGACCCGGATGTCGTATCCCAGCATTTCAGCTCGATGCGGATTTTCCCGAATGGCCACCAGCACGTTCCCGAAACGGGAGTTCAGCAGGATCCGCAACCCGAGATAACAGACGACCACCAGCGCCAGCAGCACGTAGTAGAGAGCTGGGCCGGGAAAGAGCGACAGCGCTCCCCCTGGCCAGGGAATTGTCAGCGGGGGCATCCCCGACATCCCGTTGAATCCATTCAACCGTGCCGCGCCGATATGCCATTGCGGGCCGGCCGTCTGTGCCATGAAGGTCTCAAGCACCAGCGTGACCGAAAGCGTGACGATGCCCACGAACACACCGCTGATCCGCCCGTAGAACATGAAGTAACCGATGATCAGCGCGAACAGCCCGGCAAGAGCGACAGCCAAAAGGAGCGCGACGATTGTGAAACCATAGGCACTGCCGATATTGATGGTCAGCACACCGTACGCGTATCCGGCCAGTCCGAAGAACGCCGTCTGGCCGAAGCTGAGCGCACCGGCATAGCCCCAGATGACGCTGAGCCCCATGGCCATGAAGGTC